>JBFGQV010000141.1:0-3892 GCA_041563955.1 Alphaproteobacteria bacterium | reverse complement strand
CGAAGGCTGCCCGCGCGCTGATTCGCGACGACGTTGCGGTGGCCGACTCCCGGTTCGTCATCAATTACTTCCGGCTGTCCGCCGACCATCGCCTGCTGTTCGGGGGCGGAGAGACCTACTCGTACGATTTCCCGAACGACATCAAGGCCTTCGTGCGCCCGCACATGCTCCGGGTCTATCCGCAGCTCGAGGAGGCGAGGATCGACTACGGCTGGGGCGGCACGCTCGGCATCACCATGACGCGCATGCCCTGTTTCGCGCGACTGGCACCGAACGTGCTTTCGGCCGGCGGCTATTCCGGCCACGGCGTCGCGCTGGCGACGCTCGCCGGGCAGATCCTCGCCGACGCGATCGAGGGCACGCTCGCGCGCTTCGATGTGATGGCGCGCATCCCCTCGCGCCGCTTTCCCGGGGGTGCGGCCCTGCGCGGCCCGCTGCTCGTGCTGGCGATGCTCTGGTACGGCCTGCGCGACCGGCTGTGAGGGGTGCGGAGGGTGCGATGAGGTGGCGGGAGTCCGCGAAATCAGTTGCTCAATTCCTCCTTATCGCATTGGCCGTCGTTGCCATCCTTCCATTCCTTGGCCTCTACGCCGTCTTCAGGCTTGTTCGCGGGCTCTGGCTCCGGGCGCGCTTCGTTGGGAAGTGGCGAAAGGACGGAAAGCGAGTGTTGTTGGTCTATTCCGACAGCCCGAACTGGCAGAGGTATATTGAGCAGGCGTTGTTGCCGAAGGTAGCGCCCCACGCCGTTACCTTGAATTACTCCCGGCGCGGCGAATGGAAACACAGCAAGCCGCTGGAGGCGAAGGTGTGGAGCCACTGGGCCGGCGAGCGGGAATTCAATCCGATGGCAATCTTTTTTCCACGTTTGCGCAGAGTGCGCATAATTCGATTCTATCAGGCCTTCAGGGATCTCAAGCACGGTAACGATCGTCTACTGAGGCAAAAGGAGCGGGAGCTTTTCGACCTCGTGTCGGACATCAGCCAGGAGCGCTGACAGTCGACGGATTTGACCGATCTTGGTGACCTTTTGATCGGGCGTTGGGAGGACGGCAGCCGATGGGTGTGCGGGAGGCTGCCTCTCCGATGTCCATCTTTCGGCCAGATCGGAGCGACCGGCTGTGAACGGATAGAGCGGGCACCGCGAAGGCCGCGAGCGGACGCCGCATCGTGCATCGGCGATGGGGCCGTGCTTGGCGCCGCCGCCGGCATCGCCCGATGACGCGTTACCCGCCGCCATGCTAGAGTGCCCGCAAACGGGGACCGTCAAGAGGCATCCCCGGTCTGCAAGGCGGGATTGGCGGTTGGTACGGGTCAGCTTTACGGGCAATCTGCGGCGTCACGTTGCCTGCCCGCCGGCCGAGGTGGCCGGCGGGACGGTGCGCGCCGTGCTCGATGACGTCTTCGCGAGCAATCCGAAGCTGCGGTCCTACCTGCTCGACGACCAGGGTCGGTTGCGCAAGCACGTGAAGGTGTTCGTGAATGACCGGGCGGTTCGGGACACCGCCGGGCTGACCGACCGCGTGGCCGCCGGCGACGAGGTGTACGTGTTCCAGGCATTGTCGGGAGGCTGAGATGTCGGACGGGGTCTACGTGGCGTCGCGCAAGGGATTGTTGGAGTTCGGCAGGGCGGGCGGCGGCTGGCGGCTGGCCCGGGCTTCGTTCGTCGGCGAGCCGGTCAGCGCGGTGCTGCCGGACCCGCGCGACGGCGCGCACTATGCCGCGCTCAACCTCGGCCATTTCGGGGTCAAGCTGCACCGTTCCGAGGATCGCGGCAAGACCTGGCACGAGCTGCCGGCGCCGGCCTACGCCGCCGAAGCGGAGAACAAGGGCAACGGGGACGGAGCCGGCGCCAAAGAGGGTCCCAGCGTATCGCTGATCTGGACGCTCGTCGCCGGCGGCGGCGATCAGCCCGGCTGGCTCTGGGCGGGCACGATACCCGGCGGCCTGTTCCGCTCGACCGACCGCGGCGAGAGCTGGTCGCTGGTCGAGAGCCTCTGGAACCTGCCGGAGCGCGAGCAGTGGTTCGGCGGCGGCTATGACGAGCCGGGCATCCACTCGGTGTGCGTCGACCCGACCGACAGCCGGCGGCTCACGCTCGGCGTGTCGTGCGGCGGCGTCTGGATCAGCGAGGATTGCGGCGAGACCTGGCAGCTCGGCGGCGCCGGCCTGCGCAACGAATACCTGCCGCCCGACATGGCGGAAACGCGCGTGATGCAGGACGTGCACCGGCTGGCGCAGTGTCCGACCGCACCGCGGGTGATCTGGTGCCAGCACCACAACGGCATCTTTCGGTCCGACGATGGCGGCATCAATTTCGTCGAGATCGAGACGGCCCGGCCGTCGGCCTTCGGCTTCGCCGTCACGGTCCATCCCGACGATCCGGAGACCGCCTGGTTCGTGCCGGCGGTCAAGGACGAATGCCGGGTTCCGGTCGACCAGCGCATGGTGGTGAGCCGCACCAGCGATGGCGGGGCGACCTTCGACGTGTTTTCCGAGGGCCTGCCGGCGCCGCCGGCCTTCGACCTCGTCTATCGCCACTGCCTCGACATCGACCGCAAGGGTGCGCAACTGGCGATGGGATCGACGACGGGCAATTTCTGGGTCGGCTCCGACGGCGGGACGCGCTGGACGCTGGTCAGCAACCACCTGCCGCCGATCAGCCAGGTAGCCTGGGCGCCCGACCGTTAGGCGGCGCCCGGCTTGGGCGATCCGGAGCAGGACAGCGCCGGGCGTGTCGCCAAAAGCGCAAAATCGGAGGTGGATCGCAATGGAAATTTCGGGGCGTGCGAACTACGAGGTGGCGGGGCGGGAGACCGTGGCAGAGGGCGCCGACCTCCGCGTCCAGGTGCTGACGCTGGGCGCCGGTCAGTCGGTGCCCTGGCATTTCCATACGGCAATCAGCGATCATTTCGTCTGCCTCGAGGGATCGCTCGTCGTCGAGACGCGGGCACCGCGAGCGACCCATGAGCTGGCCCCCGGCCAGCGCTGCACGGTCGGGCCGAAGACCGCACACACCGCACACGGTCGCGACGGCACGCCCTGCAAATTCATGGTGATCCAGGGAGTCGGCGCATACGACTTCCTGCCGGTCGGCGGTTAGCCGGCGCACGGGGAGCAAGGCATGTCGCCGACGAACAACGGACAGGACGGCGACGCCGCGGCCGTACGCGTTTTCCCGCCCGGCGTGCCGCTCGGCGCGGTGCTCGCCGGCGTCGGGCTCGACTGGCTGTGGCCGGTGGACCTCGATCTCATCCTGCCGGCACCGGCGCGCTACTGGATCGGCGGTCTCGTCGCCGGCGGCGCATTCCTCGGGCTCGGGCTTTGGGCGGTCCTGCTTTTCCGGCGCACGGGGCAGAGCCCGAACCCCTGGAAATCGACGCCGCAAATCGTCGAGCACGGACCCTATCGCTTCACGCGCAATCCCATGTACCTGCAGCTGGTGCTGATCTGCGCCGGAATCGGCGTGATCCTCGCCAATGTCTGGATCCTGTTGCTGACACCGCTCTGCGTCTGGCTGCTGCAGCGCTATGCGATCCTGCCGGAGGAAGCCTATCTCGAGGTCAAGTTCGGCGCCGCCTATCTCGACTACAAGCGCCGCGTCCGCCGCTGGATCTGACGGCGCCGCGCGGAAAGCCGTGGCGGCAGCGGAGCGGAGCGACTATTGTCAGGCGCGCCATCCGCCTCCGCACGCCATCCGCCGCACCCCGAAGGATCGTATGACGACCATCAGCAGCCGCGATCCGCATGCCGAGCAGAACCTGCTCGCCTATGCCCTGCTGACGTTCACCACGCTGTGCTGGGGGTTCAATGCGATCTTCGGACGACTCGCCGTCGGTGAGATCTCGCCGATGATGCTGGTCGCCTGCCGCTGGCTCGGCTCGCTTCTGCTGCT
>JBFGQV010000140.1:0-4279 GCA_041563955.1 Alphaproteobacteria bacterium | reverse complement strand
GCCCCCGAGGCTCATATTGGCAACGTCGCCCGGGCTGGCGTTCGCGGCCACGTAATCGACGCCGGCGATGACGCCGCTGATCGTGCCGCTGCCGCTGCGCCCGAGCACCTTGACCGCCACCAGCTCCGCGCCGGCGGCGACGCCGACGACGTCGATGTCGTTGTCCAACGCCGCGATGGTGCCGGCGACATGGGTGCCGTGGCCGTTGCGGTCGTTGGCGTTGCGCGGGCCCCTGACGAAGGTCGCCGAGCGCGCCGCATCCACGTTCAGATCCGGGTGGTCAAGGTCGATGCCCGTGTCGATGATCCAGGCGGTCAGACCGATCCCGTTGGCCGGGCCGCCGACCCGCGTGACGCCGGCCGGTATCACATGCGGCGCGGCGCTGGCACCGGGCGCCGCGGCGGCCCGCACGGCGCCGATCGCGAAGACCGGCCCGTCGCTCTCATAATAGGCGATCTCGGGATTGCGGGCGGCCAGGCGCGCCGCCGCTTCGGCCGGCATCCGCGCCGCGAACCCCCGCAATGCCGTCGTATAGACGTGGCGCACGGTGCCGCCGGTGGCAGCGACGAGCGCGTTGGACCGCCGGGAGGCATCGCGCCCGTCGACCGTTCGGTCGAAGACGAAGATGAAGCTGTCCTGCAGCTCATCGAGAACATCCGCCGGAACGTCGATGGGTGGGCCGTCCCGTTGCCCGAGCGCCGGGCCGACCGCCAGCAGCAGGATCGCGCCCGCGGCCAGCAACCTCGTGCTGATTCCAAAGGTTCGTGGCAAGATATCCTCCATAAACCGCCAGTGATCTGGATTGAATCGCGATGCGGAATTGCAACGTATGATTTGCATAGCCGGGGGCCGCCGGCGAATCAACCGTTATCGTGCTTGGGTCCGCTGCGCCGGCGGCTTATAAACGGATGAGAGCCACCGACAGGGAAGACCGATGCCGCTGACCCCCGAACAGAAGGCCGAGATCGAACAGCACCGCGCCGCCCGCGGCGAGACCCGGCGGGCCTGCGTGCCGGAGCTCGAGGACATCCTGTACGAGCCGATCCCGGTGCTCGACCACGGCTTCATCCGCGTCGTCGACTACATGGGCGACGATTCGGCGATCGTGCAGGCGGCGCGCGTCTCCTACGGCAAGGGCACGCGGCAGATCTCCAACGACCGCGGGCTGATCCGCTACCTGATGCGGCACCGGCACACGACGCCGTTCGAGATGTGCGAGATCAAGTTCCACGTCAAATTGCCGGTGTTCGTGGCCCGCCAGTGGATCCGCCACCGCACCGCCAACGTCAACGAGTACTCGGCCCGCTACTCGATCCTCGACAGGGAGTTCTACATCCCGGCGCCGGAACAGCTGGCGGCCCAGTCGGCCAGCAACCGCCAGGGCCGCGGCGACCTGCTGGAAGGCGAAGAGGCGGCGCGGGTGCTGCAGCTGCTGCAGGACGACGCGGCGCAATGCTACGCCCATTACGAGGAGATGCTGAACGAGGATGCGGAGGGCAACGTGCGCGACCCGGACCGCCAGGGCCTCGCCCGCGAGCTCGCCCGCATGAACCTGCCGCTCAACGTCTATACCCAGTGGTACTGGAAGATCGACCTCCACAATTTGCTGCACTTCCTGTCGCTGCGCGCCGACCGCCACGCCCAGTACGAGATCCGCGTCTACGCCGAGGCGATGCTGGACGTGGTGCGCCGCTGGATGCCGATTGCCTGCGAGGCGTTCGAGGACTACGTCGTCGGCAGCGCCCACCTGTCGCGCACCGGCCTCGCCGTCGTCCGCCGCCTGCTCGCCGGCGAGGACGTGCAACAGCCGGACAGCGGCCTGTCGAAACGCGAATGGGACGAGCTGATGGCGGTGCTCGGCCGCGACTGATGGCGCGCCGCGCCGCCGTCCTGGCAGCCGCCGCGCTGTTGCTCGCCGCCTGCGCGCCGAAACCCGCCGTCGCGCCGCCGCCGGCGCCGCCACCAGCCGCGGCGATCCCCGAGGCGGAGCCGCTGCGCCTCGCCCATGCCGATCTCGGCACCGTCGACTCGGTGGTGATCGAGAAGGGCCGGCGCCGCCTCTACCTGCTGCGCGACGGCGCCATCCTCGCCTGGGCGCCGATCAGCCTCGGCCGCGAGCCGGTCGGGCCCAAGGTCCGGCAGGGCGACCTGCGCACGCCGGAGGGCGATTACGTGCTCGACTGGCGCAACCCGGTCAGCCGCTTCTATCGCTCGATCCACATCTCCTATCCCAACGAGGCCGACCTTTCGCGCGCCTTCGCGCGGGGCGTCGAGCCGGGCGGCGCCATCTTCATCCACGGCACGCCCGACGTCGCGCTGCTGGGGCGCGACTGGACGACCGGCTGCATCGCGGTTTCCAACGCGGACATGGACCTGATCTGGCAGCTGGTGCGCGACGGCACGCCGATCTCCATCCGGCCGTAAGTCCGATACAGCGGCATCGAGGGGCGCCGGCCAAAGCGCCACATTCGGGCCATACACGATCCGTAAACTCGCCGGCGCGATAATCCTGAGGACGGACAGCCCGAGGAGGCCGGCATGACCGCCCGCGTTGCAGCCCTCTTGCTCCTGGTCGCCCTCGCCGCGGCGCCGGCCCAGGCCCGCGAGGAGAGCCAGGCCGACCGGGTGCTGGTCGACAAGAGCGACCGGCAACTGCACCTGATGCGCAACGGCGAGGTCTGGAAGAGCTATCCGATCGGCCTCGGCTTCGCGCCCCGGGGCCACAAGCGGGAGCAGGGCGACGGCCGCACGCCGGAGGGCACTTATGTGCTCGACTGGCGCAACCCGGACAGCAGCTTCCATCGCTCGATCCACATCTCCTACCCCGACGCCGAGGACCGCGCCGACGCGGCGCGCCGCGGCGTCCCGCCCGGCGGCGCCATCTTCATCCACGGCCATCACCGCCGCTGGTTCGGCCAGAAGCGCGACTGGACGCTGGGCTGCATCGCCGTGACCGACGCCGCGATGGACGAGATCTGGCGCGCGGTTCCCGACGGCACCCCGATCACCATCCAGCCGTAACGTCTTGCCCCGCGGCGCCGTTCGCGGCACACTGCCGTACCCAAAAAGGGTGAGGGAGGCGACCATGGCGATGATGCTGAAGGTCTGCGACATGCGCGAGGGCAATACCGGCGGCGACGGACATTACCGCTACATTTCCGGCCGCATCGACGACCAGACCCGGCTGGTGCTGATGCCGCGCCGCGGCGCCGGCGCGAAATCGGGCGACTGGGTGCTGTACCTCGTGCCCGACGCCAGTCTGCCGGCCGGCGAGGCGGCGGAGCTGTTGGAACGCGAGGCGGAGCTGCTGGAAGACGCTTAGCGCGTGGTCCATTCAGTTGGAGGCAGGGTTCCCCAGTAAGGGCGGTGAGTTCCACCCCCACCCTGCCCTCCCCCATCAAGGGGGAGGGGAAATTTCTCCGCCACAGCAATAAGTTACCCCCTCCCCGGCGTCGAGCAGCCGTCCGAAGGACGGCGTGTGCGAGCCGCCAGGAAATGAACTCGGGAGGGGGCAGGGGGAGGGGGATAAACGAGAGCTGCCGGCGAACGCCGGCTCCGATTCCATCTTACTTATCGGACAACGCGCTAACCGAGCGCCTTCGCGTGGTGGGCGATGTGGTCGCCGATGAAGCTGGCGATGAAGAAATAGCTGTGGTCGTAGCCCTCCTGCAGGCGCAGCGTCAACGGCTGGCCCGCCGCCTCGCAGGCCTCGCGCAGCAGCTCGGGCCGCAGCTGCTCGTCGAGGAAGCCGTCGGCCGTGCCCTGGTCGACCAGGATGTCCGGCGCCCGCGCGCCGTCGCCGATCAGCTCGCAGGCGTCGTACACGCGCCAGCGTTCGCGCTCCGCCCCGAGATAGCCGGTGAACGCCTTCTCGCCCCACGGCACGCGGGTCGGCGCGACGATTGGCGCGAAGGCCGACACCGACTTGTAGATCTCCGGATTGCGCAGGGCCGAGACCAGCGCCCCGTGCCCGCCCATCGAGTGGCCGAACACGCCCTGGCGCGCGGCGTCGCCCGGGAAGTTGGCGAGGATCAGCGGCGGCAATTCCTGCGTGACGTAGCTGTACATCCGGTAATGCGCCGACCACGGCGCCTCGGTCGCGTCCACGTAGAAGCCGGCGCCGCTGCCGAAATCGTAGGCGTCGTCCTCGCCCGGCAGGTCGACGCCGCGCGGGCTGGTGTCCGGCGCCACGACCATCACCCCATGCTCGGCGGCGTAGCGCTGGGCCCCCGCCTTGACCGTGAAGTTCTCCTCGGTGCAGGTCAGGCCGGACAGCCAG
>JBFGQV010000139.1:0-4304 GCA_041563955.1 Alphaproteobacteria bacterium | reverse complement strand
TCCGAGCGCAAGACGATGGTTTTCATTTCAAGCACGATGGGCAGTATCGGTGAGAACACGAGCGGTGGCGGGTACATTTACCGGACGTCGAAGGCCGCCCTGAACATGGCGGTCGCGAGTCTTTCGGTTGATCTTTCGGGGCGCGGCATTATTTGTGTGCTGTTCCATCCCGGATGGGTCAACACCGATATGGGCGGCGCGGCCGCCCCGGTCGATGCGGCGACCAGCGTCGCCGGCATGCGGGCGGTCATCGACCGCGCCACGGCGGCCGACAGCGGCCGGTTCTTCAGCTACGACGGAACACAGCTGCCGTGGTAAGCGGTCCCGTTTCGACAATTCGTTTGGAGATTCTTAGGTGATAGGTGATCCGGTGATATTGAAGGCCTTGATGGCCCTTGGCGGCGTCGGCGCGACAACCGCGGGGGCCTGGGGATTCCTGGTCGAGCCCCGGCTCGTCCGGCAACGCGAGCTGCGTCTGGAGTCGAAACGCTGGCCGCACCGCTGCGGCGAGCTGCGCGTGGCGGTGCTCGGCGACTTCCAGGTCGGCGCGCCCTGGTTCAAGATCAAGCATCTGGACCGGGTCGTCGCGCGGGTCAACGCGATGCGGCCCGACCTCGTCGTGCTGCTCGGCGACTACGTCATCGAGGGCGTGCTGTTCGGCCGCTTCGTCGAGCCGCAGGCGATCGCCCGCAGCCTGGCCAAACTCGAGGCGCCGTTCGGTGTCTACTCGGTGCTCGGCAACCACGACTGGTGGCACGACGGCGAGGCGATCTGGCGCGAGCTCGAGGACGCCGGCATCACCGTGCTCGAGAACGAGGCGGTGCCGGTGGACATGCCGGAAGGGCGCATCTGGGTGGCGGGGCTCGCCGACGAGTCGACGCGCTCGCCCTGCGTCGAGACCACCTTCGGCCCGGTGCCCGAGGACGAGCCGGTGATCGCGCTGGCGCACGACCCGGTGACGTTCTTCGACATTCCAGACCGGACGGTGGTGACGTTCGCCGGCCACACCCATGGCGGGCAGATCAGCCTGCCCTGGGTCGGCACGCCGTACCGCTTTGGCGGCATTTCCAGGCGCATGATGTACGGGCTCGTCGAGGAGGACGGCAAGCACATGTACGTCACTTCGGGCCTGGGCACCAGCGCCGTGCCGATGCGCATAAACATGCCGCCGGAATTCGCATTGATCACGCTTGCCGCCGGCTGAGCGGCAGGGGCGGGGGCAAAACGCACAAGCATAAGAAGACAAAACGACAGCACGGGAAGGATCGGGTATGCAGGTGTTCGTGGAACTGATCGCCGCGACATTCGGCCTGTTGTTCAAGCTGATTTTCGCGGTGGCCGTGATGACCATCATATTCCTGTCGTGGGGCCTTGGCATCGAGCCGGGGCTGCTGCGAGTCACCGCGACCGAGATCAGGACGCCGAGCTGGGAGACCTATTGGAGTCCGTTGCGGATCGCCGTGCTGTCGGATCTCCATGTCGGCTCGCCCCATATCGATAGCGAGCATCTCGAATCCATCGTCGCGACGGTGAACGCGCAGGAGCCGGACATTGTCCTGCTGCTCGGCGACTACATGGCGGACGGATTCTACGAGGCCGTGCCGCCGGCGACCTTCGCCCCGATTCTGGGCCGCCTGTCGGCTCGGCACGGCGTGTTCGCGATCCTCGGCGAACATGACTGGCGCACCGGCGATGCCTCGGTTCGCGATGCCCTGCAGCGGGCCGGCATCCGGGTCCTCAGCAACGAGGCCGCGGCGGTCCGGCCGGCGCAGAACAGACGTTTCTGGCTGGTCGGGCTGAGCGACCCGTCCTCGGGCGAACGACCGGATTACCGCAAGGCGGCGCGCAATGTCCGGCGCGGCGAACCGGTGTTCGTGATGATGCACAACCCGATCCACGTCTACCGGATACCGCCGACCGTCGCCGCGTCGTTCGCCGGTCACACCCACGGCGGATTGCTCAACATTCCGTATGCCGACCACGTCATGCTGGTGCCGGCGGACACCGACAAGAGCCTGGCCCGCGGCCTGATCCGGACCGCCGGAAAGACGCTGTTCGTCTCGTCTGGCATCGGCTCCAACAGCATTCCCCTGCGGATCAACCTGCGGCCAGAGATCGCCATCGTGACCATCAGGGGCGGCCAGTAACCACGACATCGTGCAGCGAGGACCCGATGCCCGAGCCGATCGACTTCTACTTCGACTTCTCCAGCCCCTACGGCTATCTCGCTGCCAAACAGATCGACGCCATCGCGGCACGGCACGGGCGCGGCGTCACCTGGCGGCCGCACCTGATCGGCGCGGTGTTTCCCACCACCGGCTCGAAGCCGCTGCTCGACATCCCGCTGAAGGGCGATTATGCGCGCCACGAGCTGCCGCGCACGGCGCGCCGGCTCGGCATCCCGTTCCGGCTGCCAAAACAGTTTCCCTTCCTCTCCGTCGCGGCCGCGCGGGCCTTCTACTGGCTATCCGACAGCGACCCGGCGCAGGCGCGCGCGCTGGCGGAGGCGCTGTACGACAAGGCGTTCGGCGCCGGCGAGGACATCTCCGGCGCCGAGGCGGTGATCGCCGTCGCCGCGGAGCTTGGCGTCGATGCCGGGGTCCTGCGCGCGGCGCTCAACGACCCGGCGGTCAAGGCGCGGCTGAAGGCGGAGGTGGACGCGGCGATCGCCCGCGGCGTCTTCGGCTCCCCCTACATCGTCATCGACGGCGAGCCCTTCTGGGGTCACGACAAGCTGGCGGAGATCGACGCTTGGCTGGAAACCGGCGGCTGGTAGGTTCGGGCCGGCGGCGGCCGGTCTCGGATGCGGCGGCGCCGTGCCGGATGGCGGCATATCGCTCATGAACGCAATGCGCGCGGTTGTCCTCTCGGCCCTCGTCGTGCCCGTCCTCGCGATGTCGTCCACGGCCGGGGACAACGTGCGGCCGGACCAGCTGATCGGCCTGCTGGCGCTGCCGCAGCTCTTCGGCAACGGGCCCTGCGACCGCTTCGAGGCGCATTCCCTTACGCTGTATGCGTCCCCTGACGGCGGCACCGTCATCGGCGAGGTCCGGGTCGACGCGCCGTGGACGTTTCACGACGTCGGCGGCTGCGCCGGGCTCGAGATCGGTGTCCACCTGGAAGCTTCCGGCGGGATCGCGACCCCGCTTCCGATCCGGGAATACGGGTACGAGGAACCCGGCGCCATCGTGCTGGCGAAAAAGGGCGACCGCTTCAAGATCAAGCTTGAGGGCGGGGCCGCCTGGGTCGCGCCGCGGGCCGATGCCCGGTTCCATCCCGTCGAGACCCTCGTCGCAGACCGTCTGAGCTATCTTACCGAAGCCTGGAGTGGCACGGTCTGCGATGCCCCCGGCCAGCCCGGCACCTGCCGCAGGGTCGACCCCGGCGCCGAGCGCGAGCCCGGCGTGACGGTCCTCGGCCATCGCAGGATCGACGGCGCGCTCTGGTTCCGGGTCGAGGTGCCGGCGCGCGAGACCTGCGGCGGGGCCGAGCCGTCCGTCCCGCCGATCCGCGGGTGGATTTCCGGTCATGACAGCGAGGGCAAGCCTGCTATATGGTTCCATTCCCGCGGATGTTAGAGTTCCCTTCCTCGATACCGGGTTGCCGCACATGACGGTCCTGCGCTCCGCCATCGATCCCCGCGCCGACGGGTTCGCCGCCAACGCGGCGGCGATGCGGGCGGCGGTGGACGACCTGTGCGCCAAGGTCGAGCAGGTCAAGGGCGGCGGCGGAGAGGCCGCGCGCAAGCGTCACGCGGACCGCGGCAAGATGCTGCCGCGCGAGCGGGTGCGCGCCCTGCTCGATCCCGGCTCGCCCTTCCTCGAGCTCTCGCAGCTCGCCGCGTACGGCATGTACGACGCCGACATCGCGGCCGCCGGCATCATCACCGGGGTGGGGCGCATCGCCGGTTGCGAATGCGTTGTCGTGTGCAACGATGCGACGGTGAAGGGCGGCACCTATTACCCGGTGACCGTCAAGAAACACCTGCGGGCGCAGGAGATCGCCCGCGAGAACAACCTGCCCTGCGTCTACCTCGTCGATTCCGGCGGCGCGAACCTTCCGAACCAGGACGAGGTGTTTCCCGACCGCGACCATTTCGGCCGCATCTTCTACAACCAGGCGACGCTGTCCGCCGCCGGCATCCCGCAAGTCGCCGTGGTCATGGGCTCGTGCACCGCGGGCGGGGCCTACGTGCCGGCAATGTCGGACGAATCGATCATCGTCAAGAACCAGGGCACGATCTTCCTCGGCGGCCCGCCGCTGGTCAAGGCGGCGACCGGCGAGGTGGTGACGGCCGAGGATCT
>JBFGQV010000138.1:0-4454 GCA_041563955.1 Alphaproteobacteria bacterium | reverse complement strand
GCACGCCGTCCAGAAGGATCTCGCGCGCCAGATGCAGGACGCCGGCGAGGCGCTGGAGTTCGAACGCGCCGCCGCCCTGCGCGACCGCATCAAGGCGTTGACGCTGATCCAGTCGCATCAGGACATCAATCCGGAAGGCATCGGCAATACCGACGTGATCGCGCTGGCCCAGGAAGGCGGGCAGTCCTGCGTCCAGGTGTTCTTCTTCCGCGACGGACGCAACCACGGCAACAGGGCCTATTTCCCAAGCCATGACCGCAGCGCCGGTCCGGCCGACATCATGTCCGCCTTCATCGGCCAGTTCTACGACGGGCGCCCGGCACCGAAGCGGATCCTGGTCAATACCGATGCGGCGGAGGCGGAGCTGCTCGCCGAGGCGCTCGGCGTCGGCGCCGGGCACAGGGTGGTCATCCGCAGGCCGCAGCGCGGCCGGCTGCGCAAGCCGGTGGAGCATGCCGAGATGAACGCGCGCTCGGCGCTGGCCCGGCGCATGTCGGAAAGCGCCTCGCAGCGCCGCCTGCTCGAGGGCCTCGCGCGGACGTTGGCGCTGGACGCCGCGCCGGAGCGCATCGAGGTGTACGACAATAGCCACATCCAGGGACGGAACGCGGTCGGCGCGATGATCGTCGCCGGGCCGGACGGCCTGAACAAGGGGGCCTATCGCAAATTCAACATTCGCAGCGCCGGCGGCCCGTCCGGCGACGCCGCCGCCGGCGACGACTATGCGATGATGCGCGAGGTGCTCGGCCGACGGTTCAGTCGCGCCCTGAAGGAGGATCCGGATCGCGAGGACGGCGGCTGGCCGGACCTCGTGGTCATCGACGGCGGGCCGGGCCAGCTGTCCGCGGCGGCGGCGACTCTGCAGGAACTGGGGCTGGACGACCTCGAACTGCTGGCCATCGCCAAGGGTCCCGAGCGCAACGCCGGGCGCGAGCGACTGCACCGGCCGGGCCGCCGGTCCTTCATGCTGGACCCGAAGGATCCGGTGCTGTATTTCCTGCAGCGGCTGCGCGACGAGGCCCACCGGTTCGCCATCGGCACTCACCGCGCGCGCCGCGGCAAGGGCATCACGGCGTCGCCGCTCGACGAGATCCCGGGAGTCGGCGCCCGCCGCAAACGGGCGCTGCTGCAGCATTTCGGATCGGCGAGAGCGGTCGCCCAGGCGGGCCTCAGCGACCTCGAGGCGGTCGCCGGCATCAGCGGTGCGGTGGCCCGGAAAATCTATGGTCATTTCCATGACGAGCGCTAGAATGCGGCCACGCGCGCGCCCGTCGGACCAGACAAGGCAACTGTCCCGGAGAGCCGATGCTTTACAGCCTGCCGAACCTGCTGACCGTATCGCGAATTCTCGCGATCCCGCTGATCGTGGCCATGTTCTGGATCGGCGGCGACATCGGCCGCTGGGTGACCCTCGCCCTGTTCATCCTGGCCGGCGTCACCGACTATTTCGACGGCTTGCTGGCGCGCTCGATGGGCAAGATCTCCAGCCTTGGACGATTCCTCGATCCGGTGGCGGACAAGCTGCTGGTGGCGTCGCTGCTGCTGATGCTCGTGTGGTCCGGCAGCATCCGCGGGCTGGTGATCCTGCCGGCGCTGGTCATCCTGTGCCGGGAAATCATGGTGTCCGGCCTGCGCGAGTTCCTTGCCGGCATCAAGATCGGCGTGCCGGTCAGCAAGCTGGCCAAGTGGAAGACGGGGCTGCAGATGACGGCGCTGGGATTCCTCATCCTCGGCGAGGCCGGGCCGGTGTTCTTCCACCCGCTGCTGACCACGGCGGCGATCGGCGAGGTCCTGCTGTGGATCGCCGCCCTGCTGACCATCGTGACCGGTTATGATTACATGCGTTCGGGGCTGAAGCACATGGCCGAGCACAAGCCGCCGGGCGCCAAGCGAGAGAATGCGATCAAGGCCGAATGACAGGGCCGGTCGCAGCGGGTTTGAGACCACGGATGAAGATTTTTGGACTTGCGGGTTGGAGTGGCAGCGGCAAGACGACCCTGATGGTGCGCCTGCTGCCGGAGCTCGTCGGCCGGGGCCATACGGTCTCGACGATCAAGCACGCGCATCACAGCTTCGAGATCGATACCCCGGGCAAGGATTCGTTCGAGCACCGCGGCGCCGGCGCCACCGAGGTGATGATCAGCGGTGGCATGCGCTGGGCGCTGATGCACGAGAACCGCGACGCGGGGGAGCCGGCCATCGAGGACCTGCTGCGCCACATGACCCCGGTCGACCTGGTCATGGTGGAGGGCTTCAAGAGCTACGACCATCCCAAGCTGGAAGTGCACCGTCCGGCCACCGGCAAGCCGCTGATCTGCCGCGAGGACGCCCGCATCGTCGCGGTGGCGAGCGACACGGTACTGCCCGGGCTGGCGATCCCGGTGCTCGACCTCGACGATATACCGGCCATCGCCGATTTCATTCTCGAATATTGCGGCCTCGGGACCAAGGCACGGCATGGCGCAGCTTAGCGACGACTGCTTCGCCCATGGCGGCGCGCTGATGCCGCTGGACGAGGCGCTGGCCCTGCTCGACGAGCGGTTGCAGCCGGTGTGCGGGCACGAGGCCGTGCCGCTCGGACGGGCCGGCGGGCGGCTGCTCGCCGAGGACGTCGTGGCCGGGGTCGACGTGCCGCCGCACGACAATTCGGCGGTCGACGGCTATGCCGTGTTCTTCGAAGACCTCGATCCGCATGGCGAAACGCGCCTGCCGGTGGGCGGACGCGCCGCCGCCGGTCATCCGCTGGGCCGCCCCGCCCGGCGCGGCGAGGCGATCCGCATCTTCACCGGCGCGGCGATGCCGGACGGCCCGGACACGGTGATGATGCAGGAGGACTGCCGCGAGGACGGCGACCACGTGGCACTGGCCCCCGGCATCAAGCGCGGCGCCAACCGCCGCAGCCGCGGCGAGGACGTCACGCGCGGGACACCCATCCTGCAGCGCGGCCGGCGACTGCGGCCGCAGGATCTCGGCCTGGCCGCCGCGGTCGGGCGGACCGAGGTGACGGTGTACGCGCCGCTGCGGGTGGCCGTGTTCTCGACCGGCGACGAGGTGCGCGAGCCCGGACAGGACCTGCCCGACGGCGCGATCTACGACGCCAACCGCTATACCCTGATGGCCGCGGTGTCGCGGCTGGGCTGCGCGGTCAGCGACCTCGGCATCCTGCCGGACGACGCGGACGCGATCCGCCGCGCCCTTGCCGACGCGGCGGCGGACCACGACTTGCTGCTGACCTCGGGCGGCGTGTCGGTGGGCGACGAGGACCACGTCAGGAGCGCCGTCGAGGCCAATGGCCACATGCATTTCTGGCGCCTCGCCATCAAGCCGGGGCGGCCGGTCGCGATGGGCCAGATCGGATCGACGCCGATCGTCGGGCTGCCCGGCAACCCGGGGGCGGTGCTCGTCACCTTCGTGCTCGTCGCGCGGCCGATCCTGCTCCGCCTTGCCGGCGCAACCGAGATCGCGCCGCATCGCTTCCCGGTGCGGCTCGACTTCGACTACAAGAAAAAGGCGGGCCGTCGCGAGTTCGTGCGCGCCGTCCTCAAGACCGGCCCCGACGGCGCACCGATCGCGGACAAGCACGGCCGCAGCGGCGCCGGGATCCTGTCCTCGATGGTGGCGGCGGACGGGCTGCTGGACTTGGGCGCGGACTTGACCTATCTGGAATCGGGAAGCACCGTTGACTTCCTGCCCTTCAGCGAGGTTCTGGCATGAAGATTCTGTATTTCGCCTGGCTGCGGCAACGCGTCGGCGCCGGCGAGGAGACCGTCGATCCGCCGGCCGACGTTCGCGACGTCGCGGGACTGATCGACTGGCTGCGGACGCGAGGGCCCAACTACCGGGAGGCGCTGCGCGACACCTCGGCGATCCGGGTCGCGGTCAACCAGGAGTTCGCGAACCTCAACGCCGCTGTCGCCGCTGGCGACGAGATCGCGCTGTTCCCGCCGATGACCGGCGGCTGAGCCATGACGGTCCGCGTGCAGCGCGAGGATTTCGACGTCGGCGCGGAAATCGCCGCGCTGACCGCGGGCCGCAACGATGTCGGCGGCATTGCCACCTTCCTCGGCCTGGTACGCGATACGGCCGGCGGCGAGCGCATTTCCGCCATGACGCTGGAACACTATCCCGGCATGACCGAAAAGATGCTGGGCCAGATCGAGGCCGAGGCGCGGCAGCGCTGGCCGCTCGACGCGACCCTGATCATCCACCGCTACGGGCGCCTGCAGCCGGGCGATCGCATCGTGCTGGTGGCGACCGCGAGCGCGCACCGCAAGGCGGCGCTCGATTCGTGCGCGTTCCTGATCGACTGGCTGAAGACCAAGGCGCCGTTCTGGAAGCTGGAGGAAACCGATGCCGGGGCGCAGTGGGTCGCCGCCCGGGACAGCGACGATGCGGCGGCTGCCCGGTGGCAGGCCGGCGGCGGAGCGAAACCCAAGGCGGCGGAATAGCCGCCG
>JBFGQV010000137.1:0-4888 GCA_041563955.1 Alphaproteobacteria bacterium | reverse complement strand
CTTCATCGCCGCGCTGATGCATCCCGAGGCGATGACGATCCCGGCCAACACCGTGGGGGGCAGGGAGGTCCGCCCGGCGCGGGTCGGCCCGGTGTTCTCCGTTGACGCGCGCGGCGGCGTCCTCCATATGCGCTATTCGGCGCGCAAGGTGAACGTTGCGTGGCGGGACGACGAGACGACGCGGGCGGCGGTGGCGTTCCTCAACGCCCTGCTCGCCGGGGACGGCGGAGACATCCTGCGCTGGCGCCTCGGGCCGTGCCAGGGCTATGTCTCGAACAACGTTTTGCACAACCGCTCCGCATTCGACGACGCGCCGGCGCCAATGACCGGCCGGCTGGTCTACCGGGCGCGCTATTTCGACAGGATCGAAGGGACGGAACCGCACTATGATTAACATCAGCCAGATCATCATCGAGAATCCGCAGGTCAACTCGTTCAAGGATCTCCTGGAGGTGGTCGAGCAGGAGGCGAGGCACGGCACCGTGCACCTGCAGTTCGACGTCAAGCCGGACTACCGCGATACCCCGCGCAACTGGGAATTTCTGCTCGAGGCGGCGTTCTACCGGGGGCGGCCGTGAGCGCCGAGACGGTGACGCCGCTCGACAGCTTCCCGGCCCCCTGGAACAAGGAGGTGGCCCTGCAGGCGGTGCTGC
This sequence comes from Alphaproteobacteria bacterium, assembly GCA_041563955.1. GTDB lineage: Bacteria > Pseudomonadota > Alphaproteobacteria > UBA8366 > JADFVY01. The sequence goes on along the minus strand of JBFGQV010000137.1, from coordinate 4,235 downwards.
ACGACAGCGGGCTGCGCATGCTGCGCATCCGCATCAAGGAGGGCAAGCGCTTTACCGTGATGGACATCGACGAGGACACGGCCCGGCGCTGGGGCGCGGCGATGACCGGCTGGGCCGACGGCGGCGCCGGGGTCTGAGCGGCGAGGGACGGCGATGGATCTGCTTCCGGTCTTCCAGGACGTCAAGGGCCGGCCGGTGCTGGTGGTCGGCGGCGGCACTGCGGCCGCGCGCAAGGCCGAGCTGGTGTCGCGCGCCGGCGCCGCCGTCACCGTGATCGCGCCGGAGCTGAGCGACGACATGGTCAAGCTGGCCGGCGAGCGCGGCTTCGCGCATCGCGACGGCGAGGTCGGCGCCGGCGACCTCGCCGGCTGCGCCCTCGCCTTCGCCGCGTCCGAGGACATGGCGCTGAACGAGCGGGTGCACGGCCTCGCGGTGGCGGCCGGGGTGCCGGTCAACGTCGTCGATCGGCCGGAGCTGTGCCAGTTCATCATGCCGGCGATCCTCGACCGCGACGGCGTCGTCGTCGCGGTCTCCTCGGGCGGCGACGCGCCGCTGCTCACGCGCATGATGAAGGCGCGCTTCGAGACCCTGGTGCCGGCCGCCTACGGGCGCCTCGCGCGCTTCGGCGGCGCCTGGCGCGACCGCGTCAAGGCGGCGATCGCGGACGGCGATCTGCGCCGCCGCTTCTGGGAGAAGGTGTTCGAGGGGCCGGTGGCGGAGCTGGTCTTCTCGGGCCGCGAATCGGAAGCCGCGCACGCCATGGAGGCGCAGCTCGAGGATGCGGGACGGGCGGTGGCGCGCGGCGCCGTCGGCGAGGTGTGGCTGGTCGGCGCCGGGCCGGGCGATCCCGACCTTTTGACCTTCCGCGCGCTGCGCCTGATGCAGCAGGCCGAGGTCGTGCTGTACGACCGGCTGATCGGCGACGGGATCCTGAACCTGGTGCGCCGCGATGCCGAGCGCGTCTATGTCGGCAAGGCGGCGAAGAACCACACCGTGCCGCAGGACGACATCGGCCGCATGCTGGTGCGCCTGGCGAAGGAGGGCAAGCGGGTGCTGCGCCTCAAGGGCGGCGATCCCTTCATCTTCGGCCGCGGCGGCGAGGAGATCGAGATGCTGGCGGCCGAAGGCATCCCGTTCCAGGTCGTGCCCGGGATCACCGCGGCCAGCGGCTGCGCCTGCTATGCCGGCATCCCGCTGACCCATCGCGACCACGCCCAGTCCTGCGTGTTCGTCACCGGCCACGGCAAGGACGAGAAGCTCGGCATCGACTGGGAGGCGCTGATCCGCCCCAACCAGACCATCGTCATCTATATGGGGCTGACCATGCTGCCGCGGCTCACCGCGGAATACTGCGCCCATGGCGGCAAGCCGGACACCCCGGCGGCGATCGTCGAGAAGGGCACGCAGCCGGACCAGCGCGTGATCACCGGCCGCATCGGCGACCTGCCGGCGCTCGCCGAGGCGGCCAAGCTCGGCCCGCCCTCGCTGATCATCATCGGCAGTGTCGTGACACTGCGCCGCGACCTCGCCTGGTACGAGAGCGAGGCGGACGCCGAAGCCGAAGCCGAAAACGCCTGACGTCCGAACGGTCTCATCCTCCGAGACGGGCCTGAAAACCCGGCGCGAGACAGAGATATTCGCACTCGCGCGTTTTCCGATGAGATGAAGGCGGCGCCGGCGTTCGCCGGCAGGGCTCGCTTGCCGCCTCCCCTTGCTCTTTGGCCAGGGGAGGGGGGTTGACTTGTTGCCATGAGCGGAAAATTCCCCCTTCCCCTCTGAAGGGGGGGCAAGGCGGGGGTGGGACTCACCGCCCTGACGGCCGAAACCCGCGTCCAGATGAACGGGCAATGCGCAAAACCCGATTTATCGTCATTACGAGGCGCGCAGCGCCGTGGCAATCCAGGGCGGCTGTTGCGGGGGCTGGATCGCCGCATCGGTTTCGCCTCCTCGCAATGACGCGGTTGGCATTTGTGCGAGGTTCGCGAAGCACGGGGTCGCGCCGGCACCGGCGCCCCGCCCGTCCGTCACCCCATAAGCTTCTCGTCGAACGGGCAGGCGGTGAGGTTCTCGTAGCCGGTCTCGGTGATCTGCACCTGATCCTCCAGCTTGACGCCCTCCCGGCCGCCGACGGCGCCGACATAGGCCTCGACACAGAGCATCATGCCCGGCTCCAGAACCCCGTCATAGCCCTTGGCCTCCCAGTCCTCGGGATACTTGATCGACGGCCACTCGTCGCACAGCCCGACGCCATGGAATTTCGAGCCGTAACGCTGGGCGACGAACTCCTCGGGCAGCCGATGCCCGCCCTCGCTGAGCTCGCGGAACGTCACGCCGGGCTTCAGCAGCTCCATATTGGTCATGATGTGCTCGTAGGCGACCGCGTGCAGGTGCCGCTGCGTGTTGCTCGGCCGTCCGTCGCCGAGAAACCAGGTGCGCGAGATGTCAGCGCACATTCCGTAGCAGCCAACCATGTCGGTATCGAAAGCCAGCAGCTCGTCGTTGCGGATGATGCGCGGCCCGCATTCCTGGAACCACGGGTTGGTGCGCGGGCCGGAGGTGAGGATCCGGGTCTCGATCCACTCGCCGCCGCGGATGATGTTCTGCCGGTGCAACTCGGCCCAGACGTCGTTCTCCGAAACCCCGGGCCGGGCGACCTCGCGCATCTTCTCAATCGCCCGCTCGCAGGCCCACATGGCGCAGCGCATCGCCTTGATCTCGTCCGGCCCCTTGACGGCGCGGGTGCGCTCGGTGACCTCCTCGCCCTCATGCACCTCGATGCCGAGGCGATCGAGCGCCCGCAGCCCGGCGATTTGGATCTTGTCGACCGCGAGCCGGCGGTTGCCGCCGGCATGCTCGCGCATCAGCGCATCGACCTGGGCGGCGAACAGCGCCGCCTTCTCCTCGGTGCGGTCGCCGCTGGCGAAATAATAGAAGGAGCCGCCGCTGCGCACTTCGCGCACCAGTGGGTTGTATGCCGACAGGTGCTTCAGCCCGCCATATTCCCACAGCACCATATGCCCGTCGGCCAGCAGCAGGCAGGCGCGGAACGGGTTGTGCGCGGCCCATAGCTGCATGTGCGTCGTGTCGGTGGCATAGCGGATGCTGAGCGGGTCGTACATCAGCAGGCCGGCGAGGTCGCGTTCGACGATTGCGGCGGTCAGCCGCTCCCAGCGGTTCCGCCGCATCGCCTGCAGGTCCGGGCAGTCGAGACCCGCCGCCGCCCATTCCGCATAGGCCAGCGCCGTCGGGCCGATCTCGACCCGGTCGTCGTCGTCCGGCGTGTTGTCGGGCCGGCGCGCATGCCGGCGGCTCGGGTCGATCTTCGGCTGCGGGATCGAAAACGGCGATCGGGTCATGGCGGTATCCTTTGCCGGCCTCGGATGCGGCGCGACGGCCGCCGCGCCGCGGCTTCCTCCACCGGCGACGTTATCGGCGCCGCGCCGCCCGCTCTGTGCGGCAAGCGGCACATTGCATGCCGATTGCGACCCGCGGGAGCGGCGGGCAACCGGAATGCGTGCTAGACTGACGCCGGCGCGACGGTCGACGGCGGAGGCCTCGACGCCGGATGGCCGGGGAGAGCGATGACGGGCAGTGACGTGACAATCGGCTGGGACAAGCTGGTCGTGACGCCGGATGGCGAGGCCGTGGCCGAACTGCGCCGTGCCTGGGCCTGGCTACTTCCGGAGGAATTCAAACCGGTGCTGTTCAGCGCCCTGGGAGACATGTTCTTCAAAACCGCCGCGGGCGATGTCCGCTGGCTCAATACCGGTACCGGCGAGGTCTCGACGGTCGCCGACGACCTCGATGCGTTCAGGGCCGGGCTGGGCACGGAGCGGGCGGACGAGTTCTTCCTGCCGCCCCTGATCGCGGATCTCATCGCCGCGGGCAAGCCGCTCGGGCCCGGCCAGTGCTACGCCTATGTCACGCTGCCGGTGTTCGCCGAGGGCGGCTATACGGTCGACAACCTGGTTCCGATAAGCATGAAGGAGCATTTCGGGTTTACCGGGTCGGTCCACGAGCAACTGCGCGATCTGCCCGAGGGTGCCAGGGTCCGGTTCAAGGTCACGGACTGACGCCCCGCCCGCGCGGTCCGGCCGTGCCGATCGTCCCACCCCCTCCCCGACCCCTCCCCCATGGCACGGTCATGGGTCGTCCGGGTCGTCCGCGCAAGGGAGAGGGGCGATATCGGCGCGGCCGAGACGAACGAGCCCCTCTCCCTCGCGCCGGCGATTGCG
>JBFGQV010000136.1:0-5245 GCA_041563955.1 Alphaproteobacteria bacterium | reverse complement strand
GCCGACATGGCTGGCAAGGCCCAGGCGGCGCGGATGGGCGATCCCCTGGCCGTCGATGAACAGCAGATCCGGCGTCCGCGACAGGCAGGCCAGCGCGGCCAGCAGCGCCGGCGCCTCGCGGAACGACAGGAGGCCGGGCACGTAGGGGAAGTCGAGCTTGCGGCAGGCGAGCGCGCTTTCGACGAGTTCCAGCTCCGGCCAGCGAAGCAGCGCCGCCGCGCCCCAGACGAGGCCGGCGCGCGGCTGGTAATGGGCATCCAGACCCGCAACCAGGCGCAGCCGCGCCGGTACGCCCGAAGCCACGACACGACTCCGCAGCCGCTGCTGCAGGGCGCGCGCCTCCTTGGTGGTGGGGGGTCGTCCGGTCAGCTTCGCGCCGCCGCGCCGGTCCCGCGCAGGGCCAGCGCCGTCGCCCCGAGCCCGGCCAGGGTGACGAGGACGCCGACGATGAAGCCGGCGACCGGGATCAGCCCGACGATCGCCAGCACGAACAGGGCCAGCGCCAGCAGGCCGAAGCGGCCGAAGCCACCGGGCGGCGCCTTGCCGAGGCTGGTCCAGGCGCCCAGCGCCAGCGCCAGCGCACCGGCGACGTAGCCCAGCATGACGATGAGCGGCAGCGCCAGGGTCAGCAGGATGCCGAGCGGCGCGCCGATCAGCGTCATCAGCAGCAGCAGCGCCGCCACCGCCCACACCGCCAGCGTCACCAGCCCGGCGCCGATCGACGCCCCGGGGCGCCGCCGGCCGATCGCGGCGATGCGGTCCATCAGGCCGCCGGCCGCCGCCAGCAGGATGCCGCCGGCGACCAGCAGGCTCAGCGGGAACACCACGACCGCGCCGAACAGCATGCCGAACACGGCGCTCCACGGGCCCGGCAGGCCCCACTCCCAGTCCTCGGGCTCCCACTTCTCGTAGCGCCGGCGCTCCGGCGGCGCGGCCGCGTCCGGCACCGCCGGCTCCTCCGGCGAGCGATACACGAGCAGGCCGTCGAAGCGGGCCGCCGGGTCGATGTCGACGGTCTTCGCGGTCACCGTGACGTCGCCGCCGAACGCGCCGGCCAGGCGCACGCTCTCGGCGGCGATCCAGGAATCGCCGGCGACCGCGCCCGCCACCTCGACGCGGCGGCCGAACAGCCGCACGCCGCCGCCGGCGGCGGCTCGGCTGTCGAGCGTGATGAACTCGCCGGCGGCGACGACGCGCCCGACGACCGGCGCCGAGACGTCGACGCTCTGCCCCGCGAGGTAGGCGTCGTCGCCGATTGCGGCGCGAACCTTGACCCGCCGGCCCGCAAGCAGCGCGTCCTCGCGCGTCGGCGAGACCAGCTCGACCGTCTCGCCCGCGGCGAAGACGCCGCCGAGATCATCGTCGGAGACGACGACCAGGTCGCCCGCCGCCGCGAGGTCGCGTCCCATGAACTGCCGCTGCACGTCGTCCTCATCGGCGTTCGCGGCCGACGGCATCGCCGAACCGACGGCGGCCGCCAGCACAAACGCCGCGGCCATCGCAGATCCGGCGCTCCACCGCTGCGGCCCGGCGCGGCCGCCCGTCAGCACCCGTTTTCGCATCAATCTGCCTCCTTACAGTCGCGGCTGCCGGGAGAGCGCACGCACTGCGCCGCTCCCGTTCAGGCGCTGCCGTGAAACCCGTGATCGCACCCGAAGACATAATGGCAGATCGGGATCAGATCGTTGAGCGCGCAGGCGACCAGGAACAGGACGATCAGCGACAGCAGCGCAACGATGATCGTCCGGTGGTGCCGCTCGACGGTTTTGGCGATGGCGGTCATGACGGGACTCCCGGGGTTCGTTGGCGAAACGTTCGTGATGACCGGCCCGCATTCACTCGGTCATGCTGCCGAACCGCGTGCCGATGCGGCGCACGAAACGCGCCACCATGAACGACATCAGCCCCATCAGGATGAAGGCGATAGCGATGAGCCAGGCAAGAATCCGCGGCTCCAGAACGATCGCAACGCCGAGCGCGATGAAGACGACGCCGGGCAGGATCAGCGTGACATTGGAAAAGGGTCGCGCCATCATGCCCTTGCAGGTTTCGGCCATCGGACACATCGGCATCGGCATTGGTTCCGGCGCCGGGGTGGGTTCCGGCTTGAGGGCTGGTTTTGCCATCATACGCTCCTTCGTGTCTGTGCGTCGCCGGCCCCGGAGCGCGGAACGATCGGCCACGGCGCGTCAGGCTTCGGCGTCGGCGCCGACGTCAACCAGTTTCTCGACATGCGAGATCGCCCGGCCCCGGATGAACCCGGCGAGCTTGACGATGCCGGCGATCTCGTCCGGCGCGATGCCGGTGCGCCGGGCCATGGCCAGGGCGCTTTCGAGGCTGGCGGTGCAGTTGACGGCGAAGGCCGCGCCGACGCGGACCAGGGCCCGAACCCGGGCGTCGGGGCCGGCGTCGTCGGGGACGTCCGGGACCGCCACCGGGCCGAAATGCGACAGTGCGTGCGCCTGCATGATCCCGGCCGCGCGGTTGCGCACCACGATGGCGTCGTCGACGGCGGCGCGAATCTCGTCCTCGCTCGCCCGCGCCTTGCGGGCGACGGTCACGTGATGGTCCGTGCAGGGCTTGCATCCGGCGGCAACCGAAATGCCGACGGCGGCCAGTTCCTTCTCTTTCGCAGAGACGGTCATGACGACCCTCCGATCGGGGCCGCGCTCACAAGGGCAGGTGTTTCACATTCGATCCGCGCACGCCATGATCTGGATCAAGCGGCGCGGCGGGCCGCGCGGGACCAATGCGCAGCCCGCCCCATTCCGCCGCGTCTATTCCCCGGGCGGCTGCGCCGCGCGGCTTTGCGCGAGATTGAACTTGTGCTCGTGCGACAGGCCCATATAGACGCCGACGCACATCACGATCAGCACCACGGTGAACGGCAGCCCGACGGTGATCGCCGCCGCCTGCAGCGCCCCCAGCGCATCGCCCCCGCCGCCGAACAGCAGCACGCCGGCGATCACGCCCTCCATCGTCGCCCAGAAGACGCGCTGCACCACCGGCGCGTCGACCTTGCCGCCCGAGGTGATGCTGTCGATCACCAGCGAGCCGGAGTCGGAGGAGGTGATGAAGAAGATCAGCACCAGGCAGATGCCGACGAAGGAGGCGATCGTCGTCAGCGGCAGGTTCTCCAGCATCTGGAACAACGCCAGCGAGACGTCGCCTATGCCGCCCGCGAGCGCACCGACATTGGCCTGCGCCTGCTCCAGCGCCGAGCCGCCGAAGGCCGACATCCAGACCAGGGTGACCAGGGTCGGGACCAGCAGCACGGCGGTGATGAACTCGCGCACCGTGCGGCCCTTGGAGATGCGGGCGATGAACATGCCGACGAAGGGCGACCACGAGATCCACCAGGCCCAGTAGAACACCGTCCAGCCGTGGTAGAACTTGTCGTCCTCGCGACCGAACCAGTTGCTCATCGGGATGATGTTTTCGACATAGGCGCCGGCGGTGCTGAGCAGGGTGCCGAGGATCGCCAGGGTCGGCCCGGCGATGATGACGAATAGCAACAGGCCGGCCGCCATGCCCATGTTGATGTTGCTGAGCACCTTCACCCCGCCCTCGATGCCGCGTATCACCGAGAAGATGGCGACGGCGGTGACCCCGATGATGATCGCGACCTGCGTGCCGATTCCCGCCTCGATGCCGAACAGGAAGGACAGACCGCTCGCCGCCTGCTGCGCGCCGAAGCCGAGCGAGGTGGCGAGGCCGAAGATCGTCGCCATCACCGCGACGACGTCGATGAGGTGGCCGAACCAGCCCCAGGAGCGGTCCTTGATCAGCGGGAAGAAACCGGAGCGGATGGTCAGCGGCAGCCCCTTGTTGTAGGTGAAGAAGGCCAGCGACAGGCCGACGACCGCATAGATCGCCCAGGGATGCAGGCCCCAGTGGAACATCGTCGCGCCCATCGCCATGCGCGCGCCCTCGGGCGTCCGGGCCGGGGCGTTGAGCGGCGTGCCCCACCAGTCGGTGTAGTAGGCGGTCGGCTCGGCGACGCTCCAGAACATCAGGCCGATGCCCATGCCGGCGGCGAACAGCATGGCAAACCACGACAGGGTCGTGTACTCCGGCTTGGCGTCGGCGCCGCCGATGCGGATCTTGCTGACCGGCAGCACGATCAGCACGAGGCAGAAGACCACGAAGATGTTGCCGCCCAGCATGAACAGCCAGTCGAAATTGTCGATCGACCACAGCTTGGCGCCGTCGAACGCCTCCTTGGCCTGGATCGGCACGATAAGCGTGCCGATGACGAACACCAGCACCAGCAGGCTGGCGATCCAGAACACCGGATGGTGGATGTCCAGGCCGAACTTCTGCAGGTTGTCCTGGCCGACTTCGTAACCGGTCTCGTAACGGTCGGGCATGGTCTCACTCCCTCGCTGTCCGGCGGCATTTCGCCGCGTCGTCGTTGGCGCGGACGGCCCCGCCCGGGATCCGCCCGCGCTTGCCGCCAGCATAGCCGAGAGGGCAAGGCACCCCACTACAACGCAAACGACGCTATCTGCCCGCGGTGCGACGCCGGGGACGGCTCGTCATCGCCGGCCTGCCTGCGAGTTAGCCGCAAGCAAAACCCGCGAGGTGTGAGTTTCCCCACTGCGGCGGCCCGCCCGCCTGTGCGAGGGTGGCGTCGTTACCGAGGGAGGACAGCGGCATGACACAGCATTCCCTGGTTTTTCATATGTTGCGCGGCGCCTTGGTCGGGTTCGCCGGCGGTCTCGCGTTGGGGCTCGCCGTGATCCTCGTGTTGAGCGCCGCGACGGTGGGCTAGCTACCGCCATTCCGGGTCTGCGGAGGCCCGGCCGATACGGAACGCGACCGCTTTGCCGAAGCTCCGTTGGCGATGGGGATCGGGGCAAAGCTACTTCGAAGACGGATCGTGAAGGAGTGCCACATGATCACCGTCGAAATCGAATCCGTCCCGCACTACGACCGCGCCGAGCAGGTGCGCCTCGCCCTGGCGCTGGTCGACAGCCTCGGTCTCGACCGGGCGATCCTCGCCTGCCACGCCGGCGGGTGGCACACCGTTCTGGATTTCCTGGTCGCCGGCGGCCGCGAAGCCCGCTGGCGCACCGCGGCGGCAGCCCGCAGCGGCGCCGAGAGCCCGCGCCCGACTGGCAGCGTCGCGATGCGCCGACCCTGACGCGACGCGGTATCGACGCGGCGACCACGCCCGAATGCGCGCCGACGACGTCCCGAGCCGGCCGGGCGGTCGCGCCGCCGCGCGAATCTCTCCCTCGCT
>JBFGQV010000135.1:0-5709 GCA_041563955.1 Alphaproteobacteria bacterium | reverse complement strand
GGGCCTGGATTGCGTCGCCAGCGCCTCGTAATGACTCCCCTCAGTACCCCTCGTCGAGCAGCGGGAAGGCGCTGAGGACGTGCGGGGCGTTCACCGGCTGGGCCGGGTGCAGGTGGCTGTCTTCGAGCTCGCCGTAGCCGGAAACGCCGAGCAGCGCGAGGGCGATGCGCGTCTCGGCCTCCAGCAGCTCCAGAGCGCGGACGATGCCGGCCTCGGCCGCGGCGCCGGCGGCGAGGCCCTGCAGGCGGCCGATGGCGACGGCGTCGGCGCCGCGCGCCATCGCCTTGACGACGTCGGTGCCGCGCATGATGCCGCCGTCGAAGATGATCTTCGCGCGCCCCGCCACGACCGCAACCACCTCCGGCAGCACGTCGATGCCGCCGCGCCCGTGGTCGAGCTGGCGGCCGCCATGGTTGGAGACCCAGACCGCATCGATGCCGTGCGCGACGGCGAGCACCGCGTCCTCAGCCGTGGCGATGCCTTTCAGCACCATCGGGACGGGGCACATATCGCGGAGGCGTTTCACATCGTCCCAGCCGAACAGCGCCTGGTTGGCATCGCCGGTGACCTGCAGACGGCCGGTGGTGACGTGGCGCTTGGCGATGTCGCGCTCGCGGCGGCTGTAGGCGTCGAGATCGACGGTCAGGCAAAAGGCGACGTAGCCGGCATCGACCGCGCGCCGCAGCTGTTCGTCGACCCAGGGCGGGTCGCCGCGCACATAAAGCTGGAAGATCTTCGGCGCCTCGGTCTCCTGCGCCACCGCCTCCAGGCCCGGTTCGCAGACCGAGCTGAGGACCTGGATGGTGCCGAACTCGGCCGCGGCGCGGGCCGGCACGAGGCCGCCGCCCGCAACGATGTCCTGCATCGAGCCGATGGGCGCCAGCAGCACCGGCAGGCGCAGTTCGTGGCCGAACAGGGTGCCGCCGCTGTCGATCGCAGAGACGTCGCGCAGCACCCGCGGCCGGAAGGAGATCGAATCCAGCGCCTGGCGGTTGCGCTTGACCGTGGTCTCGGTCTCGGCGCCGCCGATCACGTAGTCCCAGTGCTCCGGCGCGAGGTTGCGGCGCGCGGCGGTGACGATCTCGTGCAGGGTCTGGAAATCGGCCGGGTCAGCCATGCACCGGCCCCGCCAGCACGATCACCGCGTCGCGGTCGGCATAGAGGTAGTCGCCAGAGTCGATGGCGATGCCGCCGAAGTTGAGCGGCTCGTTCGCGCGCCCGCCGGCGCCGCGGCGCGGCGGCATGGCCGTGGTGCCCAGCGCCTTGACGCCGAAATCGAGGTCCGCGAACTCGTGGCTGTCGCGGATCGCGCCGTTGAACACGAGGCCCTCCCAGCCGTTCAGACACGCCGCCTCGGCGATGTTGCCGCCGCACAGCGCGCGCCGCATCGAGCCGCGGCCGTCGATCACCAGCACCTTGCCGGCGCCGCCGGATTTCAGGACGTCGAGGAGCCCCTTGTTGTCCTCGAAGGTCGCGAAGGTCACCACCTCGCCGTGGAAATGCTCCCGCGCCGCGAAGTCGCGGAACTGCAGCTCGCAGACCCGGGCATCCCCATGGTCGTCGCAGATGTCGGCGGTGCGGATGATCGTGTCGTCGGGCCGTGCCATGACGGTTGGTCCCCCTGCCGTTCGTGCCGTCGAACTATACAGGACATTCGCCGCCGGTGAAGCCGACCGGAGCGGCGATGCAGAGAAATCGGGCTCCCGTCCGCGGTCGGACGGGAGCCCGCTGTTTTCCCGGCCCGGGGGAAGCACGCGTCCCCCGGCCGGTCGTGTCCGTCGCCCGCCTACGGGACGATCTGCGTCTTCTTCGGCGCGCTGATGCGGTCCTGCAGGTGCTCGGCCGGCAGGACGCGGTTCTTGCCGTCATGCTCGATCTGCAGGCGGCAGGTCTCGCCGACCTGGACGACGCGGTCGCCCTCGAGGAAATCCTGGACGTGGGTCTGCTCGGACCCGTCGGCCAGGATGATCGAGTACTCGACGCCCTTGCGGGTGTGCAGCTGGTCGGAAACCTGCCGCCCCGCGGCGCCGCCGGCAACGGCGCCGACCGTCGCGCCGCCGACCGTGGCCAGGCTCCTGCCGGCGCCACCGCCGACCGTGCTGCCGAGAATGCCGCCGGTCAGCCCGCCGGCGATGCCGCCGACCGCCTCACCCTTCTCGCCGGAATCGTCGTCGCGGATCATCACCTCGCGGACCTCAAGCACGCGGCAGCGGACGATCCGCTTGGAGGTGCCGACCTCGCTGGACCGGTACAGGGAGTCGCTGACCTTCGGGCTCGTGCAACCGGCGGCCACCACGGCAGCCGCCAGGACCGCGCCCGTCAGCAGGCGCGCGGCGTAATGTCGATCTTTCCTCATCAGTCCCTCCCGGACAAATGGTTTGAATGCTGAAGGCAAATTAGCCAAACGAAATCCCGGGCCGCCCCGGCCGCCCATCGCCAGGCCGAAAAATGCGCCGCGCAACATTAGCGACGGGCACCTTAACACAAGATGAACGAACGCACACGGACCAACCGCGCCAAAACGGCGCAATCCGTGCTGTGACCCGCAACAAAGGAATAGATCGCAATTAAGGCGAAATGTAGTTGCAACAGTCGAGATTTCCGGCCGGGTTCATTTCTTTTTTACAATTCTGTTGACATAAAGGAGTCGGACAAGCAATGTGCCGGCCGAATCCTTGCTAACAAGGTGATTCGATTGGACTCTTTCGGATATCGGTAATAAATCGATAACTTCGATGAATAGACTGTCTACAGTTCTCGCTATCGTCGGCGGCGCCGCCGTGCTGTCGCTGGCGGGGGTGACGTCGCTGACGGGCCCCGGGGCGGCGGACGAAATCCCGATTCTCGATGCCAATGCGGAAGACCAGGTCGGCGCTGCGACGCCCGCTTCCTACTACGGCGCGGACAGCACCGAGGAGGCGGCGCAGCTGACGGCGACCTACCAGCGGCGCGTCGTCGTCGGCAGCGGCGACACGCTGATGGCCCTGATGGTCAAGAACGGCGTGGCGGCGCGCGAGGCGCACAACGCGATCACCCGGATGAGCGACGTGTTCAAGCCGCGCTATCTCAAGCCCGGGCAGGAGATCGTCCTCATTCTGCGGCCGGCCGGCGTGCCGGAGGCGGCCGACAGCCTGATGGCGATGACGCTGGTCGAAAGCGTGGAGCGCGAATACGTCGTGCGCCGCGACGGCGAGGATTTCGAGGCCGAAGCGGTGGACCATCCGCTGCAGATGGAGATTGCCGCGGCGGAAGGCCGGATCGAAGTCAGCCTGTTCATGGCGGGCGAGGAGGCCGGGGTTCCGCCGGGCGTGCTGGCCGACCTCATCCAGGTCTACAGCTTCGACGTCGATTTCCAGCGCGATATCCGCAAGGGCGACGGGTTTACCGTCATGTACGAGCGCTTCATCGACCAGAGCGGGGCGACGGTGCGCACCGGCAAGATCCTGCGCGCGTCGATGACGCTGAGCGGCAAGGAGCGCGCGCTGTACCGCTTCGAGACCGAGGGCGGCACGGTCGACTATTTCGACGAGGACGGCAAGAGCGCGCGCCGTTCGCTGATGCGCACGCCGATCAACGGCGCCCGGCTGAGCTCCGGCTTCGGCAATCGCAGGCATCCGATCCTCGGCTTCACCAAGCTGCACACCGGCACGGATTTCGCGGCGCCGCGCGGCACGCCGATCTACGCCGCCGGCAGCGGAACCGTCGAATACGCGGGCCGCAAGGGCGGCTACGGGCTCTACGTGCGGATCCGCCACAACGGCACCTACAAGACGGCCTATGCGCATATGAGCGGCATCGCCCGCGGCGTGCGCAAGGGCACGCGGGTGCAGCAGGGCCAGGTCATCGGCTATGTCGGCTCGACCGGCCGGTCGACCGGCAACCACCTGCATTACGAGGTCATCCGCAACGGCAAGTTCATCAATTCGCGGCGCATGCACCTGCCGTCGGGCAAGCAGCTCAAGGGCGAGGAGCTGGAGGCCTTCCTGGTGGCCAGGGAGACCGCCGACGTCCAGTACGCGATGCTGCTGCGCAAGCAGGTCGAGTTTGCGGCGACCGAGACGGCGGGCGCGACCTGCGAAGGACCCGACAGCACCCCCTGCTGAGCCGCCGATCGCGACATCGCATGTCGGGCCGGACCCGTCCGTCCGGCCCGTTTCCTTATTGCAGCCGGTGCTCCTGCGGCGCCGCCGGCCGGAGCCAGCCGATCAGCGGCGGCGGGAAGCCGGTGATGCGGCCGTCTTCGGCGAACTGCAGGGTCGATTCGGGAATGTCGCGGGCCGTCAGCTCGGCAACGGCGCGCAGCGCGGCGCCCGACGGATCGAGCCCCGGGATGCCCCAGCCCTCCTGCCGGATGCTGTGGATGCGCGCCCCCAGCAGGCGCCCGTCCGCGGTGGAAAGCTCGAGATCGACGACCGGCGCGATGCCGGCTAGGTCGCGCAAATTGAAGCGCCCGTAGGTCCAGAAATTGCCGAGGCTGTAGGCGATGAAGCGGTCGCGGTAGACCTCGACGGCGCGCGGCACGTGCGGGCCGTGGCCGAGCACCACGTCGGCCCCGGCATCGATGACGTCGTGCGCGAAGCGCCAGACGTCGCCGCGCTGCTCGCCGTGGAAGATCTCCATCTCGCGCGGCACCCGGGTCATGGTCGCGCCCTCGGCGCCGCCGTGGAACGAGACGACGACGATGTCGTGGCCAAGGTCGAGCCCGCGCACGATGTCCTGCGCGCGGCTGTGATCGTTGATGCTGACCGTCTGCCAGTTCGGCGCGAAGGCGGCGAGGCCGACGCGGAGGCCGCTGTCCAGCACGATCGTCGCGGTGCGCGCACCCGGCAGATCGATGCCGGCATATGCGATGCCGTTGCGCGCCAGCGCCGCCATCGTCGCAGCGCGCCCCGCCTCGCGGAAGTCGCCGCTGTGGTTGTTGGCGAGCGACATCGCGTTGAAACCCATGTCGCGCAGCAGCTCGGCATGGAATTCCGGGCTGCGGAAGACATAGCAGCGCTTCGGGTTGCGGCACGGCTTGCGCTCGACGTCGTCCGGCCCGTCGTACAGCGAGCCCTCCATATTGCCGAAGGTCACGTCGCCGGCACGCAGCAGATCCAGGAGGTCGCGGCCGATGATCGAGGCGAGGTCGACACCGGGCACGAGATCGGGGTTGAGGTGCTTTGCCTGAGGGAAGTTCGTCCCCATCATGATGTCGCCGACGCCGATCAGGCGCAGCGTCGGGGGGATCGCCCGCTCGACCCCAGCGCCCGGCCCGAACGGCGGCAAAGCGGCCGGCTCGGCCGGCCCTGTTCCGGTCTGCGGGCCGCCGCAGCCGGCGAGCAGGGCGGCCGCGGCGAGCAACCCGGAGAGCAGAAGGCCCCGCAATTGTGTCGTGGATGTCATGCCGTCTTGCACGCGCATGACGGCACTATGTCGGACGCCCGGGGCCGGCGCAAGCGCCTCCCCTACGCCGCCTTGGCCTTGACGCCGTTGATGACGAGGCCGTCCTCGCCGGCGCTCACCTGCACCGTCTCGCCGTCGGCGATGGCGCCCTCGAGGATCATCTGCGCGAGCCGGTTCTGCAGGGCGTTCTGGATCACGCGGCGCAGCGGCCGCGCGCCGTACACCGGATCGTAGCCGGCATCGCCCAGCCAGGCCTTGGCCGCGTCTTCCAGCTTGAGCGTGATCTTGCGGTCGGCGAGCAGCGCCTGCAGGCGTTCGAGCTGG
>JBFGQV010000134.1:0-5942 GCA_041563955.1 Alphaproteobacteria bacterium | reverse complement strand
TGATCACCGCGCCGGAATAGGCCGTGCCGCCGTCCAGCCGGATGCCCATGCCTGTCGCCCCGCGATAGGCGGTGATGCGCCCGTAGTCGGGGATGAACCGGTTGGTCGGGTCCTCGGTCGTGATCCGGCATTGCAGGGCATGGCCGTTGAGCCAGATCTTGTGCTGCGGCGGCACGCCCGACTCGTCCGTGCCGATGCGCGCGCCCTGGGCGATGCGGATCTGCGCCTTGATGATGTCGATGCCGGTGATCGCCTCGGTCACCGTGTGCTCGACCTGGACGCGCGGATTGACCTCGATGAAATAGAACCGCCCGCTGTCGACGTCCATCAGGAACTCGACCGTGCCGGCGTTGCGGTAGCCGGCGGCGCGCGCCAGCTGCACCGCGGCGTCGCACAGCTCCGCGCGCCGCGCCTCGTCGAGAAAAGGCGCCGGGGCGCGCTCGACGATCTTCTGGTTGCGCCGCTGCATCGAGCAGTCGCGCTCGAACAGGTGCACCACGTTGCCGTGGTGGTCGGCGAGGATCTGGACCTCGACGTGGCGCGCCAGGCGCACCAGCTTCTCGAGGAACACCTCGTCGCGCCCGAAGGCCGCCTTCGCCTCGCGCCGGCCGGCGGCGACCTGCTCGGCCAACTGCGATGCGTCCTCGATGACCCGCATGCCGCGGCCGCCGCCACCCCAGCTCGCCTTCAGCATCAGCGGGTAGCCAACCTCCTTCGCCAGCTTGCCGACCGCCTTCATGTCCGCGGGCAGGACACCGGTCGCCGGCACGACGGGGATGCCGGCCTCCTCGGCCAGGGCGCGCGCCGCCACCTTGCTGCCGAGCTGCTCCATGACCTCGGGCGGCGGGCCAACGAAGGTGATGCCGGCCGTGGCGCAGGCGCGGGCGAAATCGGGATTCTCCGACAGGAACCCGTAGCCGGGATGGATCGCGTCGGCATGGGCGTCGTGGGCGACGCGCAGGACATCCTCGATGTCGAGATAGGCCTGCACCGGCTCCCTGTTGTGGCCGACGAGGTAGCTCTCGTCCGCCTTGAAGCGGTGCAGGGCGAAGCGGTCCTCGTGCGAGTAGACGGCGACGGTGCGCAGGCCGAGCTCGTTGGCCGCGCGGAACACCCGGATCGCGATCTCGCTGCGGTTCGCGACCAGCAGCTTGCGGAAGGGTTTCTGGCTCGATTTGCGGTCCGTCCGTTTGGCCAATCTGGTCTCCCGTTTGTCGTGGTCTCGCGCGCTTATAGCGCGTCCGGCGACCGCGCGAAACCGCCGCCGGGGTGGGGAAGGACCTACCCGTGGAGGCGCGCGGCGATAGGGCTTACGGGGCCGCTCACTCGATCCGGCGGCTGAGCGGGCTGTCGGAGACAGGCCAGACCCCGGTGTCGACCGCGCGACGCCCTTCGAAGACGAGGTAGCTCTTGCCGCCGTAATGGGGCAGCGGTCGCAGCAGCGCCTCGAGCGCCGCGACGTCGTCGGCCGCGACGACGAGCAGCGGTTCGCCGTTCTTTCGGCGGGCTGTCCAGACCCGGGCGGATCCCCGGCCGGCAAGGCTGTCCGGCACGCCTTCGATCGCCGTCTTGCGGAGGAAGGACTCCACCTGCGATGTGATGCCGATGATGAGCCACGGCCCCGCCAGCCCCATCTCCGATATCATGTTGTCCCCGGACCAGATCCCGGCAATCAGCGCGGCGGCGAGCCGCCGCGCCGCAAACTCCGCGTCGGCCTCATCCACGGCCAAGACGACCTTCGCGTCCGCCGCCAGCGTGACGTCGCGCAGGATCGGCGGCGCCTCGCCAGGCAGCAGCCGTCGGAACAACTCGTTGTCCGGGTCGACATGGACGGCGATCGGCCGGTTCGGGACCTTCACGCTCGCGGTCATCTCGGTCTTTGAAAGGATGATCGGCCGGCGCACGGGGCCGCTCTCGGTCTCGATCACCACGGGGACGCCGAGGCGGTAGGCCGGCGCGTCCTGGCGCAGGGTGAAGGCAACGCGGTGGTCGTCGCCCTCGTCCGACCCGCGCACCTCGCCGAGGCTGAGCCGCGGCGCCCCCGCCCGCTCAAGCCACTGCTCGAAGAACCAGCCGAGGTCGCGCCCCGATGCCGCCTCGAAGGCTGTGCGCAAATCGGCCCAGCCGGCGATACGGAAGCGCTGCTCGCGCCAGAACCGGCGCAGGCCCTCCGCGAAGGCGGCGTCGCCCAGTTCCCGCCGCAGCATGTGGAAGACAAAGGCGACCTTGTTGTAGCCGACGACCTGATCGGCGTCGTGCCGCTTGCCGGCGAAGGCGGTCACCGGGACGTCACGGTCGGCCGGCAGCGCCGCGTAGTCGCGCAGCCAGGCGAGACGCATCTCGCGGGCCTGCCCCGCGCCCTCGGCGGCGGCGAGCGCGTAGTCGGCCATGTAGGTGGTCAGCCCCTCCGCCCAATTGCCGGTCCCATAGTCGATGGCGACGCCGTTGCCCCACCAGTTGTGCAGCACCTCGTGCGCCAGCGAGCGGCCGCGCATGAATGGCAGCGGCAGCACCATGCGGCCGACATAGGTCAGGTTCGGGAAGCCGAGGCCGACCGGAAGCGGCGACGAGATGACGTGGAAGTCCGGGAACGGATAGGGCCCGATTTCCTCGGCATAGCGCCGCAGATAGCGGGCCGAATCGCGCAGGTAGGCGTCCGACAGGGCGGCCAGCTCCGCATGGAAATAGGTGCGCAGGCGGATGCCGTCCTCGTGCCGCTCCTCGACCGTATAGGGGCCGGCGAACAGCGACGGCGGCTCGGCCGGATAGTCGGCGGCGAACACGGCGCGGTTCGTCGTTTTGCCGAGGGTCTCCTCCTCCAGTCGCCCGGTGGCGACGGCCCGGTGCGCGGCCGGCACCTCGACGGCAAGGCGGTACGCGGTCCAGTCGTCGTCGGTCACGGGGATCCAGCCGGCATAGCCGGACAGGTAGCTGCCTTCCGGCCCGGAGGCGGCGGACGGTGTCATGCCGCGACGGCCCTCCTGCGGCATCGGCGGCACGGTGCCGCGCAGCTGCAGTGCGACGCGGTGCGCTTCCTTGTCGGGCAGAACGATGCGCCAGGCGCCGCCATGCCCGGCTGCGTCGGCCGCGCCGCCGTCGACCGTCACCGCCTCGATCTCCATCCACGGCGCCAGCTGGAATTCCAGCGCCGCGCGACCGCGCACGGTCACGACATCGGTTACCTCCAGCGCGCCGCTGTCTGGATTGAGCCGCGCCTCTATGGCGTGGTGGATCGGCGGTTCGGCGTCGCCGGCGGCATGACCCGGCGCGATCGCCAGCACGGCGAGCAGCGCGGCCGCACAGACCGTCCGGATCATTCGGGGGTCTCGAAGGACTGCGGGAATTTGGCCACCAGTTCGATCTCGTCGCCGTCGCGGCGGATGACCAGCGGCAGCCAGGTCCCGGGGGCCTGGCGCTGCACGATGTCGACCAGCTCGCCGACCCGGCCGACCGGGAAGCCCGCGGCCGAGACGACGATGTCGTCGACCGCGATTCCCGTCGCCTCGGCAACGCTGCCCTCGATCACGTTGGCGACGCGCACGCCGCCCTCGCTCATCGCGATCAGCACGCCGAGCCGGGCCTTGGGCGGCCCCGCGGCGACGAGCCGCCCGGCGGGCTCGACGACGAAGACCGCGTCGGCGAGGTCCGTCGGCAGCGAGTCGCAGGCCGCCCCACGTTCGACCGGCAGCAGGACCGCATTGTCGGGAACCCCGAGATCGGCCAGCTGATGCGGGATACCCCACCGGTGCTCCACATGGCCGCGGCCGACAATGCCGACGACCAGGGCATCGGGCCGCTGCTGCCGCGCATCGGCGAGGGCCTGGGCCATGGCCCGGTCCCAGGTCAGCTGCGCCTGGACAAAGCGGTCGAAATCCTCGGTTTCGAGGACCGAAGCGACATCGGCCTCCTCGGCCGGCGCCTCTTCCGCGCTCTCGGCCGCATGCGGGTCATCCGGGTCCATCGCCGCGGCCGGTTCGTCTTCGTCTGGGTCGTCGCCCCGGGCATGCGACTGTTCGAACAAATAGATCTCGGCCAGGGACTCCCGGTAAGCCGGGACGGCCGGGGCCGGATCGGACAGTCCGACACGCTCATCCTGCGGAATCGCCGCCCAGCCTTCGTCGCGCACCCGCGAGACGAGATCCCGCTCGACGTTGAGCGCGATCATCGGCACCCGGTTCTGCCGCGCGAAGTGGAACAGCGGCAGGTACAGCGTCGGGTCGTAGCCCCAGACACTCGGCCAGTCCACCGCCTCGAGGAAGGCCTTGTCGTCGAGCTCGCCGTTCACCCAGCGGTCGAGGACCGGCTGGACCCGGCGCGGAAAGCTTTCGAAGCCGAGAACCATGTCCGGCTTGCGGCCGTGCAGCGCGGCCAGCGTGTGCAGCTGCCAGCGGTGGTGCTCGACATTGTCGTGCGCTTCGCCCAGCAGGACCGCCTCCTGCCGCGCCAGCGACGCGATGAGCTCGTCGCCGGGAAGCGTCGCCCCGGTGGCGGGGTCGAGCCACGCGCCGACGGCAACGCAGCTGCTCTCGTCGGCGCTCGTCGCCTCGTGGGCGCGGATCGCCAGCGCCATCACGACGGCGGTCAGCGCCCCAGCGAGCAGCGCCCGCCACGCCAGGGCGCCCGGTCGACGGGCCGTCTGCGGGCCTGGCTGACGCGTCTTCGCCATGCCGGTCACTCGCGAGCCCCGGGGGTAAGCGTCAACGTTACACGCCGCCCGTCGCGCAGCACGACGACCTCGACCGGCGTGCCGACCTTGAGTCCGTCGAGCGCCTGCGAGTAGTCGTAGATGTTGCCGATCTCCTGGCCGGCCATCTCGACGACGACGTCGCCATCCTCGAGCCCCGCCGCCTCGGCGGGACCGCCGCGGGCGACGCCGGAGAGGCGGGCGCCGGCGATGTCGGTCTGCGTGTAGTCGGGGATGGTGCCGAGATAGACGCGCGAGGTGCGGCGCCGCGGCGAAGCGCCGGCGGGATCCTGGCGGATGTAATCCGGCGCCGCCTCCGCCGTCGCGAGGCTGCGCGCGATCAGGGCGATCAGCCGCGCGACCTTCTGCATGCCCTCGTAATTGAGCGTTTCCGGCGTATCCCGCGGCGTGCTGTACTCCGCATGCGGGCCGGTGAACGCGTTCAGCACCGGCACGCCCTTAAGATAAAACGCGGTCGCGT
This sequence comes from Alphaproteobacteria bacterium, assembly GCA_041563955.1. Taxonomy (GTDB): domain Bacteria; phylum Pseudomonadota; class Alphaproteobacteria; order UBA8366; family JADFVY01. Next base: position 777 of record JBFGQV010000134.1, on the reverse strand, counting down.
CGGTCGCCATGAAGGCGCTGTCGCTGGTGGTGATGTTGAGGCCGACCGGCACGTTGCGCTTCTCGATCTCGCGCGGCCAGACCGCGCTCGAGCCGACGCCCTGCAGGCTGAGCCTTTCGTCCAGCCGGCCGATCATGTCCATGTTGAGATAGGCGGCGATCGCCGGATGCAGGCTCCGATTGTCCGTCGCGCCGGCGAAGGCGCGGGTGAAATGGGTCGAGCCGAGAATGCCGAGCTCCTCGCCCGACCAGGCCGCGAACAGGATGTCGCGCTTCGGCTGCAGCCGCCCCCTGGCCGCAAGGTCCGCCAGGTACTCGGCGATCTCCATGAGCGCGGCGACGCCCGAGGCGTTGTCGTCGGCGCCGTAATGGACCTGCCCCGCCTCGTCGGGCCGGGCCAGCGACTTGCCCTCGACGCCGCGGCCGAGATGGTCGACATGCGCGCCGACGACGATGACCTCCGCCGAGGGCGTGGCGCCCGCCGGCAGCCGCGCCAGCACGTTGCGGCCGCGCGACGTCTCGGGCTTGAGGTCGATCGCGGCAGCGACAGTCACGTCGGGCAGCGCAAAGCCGGCGACCGCTTCGCCGCCGTCGAGCGCGCTCTGCAAATCGCCGAGACGCTTGCCGGCGGGCGCCAGCAGGGCGTCGGCGAGAACATCGGACACGGACATCGCGGCGAGGCTGGCGCCGGCCGCCGTCGCCTCGAAGGACAGCGGCACCAGCTGGTCCTTGACCGCGGCGTTCGGCCCGCTCGCGATGATGATGCCGAGCGCCCCGC
>JBFGQV010000133.1:0-5994 GCA_041563955.1 Alphaproteobacteria bacterium | reverse complement strand
CCATGCGGTCGAGCCGGCCCCCGTCGAGATGGGTCAGCCGCGCCGTGAAGGGCTCGCCCGCCGGCGTCGTAAAGCCGGCATCGACGGTCCAGTATTCCTGGGGTCGGAACGCCTCGATCTCGGCCTCGCGCTCGCAGATCAGGCGCAGCGCCACCGACTGCACGCGGCCGGCCGAGCGCGCGCCCGGCAGCTTGCGCCACAGCACCGGCGACAGGGTGAAACCGACCAGGTAGTCAAGCGCCCGGCGCGCGAGATAGGCGTTGACCAGCTCTTCGTTTATGTCCCGTGGATGCGTCATGGCATCCATGACCGCGCGCTTGGTGATCTCGTGGAACACCACGCGCTTGACGTCGACATCGCGCAGCCCGCCCCGCTGGCTCAGCACCTCCAGCACGTGCCACGAGATGGCCTCGCCCTCGCGGTCCGGGTCGGTGGCGAGGTACAGGGTGTCAGCGCCCTTCAGGGCCTTGCGGATCTCGGAAATCTGTTTCTTCGAGCGGTCGCCGACCTCCCAGACCATCGCGAAGTCGTGGTCCGGGTCGACCGCCCCGTCCTTCGCCAGCAGGTCGCGGACATGGCCGAAGCTGGCCAGGACCGTATAGTCCCGGCCGAGATACTTGTTGATGGTCTTGGCCTTTGCCGGCGATTCGACGATGACGACGTTCATCAGGCTAACCCGGAATTCCCCGAAATGTTGTTGTGTTCTGTACGATCGGCGCCCGGCGGCGCGGCCAATGAGACTTGGTATCCGCACCCCGCTTGTCAACCGAAAGCGTAATCGCCTTTTCGTAACAGCCGGTTAAGAACAACGATCACGTGTGTTGCGGTGCGACACTTCGCCCGACCGCGACTCAATCCACGTACATCGGCCCCGGCTTGCTGTAGAGGTCCTCGTAGTGGACGAGCACGGGGTCGCCCTCGAGCGGGCAGGGGACGCCGTCGCGGAACGCCCACTCGCCGCGGTCGCAGTTGTCGGCGATCACATAGCCGTTGATATAGAGCCGCCGGTCGATCGCCGCACGATTCGGCCCGGAGCCGTGCAGCGTGTGAACGTGCCAGAGCGCGAAGTCGCCCGGCGCCATCTCCAGCGTCACGATATTGTCCGGGTCGGCGCCGAACGCCCTCAGATCGGCGACGTCGAGTGCCGCGTCCATGGCGTGCACGGTGGAATCGAACGGCAGCTCGCCGAGGCGGTGGCTGCCGGGACACAGCACCATGGCGCCGTTGTCCGCGGTATGCGGGTCGATGGCGATGCCGGTCTGGACATAGGAGTTGGCGAGGTCGCGATACGCGCTTCGCGGTTGGCGCGAGCGCGAATCCTGGTGGAACCCGAACTCCGCCATCGCGGCGCCCGGCGGCTTCCAGTGAAGCTGGTTGATGATTTGCTTCAGGTCCCGGCCGACCAGCGGCTCGAGGATCGCCAGGATCCGCGGATCGCGCCGGGTGCGCTCCAGCGTCTCGTCGATCCAGGCGACCCACTGCGCATAGCGCAGGATCGGCCCCAGCGCCTTATCGTCGGCCATGCGGAAGAAGATGTTGCGGTCGCGCCAGCTGCGGCCGCGGGCCATCGCGTCGGCATGTATGCGGTCGAACGCCGCCACCAGTTCGGCGACCTCGTCCGCGGCGAAGAGGCCGCGAATGACGGCATAGCCCGCGCTGCGAAACTGCGAAACGTAGTCCTGATCCATGGGTTCCCTGCCGGCCGTTCAGCGGTCACCAGTATGACAGGATATTGTTAAAGCAGCATGAAATGGCGCCCGCCGACGCCGCGCCGCTGCATTGCCGCGGTCTTTTGGCGGGTGTCCCGCCGTCGACGACCGACGCTCCCCACGTCCATGGCGGGTTCATTTTCGCTGCTGCTGGCGGAGCGTCTGCGTGCCCGCCGCAACGCAGGCAAGGCCGAACACGCCGAGCAGAACGGGAAGGAACCAGTTCGTCCAGGGGGAATCGATCCGCGCCCGCGAAGGGTCGGCCGGGTCATATGCCACAGCTACCCTTTGCCCGACCGAGAAAGGAGATGGCCGCACCCCGAAACGGCTCTTGAATTCAAGCGCCTCGCCGGTCTCCGGAACAACGAAACGCACCACCGGATGATCTTCGTCGAAGCCCCTGGCGCCACGTTCGCGCTTCAGCGCGATGATCGTTCCTTCGGTGCGCGCCGCCGCGTCGAGGAAAGCGCGGGCCTCACCGACATACCAGATACCGCCGATCGCCATCGCGATTCCGCCGATCAGCAGGACGTATCCGGCCCAGCGCTTCGTATGAAATCGTTGCGTCACGGCGTCCTCATATCCGGCGTGTGGTGTGCCGCAATCGAGACCGGGCCATTCAGGTTGCCTCGCCCAGCAGCGCGACCATATTGCCCGGCTGACGCTCGATCCGGCCGGCGAGCTCCAGCTCCAGCAGCACTGTCAGCACCGCCTGTGCCGGCAGGCCAAGGTCGCGGATGATCGAATCGACCGCGGCCGGAGTCGGACCCAGCGCGTCGAGGATCCGCCTGCGCGCGTCGTCCGGCGCCGGCTCGTCCGCGCGCAGGGGCGCGCGGCGCGGTGCCGGCGGGTCGGGCTCGCCCAGCCCGTCGCCGCGCATCGCATCGAGGACGGACAGGACGTCCTCCGCACCCTCCACCATCGTCGCACCCTTGCGGATGAGGTCGTTGGCGCCGCGGCAGCGCGGGTCGAGCGGCGAGCCGGGCACGGCCATGACTTCGCGGCCCTGCTCGTTGGCCAGCCGCGCAGTGATCAGCGAGCCGGAGCGCACCGCGGCCTCGACCACGACGACGCCGAGCGACAGACCGGAGATGATGCGGTTGCGGCGGGGGAAGTGGCGCGCCTGCGGCACCAGCCCCGGCGGCGATTCGGCGACGATCGTGCCGCGTATGCCGATCGCCTCGTAGAGGCGGCGGTTTTCCTCCGGATAGACAACGTCCGGCCCGCCGGCCAGCACGGCCACGGTGCCGCCCTCCAGCGCGCCCTCGTGGGCGGCGGCATCGATGCCGCGCGCCAGGCCCGAGGTGACGACGAACCCGCCCGCGGCGACGCCGGCGGCAATCTCGCGCGCCAGCCGGCGGCCGTTGGTCGAGGCGTTGCGTGCGCCGACGATGGCAACGGACGGACGGTTCAGAAGGTCGCCGCGGCCGACGACCAGCAGCACCGGCGGCGAGTCCTCCGCCGCGGCGAGCGCCCGAGGGAAATCCGGCTCGCCCGCGAAGATGTGGCGCGCGCCGCACGCTTCGGCGGAAGCCAGCTCCGCCTCCGCCCTCGATTTCGGGCAGATGCCGATCTTCCGCCGCCCGCCGCGCGCCGCCAGCGAGGGCAGGGCATCGAGCGCGTCCGCGGCCGAGGCGAAGTATTTCATCAGCTCGCGGAAGGTGATCGGCCCGACGTTCTCGCTGCGGATCAGCCGCAGCCGCGCGAGGCGGTCGGCGACCTCGTCGGCCGGGCCGGAAAATGCGGTGTCCACGTGATGCACGTCCCCACGGTAGCAAAAACTGTCACATTGCGACTTTAACGGGTTATCGGCGATGTGGCCAGCCCGATGACGGGCTATCCCTTGCGCCCGATCCTCGGTTCCTCGCCCTTGAGCAGTCGCGCGATGTTCTGGCGGTGGCGGATCCAGATCAGCGCGCACACCATGGCCACGGCGACGGCGGTCCACATATCGGTGAAGTACCAGACGTGCACGGGAGCGACCAGCGCCGTCATTAGCGCCGAGAGCGACGAGATGCGGAAGGTCAGCGCGATCGCCAGCCAGACGGCGACGGCGATGAGGCCCGAAGGCCAGGCGAGCGCCGTCAGCGCTCCGAATCCGGTGGCGACGCCCTTGCCGCCACGAAATCCGAGCCAGAGCGGGAACATGTGCCCGGCGACCGCGGCCACAGCACCGATCAGCGCGCCTTCCGGCGCGAACAGGCCACCGACCAGCGCCCCGGCCGCCCCCTTGCCGGCATCCAGCGCCAGGGTCGCCGCGGCCAGCCGCTTGTTGCCGGTGCGCAGCACGTTGGTCGCGCCGATGTTGCCGGAGCCGATCTTGCGGATATCGCCGAGACCGGCGAGCCGCGTGAGCAGCAGGCCGAACGGGATCGAGCCGATCAGGTAGCATAACGCCGCGACGGCCGCCGCGCCCCAAACCCCGATGGTCCAGCTTGCGGGATCGGGCATCTAGCGACTCCCGCTCGTGCCCTCGGCGCCGAAAATCGCGCGTCCATCGACCACGGTGCGCAGGGCGTGGCCCTGCACCGGCCGTCCGTCGAAGGGCGAATTCTTGGACTTGCTGCGGAACCCGGCCTCGTCGACCTTCCAGGGCCGGTCGGTGTCGATGACAACGAGGTCCGCCGGCGCCCCCTTGGCCAGCCGTCCGGCGCCCAGCCCCAGCCGTTCCGCCGGCCTGCAGGTCAGAAGCGCCAGCGCCTGCGGCAGCGAGAGGTGCTTGTTGTGGTAGAGCTCCAGCGTCAGCGGCAGCAGCGTCTCCAGCCCGATGATGCCGAACGCGGCCTGGGCGAAGGGCAGCCGCTTCGAATCCTGGTCGTGGGGCGAATGGTCGCTCGCGACGGCATCGATGGTGCCGTCCTTGAGCCCCTCGACGATGGCCTCGCGGTCCGCCTCGGCGCGCAGCGGCGGGCGTACCTTGGCGAAGGTGCGGTAATCGCCGACCGCGATCTCGTTGAGCGCGAAGTAGTGCGGTGCGGTGTCGCAGGTCACGTCGAGCCCGCGCTGCTTGGCCTGGCGGATCGCCTCGACGGCGGCGGCGGTCGACACATGCGCCGCGTGGTAGCGCCCGCCGGTCTGCGCGACCAGCCGCAGGTCGCGCTCGATCATCATCACCTCGGCGACCGGCGGGATACCCGACAGGCCGAGCCGGCTGGCGACCTCGCCGGAATTCATCTGGCCGTCCGCCGCCAGCGACGGCTCCTCCGGATGCTGCACGATCAGATGCCCGAACGTCGACGCATAGCTCAGCGCCCGCTGCAGCGTCTTGGCGTCGGCCAGCGCCACCTCGCCGTCGGTGAACGCGACCGCCCCGGCCTCGCCGAGGAGGCCTATCTCGGTCAACTCGCGGCCCTCGAAGCCGCGGGTGATCGCCGCGTAGCAGTGGATCTTGGCGAGCTTGACCTCGCGCGCCCGGCGGGCGACGAATTCCAGCACCGCGACGTTGTCGATCACCGGGTCGGTGTTGGGCAGGCAGACGATCGTCGTCACGCCGCCGGCGCCGGCCGCGTGGCCGGCGCTCTCGATGTCCTCCATATGCTCCTGCCCGGGGTCGCGCAGCTGCACCCGCATGTCGACCAGGCCGGGCGCCAGCACGTGGCCGCCGCAGTCGATGACCTCGGCATCGCCCGGCGCACCGTCGGCGAACAGCCCGGCGCCGACATCGGCGATCCTGCCGTCCTCCGCCACAAGGCCGCCCGGCGCGTCGAGGCCGCTCGCCGGATCGACCAGGCGGGCGTTGACGTAGGCGCTGCGGTACTTGCTCATGGCGCGTTTTCGAGCAGGTCGCGGGTCAAGAGGTCGATGCAGGCCATGCGCACGGCGACCCCCATCTCCACCTGCTCGCGGATGACCGAGCGATCGATGTCGTCGGCGAGCTCGGAATCGATCTCGACGCCCCGGTTCATCGGGCCGGGATGCATGACCAGGGCGTCCGACTTCGCGTAGGAGAGCTTTTCGCGATCGAGGCCGAAGAAATGGAAATACTCGCGTACCGAGGGCACGAAGCGGCCCTGCATGCGCTCGGTCTGCAGCCGCAGCATCATCACAATGTCGCAATCCTCGAGTCCGGCGCGCATGTCGTGGAACACCTCGACGCCGAAGCGCTCGATCGCGGACGGCAGCAGCGTCGGCGGCCCGATGACGCGAACCCGCGCGCCCATGGTGTGCAGCAGCAGGATGTTGGAGCGCGCGACCCGGCTGTGCAGCACGTCGCCGCAGATCGCCACCGTCAGCCCCTGCAGGCGGCCTTTGCGGCGGCGGATCGTCAGCGCGTCCAGCAACGCCT
>JBFGQV010000132.1:0-6139 GCA_041563955.1 Alphaproteobacteria bacterium | reverse complement strand
GCCGGCTGAAGCCGGCGATGATCGAGGCGTTGGGCGCGGACGGCCAGGCCCATTTCGAGGAGAACTGGCGGGCGATGTGCGTGGTGCTCGACAGCGGCGAGCTGCGCCCGGGCCGTTTCTGGGCCCGCAAGCCCGGCTGAGTCCCGGTCTTTGTGGCAAAAGCGCCGGCGCGAAATGAGCCGCGACCCACGCTACGATATCCTGTTCGAACCGGTGCAGATCGGCCCGGTCACCGCGAAAAACCGTTTCTACCAGGTGCCGCACTGCACCGGAAACGGCTGGCTGCGCCCGCGCATGCTGGCGGCGCTGCGCGGCATCAAGGCGGAGGGCGGCTGGGGCGTTGTCTGCACCGAGTACTGCTCGATACACCCGTCGTCGGACGACCTTCCCTATCCCAGTGCGAGCCTGTGGGACGATAACGACATAAGGGCCCAGGCCCTGACGACCGAAAAGATACACGAGCATGGGGCGCTGGCGGGCGCCGAGCTTTGGTACGGCGGAGCCCGGACCGCGAACCTGTTCACCCGCGAGGTTCCCGTGGATGTCGCCAGCATTCCCAATCTCAACGGCGATCCCTACCAGACGCGGGCGATGGACAAGCAGGATATCCGGTCCTTGCGCACATGGCACCGCAAGGCGGCGATGCGGGCGAAGCAGGCAGGGTTCGATATCGTCTACGTCTATGCGACCCATGATTATCTTCTCTCGCACTTCCTGTCGCGGGAGACCAACAGCCGGACCGACGAATACGGCGGCAGCCTCGAAAACCGCATCCGCCTGGTCCGCGAGATCATCGAGGAGACAAAGGAGGCGGTCGGCGACCGATGCGCCGTCGCCGTGCGATTCTCCGCCGAGGAGGGCGGCGGCGGCGACGGGCGCCCGGTCCATGGCGAGCGCCGGGAGGCCTTCGCGATGCTCGGCGAGCTGCCGGATCTGTGGGACATAAACATCGCCGACTATTCACTCGAGATGGGCGCCTCCCGCTTCGTCAAGGAGGCCGCACTCGAGCCCTATATGTCGTTCGTCAAGTCGGTGACCACGAAACCGGTCGTGACCGTCGGCCGGTTCACCTCGCCGGATACCATGGCCGGCCAGGTCAGGCGCGGCATCACCGACTTCATCGGCGCCGCGCGACCATCCATCGCCGATCCGTTCCTGCCCCGCAAGATCGAGGAAGGCCGGATCGAGGACATCCGCGAATGCATCGGCTGCAACATCTGCTATTCCGGCGATGGCCAGAGCGTGCCGATCCGCTGCACCCAGAATCCGACCATGAACGAGGAATGGCGGCGTGGCTGGCATCCGGAACGGATTGCGATGACGGGTTCGGACGCGCGTGTGCTCATCGTCGGCGCCGGGCCGGCGGGACTGGAGGCCGCGCGGGCGCTGGGCGAACGCGGCTACCGGGTGATCCTTGCCGAGGCCTGCCGTGAGCTTGGCGGCCGCGTGACACTGGAATCGCGACTGCCGGGCCTTGCCGAATGGGCGCGCGTGCGCGACTACCGGGTGCAGCAGATCGCGCGCATGGCCAATGTCGAGGTCTATCGCGAGAGCGAACTCGGCGCAGACGATGTGGTGGCCATCGGGGCCGAGCATGTGCTGATCGCGACCGGCGCGACCTGGCGGCGCGACGGATCTGGTCGGTTTCACCGGGCCGCGCTCGCCGATTTCGGGCCGGCGGATCGGATCTTCACGCCCGACGACATCATGGCCGGACCGCTGCCGGAGGACCCGGTGATCCTGTTCGACGACGACCACTATTACATGGGCGCGGTGGTCGCCGAGCGGCTGCGCGAGGCGGGCAACCCGGTAACCCTGGTGACGCCGGCGGACAGGGTCGGCGCCTGGGGAAGGTATACGGCCGAGCAGATCCGCGGCCAGCGTCGGCTGATCGAGCTTGGCGTGGCCATCGTCACCGGACACGCTGTGGCCGCTTTCGATGGCAGCGAGGCGCTGCTGGCCTGCGCCTATACCGGTCGCGAGCAGCGCCTTACCGCCGCCGCGGTGGTCACGGTGACGGCGCGCCAGCCCAATGACGGGCTCTATCGGGCGCTGCACGGACGCGTTCCGTCCCTGCGGCGGATCGGCGACTGCGAGGCGCCGGCGCTAATCGCCGCCGCGGTGTACGCCGGCCACCGCTATGCCCGCGAACTCGATGCGCCGCTCCACGACTTCGCGCAGGTTCCGCATGACCGCCCGTTCGACGAAACCCCTTGACCGGTTTCGGAAAAGCCTCCCTTGTTCATACAGACTTGGGAAAAGCGAAGGCGAGCGATGGCGAAGAACACGGGCATGCGCAGGGGACTGACGCGCTACGGCGACGCGGGCTTCGCGCTGTTCCTGCGCAAGGCCTTCATCAAGGCGATGGGCTATTCCGACGATGCGCTGGACCGGCCGATCGTCGGCATCGCCGATACCTTCAGCGGCTTCAACCCGTGCCACCGCACGGCGCCGGACCTGGTCGCGGCGATCAGGCGCGGCGTCGCCATGGCCGGCGGCCTCGCGATCGAGTTCCCGACGATCTCGCTGCACGAGTCCTTCGCCTTTCCGACCAGCATGCTGTACCGCAACCTGATGGCGATGGACACCGAGGAGATGCTGGGCGCCCTGCCGATGGATGCGGCGGTGCTGATCGGCGGCTGCGACAAGACCGTGCCGGCGCAGCTGATGGCCGCCGCCAGCGCCAACGTGCCGTCGCTTATCGTCGTCACCGGGCCGATGATGACCGGCGATCACAAGGGTGAGCGGCTCGGCGCCTGCACCGACTGCCGGCGGCTCTGGGGCCTGCACCGCGCCGGCGACATCGACGACGGAGAGATCGATGCGGTCGGCGGACGCCTGATGCCGACGGCGGGCACCTGCATGGTCATGGGCACCGCCAGCACCATGGCCTGCATGACCGAGGCGCTCGGCATGATGCTGCCCGGCGGCGCCGCGATCCCGGCGGTGATGGCGGACCGGCTGCGCCATGCCGAGGCGAGCGGCGTACGCGCCGTCGAAATGGCCAGGCAGGGGCTGACGCCGGATAAGATCATGACGCCGCAGGCCTTCGCCAACGCGCTGCGCGTGCTGCTCGCGATCGGCGGCTCGACCAACGCGCTGATCCACATCACCGCGGTGGCCGGGCGGCGCGGCATCGAGGTCGACCTCGACGCGTTCGATGCGATGGGGCGCGAGACCCCGGTGCTGGTCGACCTGAAACCCTCCGGCGCCGGCTACATGGAGGATCTGCAGAAGGCCGGCGGGCTGGTCACCGTGCTGCGCGAGATGCGCGACCTTTTGCATCTCGACGCGCCGACCTGCACCGGCAAGACCCTCGGCGAGGACATCGACGACGCGCCGGCCGGCTGGGCACAGGATGTCGTGCGGCCGTGCACGGACCCCGTCTACGCCGAGGGCGGCATCGCCGTGCTGCGCGGCAATCTCTGCCCCGGCAGTGCCATCATCAAGCAGTCCGGTGCCCGCCCTGAGCTGATGCGACACAGCGGCCGCGCCGTCGTCTTCGACTCGCTCGAGGACATGGCCGCGCGCATCGACGACGATGACCTCGACGTGACGGCGGACGACGTCCTCGTGCTGCGCAACGCCGGCCCGAAGGGCGCGCCCGGCATGCCGGAATCCGGCTACATCCCGATCCCGAAGAAGCTGGCGCGCGAGGGCGTGCGCGACATGGTGCGGATCTCCGACGCGCGGATGAGCGGCACCGCCGCCGGCACCGTGGTCCTCCACGTCTGCCCCGAGGCCGCAATCGGCGGGCCGCTGGCGCTGGTGCGCGACGGCGATACGATCACGCTGGACGTGCCGGCGCGAAGGCTGGAGCTGGAGGTGCCCGGGGACGAGCTGACACGCCGCCGCGCCGCGGGGTCGCCGCCGGACACCGCCCGGGCCGAGCGCGGCTACAAGCGCCTGCATCTCGATCACGTGACCCAGGCCGACGAGGGCTGCGACCTCGATTTCCTCACGCAACGGCCGTTCACCGAGAAGACGCCGATCTGAGTTGCAGCGCTTGCCATCGGGCGCGCGACCCGCTATCCGAACCGCCAGCGCATAACGAAGGAGAGGCCTCGCAATGACCCAGCCCGAGAAGATGTCCGGCGTGCTGTCGCCGGTGGTCACGCCGTTCAAGAAGGATCTTTCCCCCGACGCGGACCGGCTGGTGCGGCAGTGCCGCTGGCTGCTGTCGCAGAACTGCGGGCTCGCGGTGTTCGGCACCAACAGCGAGGGCAACTCGCTGTCGGTCGAGGAGAAGATCGAGCTCATCGATGCGCTGGTCGACGGCGGGCTGGACACCGGCCGCATGATGCCGGGGACCGGCGCCTGCGCGATCCCGGACGCGGTGCGGCTCACCGCCCATGCGGTCAGGCGCGGCTGCGCCGGCGTGCTGATGCTGCCGCCCTTCTATTACAAGGGGGTCAGCGACGGGGGGCTGTACCGCGGCTATGCCGAAGTGATCGAGCGGGTCGGTGACGCAAACCTGCGCATCTACCTCTACCACATCCCGCCGGTCGCCCAGGTGCCGATCACGCTGACGCTTATCGAGCGCCTGCTGCAGGACTACCCGGACACCGTCGTCGGCATCAAGGACAGCTCCGGCGACTGGGACAACACCTCGGCGATGCTCAAGCTGTTCCCCGGCTTCGCCGTGTTCGCCGGCAGCGAGACCTTCCTCCTCGCCAACATGCGCGGCGGCGGGGCGGGGTGCATCTCGGCCACCGCCAACATCAACCCGGCGGCGATCCACGCGCTCTATGCGGCCTGGCAGTCGGACGGCGCCGAGGCGATGCAGGCGCAGCTCGACGATGTGCGCGGCGCGGTGCAGAAATTCCCGATGATCCCGGCGCTCAAGGCCGCGATCGCGCATCATTCCGGCGATGCCGGCTGGGCGCGGGTGCGCCCGCCGCTGGTCGAGCTGACGGCGGAGCAGAGGGCGGGCCTCGTCGCCGAACTCGAGAAACGGGAGTTCCGGATGCCGGGCCTCGCGGAGGCGGCGACGGTCTGACGCGCGCTTCCGCTGGCGGGCCGGCACACGGGGTCAGGGAGCGGCATGGAGGCACAGGCGGCGACATTGCGGCAGGACGGGCGGGTCCTCGGCCTCGTCTGCGGCGGCCATTTCATGAGCCATATCTACCTGATCGCCCTGCCGCCGCTGTTCCCGCTGCTGCAGGCCGAGATGGGGCTGAGCTATGCCGAGCTCGGGCTGCTCATGACCGTGTTCTACGCCGCTTCCAGCATCGCCCAGATGCCGGTCGGGCTGCTCGTCGATCGCATCGGCGGGCCGCTGGTCGTGGCCCTCGGGCTCGGCCTCGAAGGCGGCTGCTTCGCGCTGATGGGGCTGGCCCAGGGCTACGCGCCGCTGCTCGCCCTCGCCGCCGCCGCCGGGATCGGCCACAGCGTCTTCCACCCGGCCGACTTCGCCATCCTCAGCGCCACCATCGACGAGCGCCGGGTCGGCAAGGCGTTCAGCCTGCACACCTCGGCCGGCCATCTCGGCACCGCGGTGTCGCCGGCGCTGATGATCTTCCTCGCCGCAATGTGGGACTGGCGCGCGGCGCTCGCCGTCATCGGCGTCGCCGGGCTCGCCGGCATGGTCGCGATCCTCGCCATGCGCGATACGCTGACCGGCGACATCGAGGCGCGCCGCGCGGTCAAGGCAGCGACGGCCGGGACCGAGGAGACGGACGGGCCGCGCGGCCTTGCCCTGTTCCTGTCGCGGCCGATGCTGCTGATGCTGGCGTTCTTCGTCTGCACGGCCCTCACCTCCAGCGCCGTGCGCTCGTTCTCTGTCGCCGCGCTGGGCGAGGCTCACGGCACGCCCATGGCGGCGGCCGCGGCGGCGCTGACCGCCTACCTGTTCGCCAGCATCGCCGGCGTGCTCGCCGGCGGCTACCTCGCCGACCGGCTGCGGCGGCACGACCTGTCGATCGGCATCGCCTTTGCGGCCACCGCCGCGATCATGGTGCTGGTGGCGCTGGTCGACATGCCGGCGGCGCTGCTGCTGGCGCTGTTCCTGGTCGCCGGCTTCCTGCAGGGCACGGCGCGGCCGCAGCGCGACATGCTGGTCCGCGCCCGCGCGACGAGGAAGACGCTGGGCCGGGCCTACGGATATGTCTCGACCGGCGCCTCGGCGGGCGGCGCCGTC
>JBFGQV010000131.1:0-6169 GCA_041563955.1 Alphaproteobacteria bacterium | reverse complement strand
GGCCGCGGCTCCCGGACCGGCAGGAGCAGGACAAGCCCCGCCGACAGGAAGACCAGAATGGTCGCCATGCCGGCACGCTGGCTGTCGAACAGGTCGGTGGCGAAGCCGAAGGCGAGCGGCCCGAGGAAGGCGGTGGCCTTGCCCGACAGGGCGTACAGGCCGAACATCTCGGTGCGCATCTGCGGCGGCGCGAGTCGCGCCATCAGCGACCGGCTGGCCGCCTGCGCCGGGCCGACGAAGACGCCGAGCGCCATGCCGATGGCCCAGAACGCGGTCTTGCTACTGACGACCAGCGCCGCGGCACCGAGCAAGATCAGCGCGAGCAAGGCGATCACGATCACCGGCTTGGCGCCGATCCGGTCATCCGCCCAGGCGAACACGAAGGCGCCGATTCCGGCGGTCACGTTGAGGGCGATGCCGAATTGAATCACCTCCCCGAAACTCATGCCGAAGGTTCCCGCCGCATAGATCCCGCCGACGGCGAACAGCGTCACCAGCCCATCGGCATAGAACATCCGGGCCACAAGAAACCGCACGATTGCGGCATAATTGCGAATCTGGCGCAGGGTTTCGCGGAGCGCGGCGAACCCCTCGCCGACGGCCTGCATCACGCCCAGCTGGAGCGCCGGGCGGTCCGGCGTGAACGCGAACAGCGGCAGGGCGAACAGCGCAAACCAGGCGGCGGCGAGCAAAGTGACCGCGCGGACGTGGCCGGCCGCCTCGGTCGACACGCCGAACAGCGGCGGTTCGGCCTGCACGAACCCGAACAGCGCGATCACGAGACAGGCGAGCCCGCCGGCATAGCCAAGTCCCCAGCCCCAGCCGGACACCCGGCCGACCCGGTCGGGCCCCACCAGGTCCGGCAGCATCGCGTTGTAGAACACCATGCCGAACTCGAAGGCGATGCTGGACAGGGCGACGAACACCAGCGCCCACACCACATAGTGCGGGTCGGGCAGTGTGAACCACAGCAAGGCCGTCGTCAGGGCGCCGGCGGCGGTGAACACGGCCAGCCACGGCTTGCGCCGGCCGGCCTGGTCGGCGACCGCCCCCAGCACCGGGCCGAGCAGCGCCACGGCGAGGCCGGCGGTCCCGACCGCATAGCCCCAGGCGGCTGTTCCCGCCTCGGGCGTGACCGCCACGGCCTTGGTGAAGTAGGCGCCGAACACGAAGGTGGTCACGACCGTCGGATACGCCGAATTGGCCCAGTCGTAGAGGCACCACGAGACGATCGCCCGCCTGTCCGCCATGGTTCCTCCATTACCCGTTCACCGGAAAGTAACCAGATACCCCTAGCATGCCCGCCGATTTCCGAGAAACCGTAACCTTGTCACGATCTGAGGGTGAGACGATGCTGTACACCACGACCGACAGCGTACAGGGCCGCGAGATCGCCGAGTATCTCGGCGTCGTGACCGGCCAGGCGATCTACGGCGCCAACGTGATCAGCGATTTCTTCGCCAGCGTCCGCGACATCGTCGGCGGCCGCGCCGGCGCCTACGAATCGGTCCTGCAGGAGGGCGCCGCGCAGGCCATGGCCGATATGCGGATGCACGCAGAGGAGATGGGTGCCAACGCGATCCTCGCCATCAGCATCGACTACGAGGCGGTCGGCAAGGACAGCTCGATGCTGATGGTCGCGGTGACCGGCACGGCGGTGCGGCTGGCCTGAGCGACCCCGCGGGAGCCGATCCCGCTTACAGCATCGCCAGGGTGCGCAGCTCGCGGTTGGCGACCGCCAGCATGGCCAGGTCCGGGACCGGCGCCGAATGGATCTCGTTGAGGATCGCCCCGATGCGTTCGATAGAATCGGCATGCGCCGCCCCCCACTCCTCGACCGCCGCAGCGCCCGCCTTGCCGGTCCTCAGGGCCGCCGTCGTCAGGTCGTATTGGTGGCTCCACACGTCGTCGATGATGGCGCCGAGAGCGAGGCGCTGCCACTGGGTGTCGGCGGCCATGGTCCGGGCGGTGTGGCGCAGCCAGTCGAGACGGAAGCGGTCGCCGATCAGGAAATACGCGGCGCCCGCCTCCTCGACCCCCTGTCCCGCGGCACCGGCGATGCGCACGATGTCGGGGGCGGAGGACAAGGCCTTCAGTCGCCCGATTCGCGCCGCGAGTTCGGCGGGAACGCCCGGCTGGGAGAAACTGTCTGCCCTCTCGCGGGTATCGCGCTGCTGTTCGGGGGCGAGAATGTCGTCCAGCGCCGCCGCGAGCCGCTGCACGCCGTCGTGGAACTCGGCGATCAGGCTGGTGATGTCCAGGGGATGGGCGCAGTTGCGCAGGAACCACGGCGTGGTGCGCCACAGCGTGAACACCGTCTGCAGCAGCATCGCGGTCTGCGACGTCGACGGGGCGACGGTGTCGAGCGCCTCGATGTCCTGCCACAGCGAGCGCAGGTCGAACACCTCGCGGGTGATCGTGAAGGCGCGGGCGATCGCCGGCCCGTCCATCCCTGTGTTGAGGCGCATCTCGTTGATGAAGGCCGGCCCGGTCCGGTTGACGATCGAATTGGTCAGCGAGGTGGCGACGATCTCCCGGCGCAGCCGGTGCCGGCCGATCGCCTGGGCGTATTTGTCCTGAATCGGTTGCGGGAAGTAGCGGGCCAGATCCGCCTCGAACATCGGATCGTCCGGCAGGTCGGAGGCGAGCAGTTCATCATAGGTCACGATCTTGGCATAGGCCAGCAGCACCGCAAGCTCGGGGCGGGTCAGCGGCCGCCCGTCGGTGCGCCGTTCGGCGAAGGTCTCGTCGTCGGGCAGGAACTCGATGTCGCGGTTGAGCCGGCCGGCGCGTTCCAGCGCGCGGATCAGGCGCAACTGC
Organism: Alphaproteobacteria bacterium; assembly: GCA_041563955.1. Lineage (GTDB taxonomy): Bacteria > Pseudomonadota > Alphaproteobacteria > UBA8366 > JADFVY01. The sequence continues at coordinate 3,349 of JBFGQV010000131.1, read as the reverse complement.
TCGTCCATGCGGTCGATGCCCTGGTACTGCACCACCGACAGCGACTGGGTCTGCTGGTAGTTGTTGCGCAACACCAGCGCCGCGACCTCGTCGGTCATCGCGCCGAGCAGCTTGTCGCGCTGCTTGCGGCTGATCTTGCGGCGCGCGATCAGGTCGCCCATCAGGATCTTGATGTTGACCTCGTGGTCGGAGGTGTCGACGCCGGCCGAGTTGTCGATCGCGTCGGTGTTGATGCGCCCGCCGCGCTGTGCGAACTCGACGCGGCCCAGCTGCGTGACGCCGAGATTCGCGCCCTCGCCGATCACCTTGCAGCGCAGCTCGTCGGCATCGACCCGAAGCGCATCGTTGGCGCGGTCGCCGACTGCGGCGGCCGACTCGTGCGACGACTTGACGTAGGTGCCGATGCCACCGAACCAGATCAGGTCGACCTCGGCCCGCAGTATCGCCTGGATCAGCTCCGCCGGTGTCAGGCTGTCGGCCTCGATCCCGAACAGCGCCTTGACCTGCGGCGTGATCCGGATCGCCTTGGCGCGCCGCTCGAACACGCCGCCGCCCTTGGAGATCAGCTTGGCGTCGTAATCGGCCCAGCTGCTGCGCGGCATCTCGAACAGGCGCTTGCGTTCGGCGAAGCTCGCCTTCGGGTCCGGAGCAGGATCGAGGAAGACGTGCTGGTGGTTGAAGGCCGCGATCAGGCGGATGTGCTGGCTCAGCAGCATGCCGTTGCCGAACACGTCGCCGGCCATGTCGCCGACCCCGACGACGGTGAAATCCTGGCTCTGGGTGTCGTGGTCGAGCTCGCGGAAATGGCGCTTGACCGATTCCCAGGCGCCGCGTGCCGTGATCCCCATCTTCTTGTGATCGTAGCCGGCCGAGCCGCCCGAGGCGAAGGCGTCGTCGAGCCAGAATTCGTACTCCCGGGCGACACCGTTGGCGATATCCGAGAACGTCGCCGTGCCCTTGTCGGCGGCGACGACCAGATAGGGGTCGTCCCCGTCCTTGCGCAGCACGTTTGGCGGCGGCACGACGTCGTCGCCGACCCTGTTGTCCGTCAAATCGAGCATGCCCGAGATGAAGGTCTTGTAGCAGGCGACGCCTTCGGCGGTCAGCGCGTCGCGGTCGCCGGCCGGCGGCAGCTGCTTGCAGACGAAGCCACCCTTCGAGCCGACCGGCACGATCACGGCGTTCTTGACCTGCTGGGCCTTCACCAGGCCGAGAATCTCGGTGCGGAAGTCCTCGCGCCGGTCGGACCAGCGCAGCCCGCCCCTGGCCACCGGGCCGAAGCGCAGATGCACGCCTTCGACGCGCGGGCTGTAGACGAAGATCTCCCGGAACGGCCGCGGCTCGGGCAGGTCCTCGATGCGGCCGGCGTCGAATTTGAGGGCCAGGTGCGGCTTCGGCGCGTCGTCCGGGCCGGTCTGGAAGTAGTTGGTGCGCACGGTCGCGCCGATGACGTTGAGGAAGCGGCGGATGATCCTGTCCTCGTCGAGGCTTTCCACCGATTCGAGGCGCTCGTAGACCTCGCGCAGCAGCTCGGCCGTCAGCTTGTCCGCCTCGCCTCTGAAATCCGGCGTGAATCGGACCTCGAACAGCTCGGCCAGCAGGCGCGTGACGGTGCCGTTGCGGGCCAGCGTCTCCTCCATGTAGGCCTGGCTGAACGGGATGCCGGCCTGGCGCAGGTACTTGCTGAAGGCGCGCAGCACCATGACCTCGCGCCATCCGAGACGGGCCGAGATGACCAGACGGTTGAATCCGTCGTTCTCCACCTCGCCGCGCCAGACGCGGGCGAAGCTGTCGTGGAACGGCTCGCGCACCGCATCGAAATCGATCGCCGTGCCGTCGCGCGTCACCAGCGAGAAATCGTGCAGCCAGACGGTCGTGTCCGTGCCGGCCGGGGTGACGCCGTACGGCACCTCGCCGAGCACCTTGAGGCCCATGTTCTCTAGCATCGGCAGCACGTCGGACAGCGGCACCGGGTTGTCGGGCTGGTAGATCTTGAAGCGGAACTCGTGCTCGCCGGCCTCGATCGGGTGGTACAGGTTCATGCCGAGCTCGCCGCTCGCCAGCGCCCGGTCGATGCAGCCGATATCGTAGACCGCCGTGTGGGCCGAGTATTCCTCGCAGTAGTTGACGGGGAACGCGGCCTCGTAGCGGGCGTAGGTCCGCAGCCCCGTCTCCTCGCCCATGGTCTCGATCAGCGCCTGCTTGAGCCGGTCCACCCAGGACCGGGCCGCCTCGACCAGCCGCGCCTCGATCTCCTCGCGGTCGTAATCGGGGATCTTGCCCGGCGTGGTCTCGATGATGAAATGCAGCCGGCTCAGCGCGTCGTCGCCCATATGGGTGTACCAGTTGGCGACCTTGCCGTCGAAGGCGCTGGTGAGGATGCGCTCGATGGTCTGCCGCAGGCGCGTGTTGTAGCGGTCGCGCGGCACGTAGACGAAGGCGGAGAGAAAGCGCTCGAACGGATCGCGACGCAGGAACAGCGCGACGCGCTGGCGCTCCTGCAGCTGCACGATGCCGCGGGTGATCTCGTAGAGGTCGTCGAGGCCGACCTGGAACAGCTCGTCCCGCGGATAGTTGTCGAGGATGTGCACCAGGGCCTTGCCGGCGTGGCTGGCCGGGTCGTAGTCGGCGCGGCGGATCAGATCGAGGATCTTCTGGCGCAACAGCGGGATGTCGCGCGGCGTCTGGTTGTAGGCGGCGGAGGTGAACAGGCCGACGAACAGGCGCACGCCGTTGACCCGGCCGCTCTCGTCGAAGCGCTTGATCGCCAGGGCGTCCATGTGCACCGGCCGGTGCACGGTCGACCGGCGGTTGGTCTTGGTCAGCACCAGGATGTCGCGCTGGCGCAGATAGGCCTGGACCTCGAGCGGCAGCCGGCCGAGCTCCCGCAGGCCGCGGAACACCGCGATCTCGGGGTCGCTCAGCAGGCCGAGGCAGGTGTCGGAGCGCACCTTGATTTGGGCGTTCTTGCCCTTGCCCTCGATGTCCATGTCGCGATAGCCGAGGAACGTGAAGTGGTCGTCCAGCAGCCAGCGCAGGAAGGCGACGGTCTCCGCGACATGCCCGGGATCGGCTTTGGGCGGCGGCGTCGCCTCGAGCTCGCCGACCAGCGCCTCGACCCGGTCGAGCATCGGCCGCCAGCCGGCGACCACGGCGTGCACGTCGGCCAGCACGTCCTTCAGCTGGGCCTCGATCTGCCGCAGGGCGCCGACGGCGCCGCGCTCGTCGATGTCGATATGCATGTAGGATTCGGGGATCGCGCCGTCGCCGATCTCGCCGCGCGGCGCCAGCGCGACGATGCCGCCACCGGCATCGCGCTGCGCCGCGAACTGCGGGTGGACGAACAGGT
>JBFGQV010000130.1:0-6310 GCA_041563955.1 Alphaproteobacteria bacterium | reverse complement strand
TAACCACTCTGCCACCGGACCGTCGCGGCACCCGGCCGCAACCGGGCGGGCCGTCGCCTGCGCCCGTGATATACGGTGCCGCCGGTTTCCGGTCAAGCCGGTGCAGCGCATTTGCCGCAGTGCAATACGTTGTTTTCGCGCCGCAAGCTGCTTATAAGGGTACGGTTCGGCCGCGCCGTGCGGCCGCCCGCCAGTGTGGAGACGCCCGAGATGGATTTCGGCACCGCCAGACGCAACATGATCGAGAGCCAGTTGCGGACCAACCGGATCATCGACGAGCCGCTGCTCGCGGTCATGGCCGAGGTCCCGCGCGAACGGTTCGTCCCCGAGGCACTGCAGGGGATCGCCTATGTCGACGAGGACCTGGCGATCGGCAACGGCCGCTACATCATGGAACCGATGATCCTCGCCACGATGATCCAGGAGGCCGAGGTGCGGCGTTCCGACGTGGTGCTGGATATCGCCAGCGGCAGCGGCTACGCGGTGGCGATCCTGGCGCAGCTGGCGGGCACGGTGTTCGCGCTGGAGAGCGATGCTGCGCTGGCGGCTCAGGCCGCGGAGCTGTATGCGGAGCTGGCCCCCGACAATGTGGTGGCGATCGAGGGCCCGCTGGCCGAGGGCTGCGCCGAGCACGCCCCGTTCGACGTCATCCTGGTCGAGGGCGCGATCGAGCGTCTGCCGGAGGCGATCCTCGGGCAGCTGGGCGAGGGCGGGCGGCTGGTCGCCGTGATCCGCGAGAACGGAGTCGGCCGCGTCACGGTGATCCACAAGAGCGGCGGCCATTACTCGCGGCGAACGATCCGCGATGCGAACGTGCCGTTGCTGGAGGCGTTCCGGCGGCCGCCGGAATTCGTGTTCTGACATGACGACCCGGGCGACAGGACCGACGTGTGCGCAGCGTCTCGGCCGGGCGGCCATCTTCGGGCTGGCGGTGTCGGCCCTTGGGCCGCAGCCGGCCGGCGCGGAAACGCTGAACGAGGCGCTGGCCGCCGCGTATACCGGAAATCCCACGCTGTTGGCGCAGCGGGCGCGGCTGCGCGCCACCGACGAGACCCTGCCGGAAGCGCGCAGCGGCTGGCTCCCCACCGTGACCGCGACCGGCGATGCCGGCGTGTCCTCCGTCGACTCCGCTGTCGGCGGACAGCAGGACCTGCAGCCCCTGTCCTATGGCCTGTCGGTCAGGCAGCCGCTGTACAGCGGCGGGCGGACGGTGGCCGGGGTCTCGCGTGCGCAAAACCTGATCCTGGCCGAGCGGGCGGTCCTGCAATCGGTCGAACAGACGGTCCTGCTGGAGGCGGCGACCGCCTATATCGACGTCCTTCGTACGACCGCGGTGCTCGAGCTGAACGCCAAGACCGAGCAGGTGCTGCGCCGCGAACTCAACGCGACGGAAGACCGCTACCGGGTCGGCGAGCTGACGCTGACCGACGTGGCCCAGGCGCGGGCGCGGCTCTCCGGCGCCGTCGCCGGGCGGATCCAGGCGCAGGGCGACCTCGAGGCGGCGCGCGCCGAATACGTCCGGGTCATCGGCAAGGCCCCGGAAAACGTAACCGTGCCGCCGCTGATCAGCGGCCTGCCGTCGAGCCTGCGCGAGACCCTGGAGATCGTCGACGCGGAGAATCCGGACCTCATCGCCGCCCGCTATCAGGAGGAGGCGTCGGTGGACGACATCGCGTTGGCCAAGGGCGAGATGCTGCCGACCCTGTCGCTCGACGGCCGGGTATCGCACAGCGAGGAGGTCACGTCGGCCGGCAGCGAATCGGACTCGGCGAGCATCACCGCACAGCTCAGTATCCCGCTGTACCAGGCCGGCGGGGCCAGCGCCCGTGTCCGCCAGGCCAAACAGGCGGCCAGCGAGCGGCGCATCGCGGTAAACGAGGCGGAACGGGAGGCGCGGGCCGTGGCCACCGCCGCCTGGCAGTCGCTGGCGACGGCACGGGCCCGGGAATCCCAGTTCGAGAGCCAGGTCGAGGCCAACACGACCGCGCTGGAAGGCACGCGCGAGCAGGCCAGGGTCGGGTCGCGCATCCTGCTCGACGTGCTGAACGCCGAGCAGGAGTTGCTGCAGGCGCAGGTCAACCTGGTTTCCGCGAAACGGGATTCGTTCGTTGCCGGCCTCGAGGTTCTGGCGTCCGTGGGGCGTTTGACCGCCCGCGACCTCGCATTGCCGGTCGAGTATTACGATGAAACGGACTATCATAATAAGGTGAAACGCAAGCTCTGGGGCACCGGCACCGGTAATGATTGAAAAATCAACCATTCATAAACCATAACCGAATACAGTTCGGTGTTTTGCACGGGCCAAGGAAGTACGCAGGATGAGCAAGAGCAGCGGGCAGAAAGATCCGTCGATGGACGAGATCCTCGGATCGATTCGCCGAATCATCACCGAAGACAACGCGCAGGCTGGGCCGCCGGCCGAGTCGCCCGAGGGCGCGGCGGCGGAGCAGGACGATATCCTCGACCTGACCGACGTCCTGGAAACCGCGCCGGAACCGGAGAACCGGCGCGAGCCGATCCTCAAGCCGGTCGAGGCAGCGCCGCCGGATAGCGATGCCGAAACGGAGAATGAGCGCCGGGAACCGGTGCTCGGGATCCACAGCCCGACGCCGGCCGCGCCCGCGGAGCCGGAAGCGGCGCCGTCCGAAGCTGTGGAAGCCGCGGCGCCCGAGCGTCCGGCGACGGAGCCCGCGGAGCCCGGACCACCGGCAGCCAGACCTGCGGACTCCGAGCTGCTGGTCGCCAAGCCGGCGCCGCCGGCCGCGGAGTCGACCGTGGAGGAACCGGAGGCTGCGGCCGAATCCCCGCCGGAGACCGCGCCCCTGCAACAGGAAGAGGAACCCGTCATGGCCACGTCCGACGAGCCCCCGGCGACGCCGGCCGACCAGCCGCCAGCCGCCGGAGAGACCATCGTCTCAGAACCCACGTCGTCGGCGACCACGGCCGCGCTGGGCGAACTCAGCCGGGCCATGGAGGAAAAGATGAGCCGGCTGCGGCTCGGCGAGGGCGACGCAACGGTGTCCGAGATCGTCAAGGAGCTGCTGCGCCCGATGCTGCGCCAGTGGATCGACGAGAACCTGCCGGTCATCGTCGAGCGGGTGGTGCGCCGCGAAATCCAGAAACTGGTGGACCGGACGCCGGCCGACGACTAGAACGTCCCGGTTCCGCCCGGGTCCGTCCCGGGCGGCCCGGGCGTGACAATCTGACAAAAACGAGGCGTTCAGCGATGCTGGACAAGAGCTGGCGGCCGGACGAGGTCGAGGCAAAGCAATACACGCGGTGGGAAGAAGAGGGCGATTTCGCGGCGGGGGCCAGCGAAAACGCGGAGTCCTATTGCATCGTCATCCCGCCGCCGAACGTGACCGGCAGCCTGCACATGGGCCACGCGCTCAACAACACGCTGCAGGACATCCTCATTCGCCGCAAGCGCATGCAGGGGCTCAACGTGCTGTGGCAGCCGGGCACCGACCATGCCGGCATCGCAACCCAGATGGTGGTCGAGCGCATGCTCGAGGAGCAGGGCGTCAAGCGGCGGGACCTCGGGCGCAAGAAGTTCCTGGAAAAGGTCTGGGAGTGGAAGGAGGAATCGGGCGGCACGATCACCGGCCAGCTGCGCCGCCTGGGCGCGTCCTGCGACTGGAGCCGTGAGCGCTTCACAATGGACGAAGGGCTGAGCCGCGCCGTCCTCAAGGTGTTCGTTGCGCTCTACAAGCAGGGTCTCATCTACAAGGACAAGCGGCTGGTCAACTGGGACCCGAAGCTGCACACCGCGATCTCGGATCTGGAGGTCGTGCAGCACGAGGTGAAGGGCCATCTCTGGCACTTCAAATATCCGATCGAAGGCGCTGAAAACAAATATATAATCGTTGCAACGACCCGGCCGGAAACGATGCTGGGCGATACCGCCGTCGCAGTCAATCCGGAGGACAAGCGCTACAAGGACCTGATCGGCAAATATGCGATCCTGCCGCTGGTCGGACGGCGCCTTCTTATCGTCGGCGACGAGCACGCCGACCCCGAGCAGGGCTCCGGCGCCGTCAAGATCACGCCGGGCCACGATTTCAACGACTTCGAGGTCGGCCGCCGGCACGAGCTCGAGGTGATCAACATTTTCGACGCCGAGGCGCGGCTCAACGACAACGTGCCCGAGAAATACCGCGGCATGGACCGGTTCGACGCGCGCAAGCAGGTGCTCGCGGACCTCGAGGCCGAGGGGCTGATCGACAAGATCGAGGACCACGTCCACATGGTGCCCTACGGCGACCGCGGCGGCGTGCCGGTCGAGCCGTGGCTGACCGACCAGTGGTTCGCCGATGCGGCAACGCTGGCCAAGCCGGCGATCGCGGCGGTGGAGGAGGGGCGCACGCGCTTCGTGCCCGAGAACTGGACCAAGACCTATTACGAGTGGATGCGCAACATCCAGCCCTGGTGCATCTCGCGCCAGCTCTGGTGGGGCCACCAGATCCCGGCGTGGTACGGGCCGGACGGCGAAGTCTTCGTCGAGGAAACGGAAGCCGAGGCGCAGGCGGCGGCGAAGGCGCATTACGGCAAGGACGTGGAGCTGGCCCGCGATGCGGACGTGCTCGACACCTGGTTCTCGTCGGCGCTGTGGCCGTTCTCGACCCTCGGCTGGCCCGACGAAACGCCGGAGTTGAAGCGCTACTATCCCACGGACGTTCTGGTCACCGGGTTCGACATCATCTTCTTCTGGGTCGCCCGGATGATGATGATGGGCCTGCATTTCATGGGCAAGGAGCCGTTCCACACGGTCTACATCCACGCCCTGGTGCGCGACGCCAAGGGCCAGAAGATGTCGAAGTCGCGCGGCAACGTCATCGACCCGCTGGAGCTGGTCGAGAAATACGGCGCCGATGCGCTGCGCTTCACGCTGGCGGCGCTGACCATGCCCGGCCGAGACGTGCGCATGGACGAATCGCGCGTCGAGGGCTACCGCAACTTCGGCACGAAGCTGTGGAACGTGGCCCGGTTCTGCGAGATGAACCAGTGCCTGCCGGCCGGGGATTTCCATCCGAATTCGGCGCGGGCACCGCTCAACCGCTGGATCGTCGGCGAGGTCGCGCGCTGCGGCGCCGAGGTCGACCGGGCACTCGGCGTCTACCGGTTCGATGAGGCCGCGAACGCGATCTACGCCTTTACCTGGAACACCTTCTGTGACTGGTATGTGGAGCTGGCCAAGCCGCTGCTTGCCGGCGACGACGCCGCGGTCGTGGCGGAGACGCGGGCCACCGCCGCCTGGGTCATGAACCGGCTGTTGCGACTGCTGCACCCGTTCATGCCCTTCATCACCGAGGAGCTGTGGGCGCTGTTCGGCGGCGCCGGCGCCGGCCGGCTGATCAACGCGTCGTGGCCACAGGCCGAGGACAGCCTCACCGACGCCGCCGCGGAGGACGAGATCGGCTGGGTGATCGGGTTGGTCTCCGGCATCCGCTCGGTGCGGTCCGAGGTGCACGTCCCCGCGGCGGCCAGGATTCCGATGATCCTCATCGGCGCGACGGAAGAGAACCGCAAACGATTGGACGCCTACAGCGGCCTGATTTCGCCCATGGCGCGGTTGCAGGAGATTTCGACCGCGGCCGAAGGTGCCGCGCCGCCCAGGGGATCGATCCAACTCGTGCACCGGGAGGCGACCGTCGCGCTGCCGGTCGGCGACGTGATCGATATCGCCAAGGAACAGGCGCGCCTGCGCAAGGACAGGGACAAGCTCGACGGCGAAATAGACAAGATCGACAACAAGCTCGGCAACGAGCAGTTCCTGTCCAAGGCGCCGCAAGCGGTGATCGACGAGCTGAGGGACCGGCGCGCTGGACTGGTCGCCCGCCGCGACGCCGTGCAGGCCGCGCTCGACCGGCTCGAGGGGCTCTGATCCCGGCTTCGAGCGCGGCCGTCTGGCCGTGGCCCATATTTAATCTACTAGTAGATATCGCCGGGCGGGTTTTCGTCTAGGCAGGCGCCGTGCGCGGCGATATGGTGGCGCCCCGTCCAAAAACTCGGAAAATCAAGGTCGCAGGAGGACGCATCCCCATGGCCATCGACAAGTCGAAACTGCCCAGCCGCTATGTCTCCGTCGGCCCGGAATCGGCGCCGCACCGCTCCTATTATTATGCCATGGGAATGACGGACGCCGAGATCGCCCAGCCCTTCGTCGGCGTCGCCACCTGCTGGAACGAGGCCGCGCCCTGCAACATCTCCCTGATGCGCCAGTCCCAGGCTGTCAAGATAGGCGTCAAGGCAGCGCGGGGCACGCCGAGCGAGTTCGCCACCATCTCCGTGACCGACGGCATCGCCATGG
>JBFGQV010000129.1:0-6404 GCA_041563955.1 Alphaproteobacteria bacterium | reverse complement strand
GAACCCGACGGTGACCAGCATCACGATCCACACATAGACGTTCGTCAGGTCGGCCCAGAGCAGCGTCGCAAGGCACAGCGCCAGCAGGATGAGGAAGCCGCCCATCGTCGGCGTCCCCGCCTTGGCCAGGTGCGTCTCCGGGCCGTCGGTGCGGATCGGCTGGCCCGCGCCCTGCTGCGACTTCAGCCAGTTGATGATCCAGGGTCCCAACAGGAAGCTGAGGAACAGCGCCGTCATCATGGCGCCGCCGGTGCGGAAGGTGAGGTACCGGAACAGGTTGAAGACCTGAAACTGGTCGGCATAGGGCGCGAGGAGATTGAACAGCATATCCGCCCCCTAACCCCGGCCGCTCGCGGCGCGCCGGATCTCGCCGCCGTTGCCGTTCTCGCAGTCGAGGTCGAGCAGCGCCTCGACCACCGGCGCCATGCGGCTGCCGAGCGACCCCTTGACCGTGACGATGTCGCCGGCGCGCACGGCGGCGGTCACCGGTCCGACGAGCGCGTCGCTGGCGACGGCATGGCGACCGCGCATCGGTTTGGGCAGCGCCTCGATCAGCTGCGCCATGTTCGGCCCACAGGCATAGACGAGGTCGACGCCCGCCGCCTCCAGGTCCGGTGCCAGACCGGCATGAAGTGCGCCGCTGTCGTCGCCGAGTTCCAGCATGTCGCCGAGGACCGCGATGCGCCGGCCGCCGGGCCCGGGCTGCATGGCGCCGAGCACCGAGAAGGCCGCCCGCATGGAGGCCGGGCTGGCGTTGTAGCTCTCGTCGATGACGGTAAAGGCGCCGGCGTCGGACAGCGCGACCCGATGCTGCGTGCCGCGCCCCTTCGGCGCCCGGATGCCGGCCAGGGACTCGGCCGCCCTGTCGACATTCGCGCCCATAAGGGCGGCTGCGCCGAGCGCGGTGACCCCGATCAGCGCCCAGTGCCGGCCGGGAGCCCCGGTCCGGAAGGATATCGGCCGGCCTTCGATGTCCGCCTCGACCCGGTTGCCGCCGACATCGATGGACCAGTCGATGAGGCGGTAGTCGACGCCCTCGGCTTCGCCGAACGAAAGCACACGGCCGACGCCGGTGTCCAGCGCGTGGCGGCGCAGCCGCTCGAAATGGCGATTGTCGGCGTTGAGCAGCGCCACGCCGGCGGCATCCATTCCGGCGAAGATCTCCGCCTTGGCGTCGGCGATCGCCTCCTCGGAGTCGAAGAATTCCAGATGCACCGATTCGACGGTGGTGATGATGGCAAGGTCGGGGGTCAGCAGTCGCGACAGCGGGGTCAGCTCGCCGGCATGGTTCATCCCGAGCTCGAACACGCCGTAGACGGACTCCGCCGGCATGCGGGCCAGCGACAGCGGCAATCCCCACTGATTGTTCAGGTTTCCGACGGTTGCAGTGGTCGGGGCCTGCGCCGCCAGCACATGCGCCAGGGCGTCCTTGGTGCTGGTCTTGCCGACACTGCCGGTCACCGCGGCAATGCGGGCGCCGCCGCGCCTGCGCGCCGCGCGGGCCAGCGCGGTGAGGCCTTCCATCGTGTCCTCAACGATGAGCAGCGACAGGTCGGTCTCGGACTGCCCTCCGGCCCAGTCGCTGTCGACCATGGCGGCGACCGCACCCTTCGACAGCGCCTCTCCGGCAAAGCAGTGGCCGTCCATGTTCGGCCCGTGGATGGCGACGAACAGGTCGCCGGGCGCGACGGTGCGGCTGTCGATCGAAACGCCGGTCGCCGACCAGTCCCGGGTCGCCGTGCCGTTCACCGCCGCGGCGGCGTCGCGCGATGTCCAGAGCGCGCTCACGGCGCACCGTCCCCGCGCGCCCGCACGGCCTCGCGCACCGCCTCGAAATCGCTGAACGGCAGGGTCGTGTCGCCGATCGTCTGGCCGGTCTCGTGGCCCTTGCCGGCGACTACGAGGATATCGCCCGGCGCCAGCTCGGCGACGCCGACGCGGATCGCCTCGGCGCGGTCGCCGATCTCCCGCGCGTCGGGACATCCGGTCATGATCTGACTGCGGATCTCCGCGGGCACCTCGCTGCGCGGATTGTCGTCGGTGACGATCACGGCGTCGGCAAAGCGGGCCGCAATCTCGCCCATCACCGAGCGTTTGCCCGCATCGCGGTCGCCGCCGCAGCCGAACAGCACGATCAGCCGGCCCGTCACGAACGGCCGCAGCGCCTTCAGCACGGTGCGCAGCGCGTCGGGCGTATGGGCGAAATCGACGATGGCCGCCGCGCCGCCTTCCAGTTGGGCGGCGACTTCGAGGCGGCCCGGGACCGACTTGAGCGCGGGCAACGCGGCCGCCGCCTCGTCCGGATCGGCCCCGCAGCCGATGGCGAGCGCCAGCGAGCACAGGCCGTTCAACAGCTGGAAACGACCCGGCAGCGGGAACTCGGTCTCGATCGTCCGGCCAGCGACCGAGAGCGTCAGCCGCCAGCCGGTACCGGCGATCGAGGCTTGCGGGCAATGGACATCGCCCGCCTCGATCCCGTAGGTCATGAAGGTCAGGTGCCGGCGCACCGCGATCGCGGCGACCCGTTCCTGGTCAGGCACCTCGTAGCAGGCGACCGCGGCGGCGCCTTCCGGCAGCAGCTTTTCGAACAGCCGCAGCTTGGCGCGCCGGTAGTCCTCCATCCGGCCGTGATAGTCCAGATGATCGCGCGATATGTTGGTCAGCGCCGCGGCGGACAGGCGCACCCCATCCAGCCGGAACTGGTCGAGACCATGGCTCGATGCCTCCATCGCCAGGTGGTCGATGCCGGCACCGGCCAGCCGCGCCAGCGTTTCGTGCAGGACGATCGGATCGGCCGTGGTCAGCGCCGGACCCGTGTCCAGCGCCGCGTCGCCCGCCGACACGCCCAGCGTGCCCATGCTGGCGGCCTTGTTGCCGAGATGCGTCCAGATCTGCCGCAGGAAGGTGGCGACCGACGTCTTGCCGTTGGTGCCGGTGACGGCGGCGACGGTCCGCGGCTGCGCGCCGAAGAACGCCGCGGCCATGAGCGCGAGACGCTGCCGCGGGTTGTCGTCGGCGATCAGCGCGGCGGGGGCGACGTCCTCCGGCGCGATCCCGGGCGGCGCCAGCACCGCCGCGGCGCCCGCGGCGACCGCCTGCGGGATGAAGCTGCGGCCGTCATGCACCGAGCCGGGCAGCGCCGCGAACAGCGCCCCGGGGCCGACCGTCCGGCTGTCGGCGGTGAGCGCCGATATGTCGGGCCCGCCGTCGAGATCCGGCGCGAATCCCCCGGCGGCCTGCGCCGCCCGGTATGCCGTCTCGCCTATCAGTTCAATAAGACGCAAGCCTGCGCCCCTCCACAGGAACATCCAGTTGCAATTGCCGCAGTTCGGGTGCGTCGGCGGGCGTCGGCGCGATATCCAGCATCGGCGCCATGCGTCCGATCACCCGGCGCACCACCGGGGCAGCGACCCGACCACCGGTGGCGGCGCCATCCGTCGCCTCGTTGCCCTGCGGCTCATCGAGCATCGCCAGCACGACGTAGCGCGGCCGGGTGATCGGAACGACCGCGACGAACGACGACAGCAGAGACGTGCCGGCGTAGCCCTCACGACCCGGCTTCTCCGCCGTACCGGTCTTGCCGCCGACCGGATAGCCGGGCACGTCGGCATTCCGGCCGGTGCCGCCCAGCACCGTCAGGCGCATCAGCTTGCGAAGCTGCAGCGAGGTCGTCTCCGAGAACACCCGCTTGCCGGGCCCGACCGCATCTCTTCGCGGCGCCCTGATCAGCGTGGGTTCATGGGCGATGCCGCCATTCGCGACCGCCGCCACCCCCGAAGCCAGGTGCAGCGGGCTGACCGCCAGTCCATGCCCGAATCCGACGGTCATCGTGTTTACGGCCCGCCACGGCGACGGCACGATCGGCCGCCCGGTCTCGGGAATCTCCAGGGGCAGCGGATCGAGCAGGCCGAGCCGCCGGAGATAGTCCTGCTGGCGCTTGCCGCCGATCTCCTGCGCGATCAGCGCCGCCCCGATATTCGAGGAATATATGAAGACTTCCGGCAGCGACAACCAGCGCCGCTTCGGGTGGTAGTCGCGAATGGTGAACTGCGAGACCTTGAGCGGCCGCCTCGCGTCGTATCGCCCGCGCATGTCGGCGACACCGGAGTCGAGAGCCATGGCCGCGGTGAACACCTTGAAGGTGGAGCCGAGTTCGTAGACGCCAAGCGTCGCGCGGTTGAAGCGCGCCGCGTCGCGCGCCTTGCCCGGATGGTTCGGGTCGAAATCCGGCAGCGAGACGAGGGCGACGACTTCGCCGTTGCGGGCATCGAGGACGACGCCCGCGGCCGCCTTGGCCCTGAACTCCAGCATCGCGCTGCGCAGTTCCTCGCGCATGATGTGCTGCACCCGCAGGTCGATCGTCAGCGCCAGCGGCGCCTCGACCCGCGACAACGTCTCGTCGAACCGTTTTTCCAGACCGGCTATGCCGGTATTGTCGCTGTCGACATAGCCCAACAGGTGAGACGTCAGCGGCCCATGCGGATAGACCCGGCTGAATTCGGGGATGAAGTCGAGGCCCGGGATGCCGAGGGCGGTCACCTCGGTCTGCTCGCGCGGCGTCAGGTTGCGCCGCAGCCAGACGAAGGTCCGGTCGGACTGCAGCTTCTTCAGGGTCCCGTCGTAGTCGAGATCCGGCAGGACGGTGACCAGGCCGCGCGCCGCCTCCTCCGGGTCGAGAAGTCGGCGGGCATTGGCGTAGAGCGACGCGGTGGGCAGGTCGGTCGCCAACACCTCGCCGTTTCGGTCGACGATGTCGGCGCGGGGCTTCAGGGGCTTGTCCGCGGTGCGATGCGCGACCGCGTGGTGTCGGCCCGACTCGCCGAGGATGGCAAGCTGGGTGAGCCGCCCGCCGACGAGGGCGAAGGCCAGCGCCATGAAAAGGCCGGCGACCAGCATGCGCGCCCGGCCCGTTTCCAGTGCCTTGCGGACATCGTCGTCGAGCCGCGGCGGCATGTAGGGTCCGACGGCGCGGCCCCGGCGTCGGCGCAGACCCGTCGCGCCGGCGATACGGTCGGCGTGCCAGCGGCCGCTCACCGGATCACCTCCGCGGCAGCCGGAGTCGCAAGATCCGACGGGTCCAGAACGTCGAGCACGTCGGGCAGCGGCTCGTACGGTATCTCGTCGGCGGTCCCGATCTGGCTCGCCGTCAGGTTCCGCATGCCCGGCAGATAGGTCCGCGACAGCTCCTCGATGCGCGCCGGCCGCGCGAGGTAGGCCCATTCGGCCTTCAGGCCGTGGACAGCCGTCCATTCGTCGCGGATCTCCAGCTCCAGCGCCGCGAGCTCCGCTTCCATGCGCTCGACCTCGTAGGCGATGGCATAAAGCGCGGCGCCGCTGATGCTGGCGCCAAGCAGCCAGACGGTTACGATCAGGATCCTCATGCGGCGCGCTCCTCGGGCCAGGCCGGGGCACCGGTGCGCTCGGCCGCGCGCAGGCGCGCCGATCGGGCCCTGGGGTTGGCGCTCACCTCCTCCTTGGTCGGCTTGCCGGCGCCGCCCTTGAGGAGCGTAAAGGTCGGCGCGCGGCCTTCCTCCTGCGTCGCGGGGAGGTGACGCGACGTGCGGGGGATGGCTCCGGCTCGAGCCCGGAGGAAGGCCTTCACGCGCCTGTCTTCGAGGGAATGGAAGGCGACCACGGCGAGGCGGCCGCCCGGGGCGAGCAGGGCTTCGGCGGCGACCAGCGCCCGGTCCAGCTCGCCCAGTTCGTCGTTGACGTAGATGCGCAGCGCCTGGAACGTCCGGGTCGCGGGATCGATGCCGTCGCGCGAGCGCGGCACCACGCGCCGCACGATGTCGGCCAGCGCCAGCGTGCCGGTGATCGGCCCGTCCTTGCGCGCCGCGACGATGGCACGGGCGACGCGACGCGAATGGCGCTCCTCGCCGAGCTGGTAGATGATGTCGGCCAGCTCCTTCTCGGCCAAGGTGTTCACCGCATCGGCCGCGGTCGGCCCGGCGGCGCCCATGCGCATGTCCAGCGGCCCGTCGGCGCGGAACGAGAATCCCCGTTCCGCCTCGTCCAGCTGCATCGAGGAGACGCCGAGATCGAGGGCGATGCCGTCGACGAGGGTGACGTTGCGCGCGCGCAGCAGCGCCGCCATCTCGCCGAAGCGGCCATGCACGAGACGCAGCCGCCCGTGATAGGCGGCGGCCATGTCCTCGCCGCGGCGGATCGCATCCGGGTCACGGTCGATGGCCCAGACGATGCAATCCGCCGCTTCGAGGATCGCCCGGCTGTAGCCGCCGGCGCCGAAGGTGCCGTCCACATAGACCCCGCCATCGCGGGGGGACAGCACCGCCAGCACCTCGGTCAGCATCACCGGGCGGTGGGCAAGGTGTTCCTGTGGGTTGCGGCGGGCATTCATGATCCGCCCTCCGGCGGCCGCAGCTTCAGGGTGCGGCCCCTGG
>JBFGQV010000128.1:0-6408 GCA_041563955.1 Alphaproteobacteria bacterium | reverse complement strand
GAGTGGCGGCCACGGTCAGCTCGTCGTCCCAGCGGCGCGCGATCTGCAGGCCGGTCACCTCCCCCCAGGCTTCGGCGGCGATCGTGGGGGCGACGATGACCCCGAAGCTGGGGACCCGGTGCTCGTGCACGGTCGGGCGCAAGGCACGCGGGATTCGCCGACAAGCTGTCCTCCGCCCGGTGTTCCCGCACCGCCCCGAACCGGGGCACCGCCCGCGGTGTGCGCCCCGTCCCGCCCGGAATTTAATGAATCTTGCCATCCGTTAATCTTTTCTTTGGCACTGCTGAATACACTGGATGCCGTTCGGAACCGTGACGGGAGGCGGTTCGCTGCGTGCCGCGTAGCGGGCAACGCGGCACCGCGGCAAGGAGTCCAGAATGAAACGGATGACGGCCGTGCTTTTGACGGCAATTCTTCTTTCGGCGCCGCTTGACGCGATCGCCGATGACGGCGACGTGCCGGTTCAGGTCGTGGGCCACGAGCTTCGCGACACCGAAGAGTACCAGTGGAAGGCCAGCACCCTCGAAGGCAAGTGGCGGGACTTCGAATATCGCCAGCAATGGGTCATGGTCGAGCTGATCGACATCTGCTACCTGCTGGCGGAAACCAAGGCCGCGCTGGCCGCCGCGATCGATGCGGCGGACTGGAATCGCGAGGAGAAGCTGGAGCAGAGGTACCTCGCCCTGAAGGCGGAAGAGGGACGTCTCTGGGACGAGCTCGAGCGCCTGTCCGACTGACGCACTTCGAAACGCGTGCCGGTGCGGCGGCGACGGTCCTCGCCGCTGCGCCGTCCTCAACTCACGGCCGGAATATGGCGTCGATATGAACGACCGCCCATGCGAGGTACGCGACGCCCAGCATGCTCCCGAACGGGAAAACGAGAAACCATGTCAATGTGAGCCTGGGCTTTTCGAAGCGCAGGCTGGCAACCGTTGTGGCGAGGTTGGCGTAGGCGAACCAGAACCCCGTCATGGCCAGGAGGTAATGGCCCCAGCGCGGTTCCAGGAATACGAGGACAATCCCCGCAAGGCCGACCGGACACGCCAGGAAGACGTCCGCGAAGGCGATGCCGAACAGGATCTTCTGCTCGTGCCAGTCGTCGACCGAGCCGTCGGGGTTCCGCATGGCCCGGCCCTGCAGCACCCTGACCTGCCAGCCGAGGAGGAGCAGGATGAACAGGCCGATCAGTGCGAGCAGGACGTAGAGGCTGATCTGTGATGCGAGAGGTAGCGTGTGCATCCCGGTCTCCTCGATGCTGCGACATGGCTCCGGTTTTCGCCGGCCCTAATGAAACAGCGCGCGCCTGCGGAACAGATACCAGGAGCCCCAGGCGGCGATCGCCCAGATGGCGCCGGGAAGCACGGCGGTGGTAAGCGAGAACGGCACGTGCCGCATGCCCGCCTGCGCATAGAAGGCCTCCGAAGCCCAGAACATGATCGGCCAGTAAAGCGTCATGCCGAACACCAGCCAGCTGCACACGGCACCCCAGAAGCGTCGGCGCAGAAGCCCGATCGCGGCCGGCACGAACAGCGGCAGCATGACGATCGTGTCGGTCAGCCCGATCGCCCGGTTGACCTCCACCGCCGCCGGCTCGGTCGCGGCACGGGGCGATTGCAGGCCCCACGCGGCGACCATGTCGTAGTCGACGACCGCCAGCGTCTGGCCGAAAAACCAGACGACAAGGCTGACCAGATGGAAGCCGACGATGAGGAAGACTCCCGGCGGCAGTCTCGAGGCTTGTGTCATGCTGCGCTCTCCCCGTGTTCGTCCGCGTGGAAGGGAGCCGGACCCACCCGCACCGCGGTGATGCCCGTCGCGGCGGAACGCGCGCGGCCTAGTCGCCGAACAGGTGCAGGGCCAGGGTGCGGTCGTGCGGCCGGGTGCGATGCTCGAACAGATAGACGCCCTGCCAGGTGCCGAGCGCCAGGCGCCCGCCCGAGACCGGGATCGACAGCTGCGTTGCGGTCAGCGCGCTCTTGATGTGGGCCGGCATGTCGTCGGGCCCCTCGATCGTGTGGCGGTAGAGTGCCGGGTCCTCCGGCACGAGCTTTGCGAAAAAGGCCTCGATGTCGCGCTGCACGTCGGGGTCCGCGTTCTCCTGGATGGTCAGCGAGGCCGAGGTGTGGCGGCAGAACAGGGTCAGCAGCCCTTCGGTGATGTCCTGCCGGGCCAGCCAGCCGGCGACCTCGGCGGTGATCTCGTACAGCCCCTGGCCGCTGGTCCGCACACCGAGCCTGTGCTGCGCCTGCCTCATGCGGATCCGCCTTCCGCGACGATCTCGCGCAGCCGGAACTTCTGCACCTTGCCCATGGCGTTGCGCGGCAGGGCGGCAAGGACCACGACGTCCTTGGGATGCTTGAAGCGCGCGAGCCGGCCCTCGAACAGGGCCAGCACCGCCGCGCGGTCCATTTCGCCGCCGTCTCGCAGCACCACCGCCGCCACCGGCACCTCGCCCCAGGTGGCGTCCGGCCGGGCGACGACCGCGCTCTCGGCGATGGCCGCGCAGCCGGCGAGCACCGCCTCGAGCTCGGCCGGATAGATGTTCTCGCTGCCGGAGATGATGACGTCCGTCTTGCGCTCCCTGACGTAGAGCCAGCCCTCCGCGTCCGCGTGGCCGACATCGCCGGTGTGGAACCAGCCGTCGCGCAGCACCGAAGCGGTCGCCGCCGGGTCGCCCCAGTAGCCGCGCATCACCTGCGGGCCGCGGATCAGGATCTCGCCGGGCGCGCCGGGGGGCACGTCGTTGCCGTCGTCGTCGACCAGCCGCATCTCGCTGTGCAGTCCGGCGCGGCCGGTCGAGCCAATCCTGCGCGCGGCGTCGGCGGCGGTCTGGTAGACGACGACCGGCGCCGTCTCGGTCGACCCGTACACCTGGATCACCGGTATGCCGCGCGCGTGGATCCGTTCGATCAGCGGCACCGGCACGATGGTCGAGCCGGTGGTGACCAGCCGCAGCGACGACAGGTCGGCGGCCTGCCAGCCGGGGTGGCCGAACAGCGCCGTCATCTGCGCCGGCACCAGCACCGTCAGGGTCGGCCGGTCGCGGGCGATGGCGTCCAGCGTCGCGCCGGGATCGAAGCGGGCATGCAGCGTCGCGGTGCCGCCGGCAAGGAGCACCGGGATCGTCTGGATGTTGAGGCCGCCGACATGGAACATCGGGATAGTGGTCAGCACGTGGTCGTCGCCGGTCATGCCATGCATGTGGACGCTGTTGGCCGCGTTCCAGCGGATGTTGGCCTGGGTCAGCAGCGCCCCCCTGGGCCGTCCGGTGGTGCCGGAGGTGTAGACCAGCAGCACCGGATCGTCCGGCGCGCCGTCGCCGCAGGCGGGGCCGTCGGCGTCGGCGAGCAACGCCTCCCACGACGGCCAGCCGGCGTCCCCGGCGCCGAGGCTCGCCTTGGGAAGGCTCTCCGCCGCCGTGCCGATGGCGGCGACCGGCGCCGCGAACGCTGCCTCCGCGACCAGCAGCTTCGGTGCGGCGTCGCGCAGGATGAAGTCGTGCTCGGGCGGGGCGAGCCGCCAGTTGAGCGGCAGGAAGATGGCGCCGAGCCGGGCGCAGGCGAACAGCAGCACCAGCATGTCCGGGTGATTGAGGCCGAGATGCGCCACCCGGTCGCCGCGGCCGATCGCGAAGCGCTGCGCCAGCACCCGGGCCGCCGCTTCTATCCGCGTCGAGAGCGCGCGATAGGAGATCTCCGCGCCGTCGAAGCGGAGCGCCGTCTTGTCCGCAGTCGCCTGCGCCTGGCCGGCGATCCGATCGGCGAGGTTTGTCGTCGTCTTCGTGTCCATGGCCGCGAGCGTTGCTTTCCGGCCGGCAGAATGGCGCGGATGGCGGCGTCTGGCCAGCCCCCATTGTCGGCGCGTGCGCATCGCTGGCGACCGGCGGTCATCGCTCAATGACCAGTGCGGGACCGTCCCGCCATCGTTGCCAGGTATCGGTGCAAGCGATATCGTGGCCAAAACGTCCAGATCAATTAATACCTCCCAAACAGGCAGAGAGAGGTTTCCATGCAAAAAATCGTAATGACATTTACCGCGCTGGGGCTGGCGCTGGCGTTGCTGTCGCCGGTGACCGCCGCGTTGGCCGCAGGATCGGAAAAGGAACCGTCGTTCGGTTCGGGCCACAGCGTGCAACTCGGCCCGCGCCCGTTCTTCCTCGTCGATGACATGGACGAGGGCCCGCTCAAGACCGAGCTGCGCAAATGCGCCAAGGGGCCGTTCAAGAAGAGCGATTTTTCCATCGGCCACCGCGGCGCGGCGCTGCAGTTTCCAGAGCATACGCGGGAATCCTACATCGCCGCGGCGCGGATGGGCGCCGGCATCCTCGAATGCGACGTGACCTTCACCAAGGACCGGGTGCTGGTGTGCCGCCACTCGCAGGCCGACCTTGCGACCACGACCAACATCCTCGTCACCGATCTTGCGTCGACCTGCATCGAGCCGTTCACGCCGGCCGAGTTCGATATCGACGGCAACCGCACGAAACGGGCATCCGCGGTCTGTCGCACCAGCGAGATCACCGCGGCCGAGTTCCTGTCGCTCAAGGGCAAGATGGACGCCAGCGATCCGGACGCGCTCACCCCCGAGGAGTTCCTCGGCGGCACCGCCCCTTACCGCACCGACCTGTATGCCACCCGCGGCACCCTCATCACCCATGCCGAGAGCATCGAGCTGTTCCGCAGCCTCGGCGCCAAGTTCACGCCGGAGCTGAAGGCGCCGAGCGTCGCGATGCCGTTCGAGGGCGACTACACCCAGGAAGACTACGCCCAGCAGCTCATCGACGAGTACCGGGCCGCCGGCATTCGGCCGGAGGACGTGTGGGCCCAGTCGTTCAACCTCGACGACGTATTGTACTGGATCGCCAACGAGCCGGCGTTCGGCGAGCAGGCGGTGTTCCTCGACGATCGCTACGACGACACGCCGCCGATCGACCCCAACGATCCGTCGACCTTCGTGCCGAGCATGGCCGAGCTGGCGGCGGCCGGCGTGGAGATCATCGCGCCGCCGATGTGGATGCTGGTGACGCTCGACGCCGCCGGCCGGATCGTGCCCTCGGCCTATACCGCGTCGGCGAAGGCGGCCGGCCTCGACATCATCACCTGGACGCTGGAGCGCTCGGGCCCGCTCGCCGGCGGCGGCGGCTTCTACTACCAGTCGGTGAGCGATGCCATCGACAATGACGGCGACATGCTGACCATGCTCGACGTGCTGGCCCGCGACGTCGGCGTACTCGGCGTGTTCACCGACTGGCCGGCGACGGTGACCTACTATGCGAACTGCATGGGGCTGCGCGACGATGACGATGACGATGACGATGACGATGACGATGACGACGACTGACGGCGGCCGGTAGGGCGGTCCGACTTGCAGACATCACCTGCCGGTCGAGCGTGCCTGCCACCCCCTCCCAACCCTCCCCCGCCCATGGCGGGAGAGGGCGTGGGTCATGCGGTTCGCGCGATAAAGCCCCTCTCCCGCTTGCGGGGGAGGGGTTGGGGAGGGGGTGAAGCGCGTCCGGGACGCACGCTGCGTGAACGTCGTCAGTCGTCCGTCTCGCCGGCCTCGTAGAGGGCGCCGCGGCCGATGCGGTCGAGGCACAGCTCGGCCGTCCAGGGCAGCATCAGGGAGCCGCAGCGGCTGTCGCGGTAGATCCGCTCCAGCGGCAGGGATTTCAGCATCGACTGGCCGCCGCAGGTGCGGATGGCGCGCTGCGCCAGCGCGTTGGCGTTCTCCATCACCGTGTACTGCGCCGCCCAGGCGCGCAGCAGCTGGTCCTTGCTCGGGTTGGGCCCGGCCTCGCGGATCGTCTGGAACCACAGCGCCCTGGTCTGCTCCAGCATGATGCGCATCTCGGCGACGGCGATCTGCTTGGTCGGGTACATGCGGCGCTTCACCGGGCCGGCGCCGGGCTGCTCGCCGCGCAGGTAGCGCACGGCAAAATCGTAGGCCGCCTGGGCGAGGCCCATATAGGTCGGCGCCAGGGTCGCGAACATGTGCGGCCAGCGCGTCGCCGCCTGGAAGTAGACGCCGCGCGGCATCAGCGCCTCGCTCTCGGGCACGAACACGTCCTCGAACAGCAGGGTGCGCGAGACGGTGCCGCGCATGCCCAGGGGGTCCCACTCGCCGGTCACGCGGACCCCCTCGGCATCGGCCGGGATGGCGAGATAGAGGGTATGCCGCCGGCTCGGGTTCTCGCCCTCGTGGAGCTCGGTGCACAGCGCGCCGTAATAATCCGCATGGCCCGACAGCGAGGCGAAGATCTTCTTGCCGTTGACGACCCACCCCTCCTCGACGGGTCGGGCCTCGGTTGCGAACGCGACCTGGCCGGCGGCCGCCGCGCCGCCCTCGGAGAAGGGCTGCGCATAGATTGCACCGTCCTCGAGGATGCGCCGGTAGTGGAGGGCACGG
>JBFGQV010000127.1:0-6428 GCA_041563955.1 Alphaproteobacteria bacterium | reverse complement strand
GCGTTCAGCCGCGCGAGGTCGTCCGGGTCGCTCAGCCCGCAATTGGTGCCCATCAGGCCGAGCGTCTCGTACTCCAGCGGCGCGACGATCTCCTTGCCGTCCTCGTCGACATAGATGTTGGAGCATTTGATCATGCAGCCGGGCATGCAGGCATGCTCGGTCTCGCCGCCGCGCGCGAGGTTGCGCTCGCGGATGTGCTGGCCGCCCATCTTCATGGTCTCGACCTCGGTGTCGACGAGCCGGCCGTCGCTGAAGTTGCGCACCGGGATGCCGCCGACATGGTTCATCACGTCGGCCATCATCGCCGTGCCCAGCTTGGTGTAGTTCTCGATCGCCGGCTCGGCGGCGAGCTTGGCATTGTAGCCCTTGACCGACTCCATGACCTTCCTGCGGTCGTGGAACGGCGGCATCTTGTGCTTGTCGACGACGATCGCCTTGACCTTCTTCGCGCCCATCACGGCGCCGACGCCGCCGCGCGCGGCGATGCGCACCGGCCGGCCTTCCGGGTCGGTAAAGGCGATGCCGGCGATCAGCCCGAGATACTCGCCGACCGGCCCGCAGATCGCGAGGCTCACCTTGTCGCCGTATCTCTCGTGCAGCAGCGCCGCCGCCTCGATATTGCCCTTGCCGAGATAGGGCGTTGCGTCCTCGAAGGTGATCTCGCCCTCCTTGGGGATGCGGATCACCACCCACTCGTCCGACGCGCCGTACAGCGTCAGCCCGGCGAGCTCCAGCTGGCCCAGCGCGAAGGCGAAGGTGCCGCCGGAATTGGCCTCCTTGACGCCGCCGGTCAGCGGGCTCTTGCAGCCGACCGACAGCCGGTTGGCGTTGGAGAAGTTGGTGCCGGCGAAGGGCCCGGCCGAGAAGATCAGCGGGTTGTCCGGCGACAGCGGATCGACGGCGGCGGCGCCCCTGTCCAGCAGCGTTTTGACGATGTGGTGGCGGCCGGCACGGGCCAGCGCCTCACCCTCCATCGCCTCGCGTTCGATGCTGCGGTCGCCAAGGTTGATGTGCAGATAGGTTCGCATGCTGTCTCGTCCGTCTCGTCGGGTTTTCCGTTGAAAGGGGTTCATCCGCTTGCAGGACTATATGCGCCGCGCTCGGCGGCGGACAAGGGTCTATCAGTATGCTGACGATTGCGGGACGGGACGTCGGATCATTATGCCTGTTTTGTTCTCATTCCGGTTGCTAGACTGATGGCGATTCCATCGATTCCGTCGCCGATGTTCCGGTCTCGCCGTCGTGTTTCCGGCAGCGCCGGTGAGTGGGCGACTCATTTGTCCCGGTGTTGGGTTGTTTGCCATGTATGAATATTTCGAGCGTCTTTTCGACCCCCTGGCTCCATCCGAGGTCGCCCGGCCGCCGGACAGGACGCGCACCTTCTTCGCGCATTTTCTCTGGCCGATCAAGGGACTGCTGCTGGCGATCCTGGCCGTCTCCGGCCTTGCCGCGCTTTCGGAACTGGCGCTCTACGCCTTTCTCGGAATCATCGTCGAATGGATGGCCGAGACCGGCCCGGAGAGCTTCCTGGAGGCTCATGCGACGGCGCTGATCATCATGGCGTTGATTGCGGTCGTCATCCGTCCCGCGGCGGTGATCGTCTCGCGCGGGCTGATCAACCTGGCGCTGGTGCCCGGCCTAACCAACCGTGTGCGCTGGCGCAATCACCGCTATGTCCTGCGCCAGAGCCTGTCCTACTTCCAGAATGACTTCGCCGGGCGCATCGCGCAGAAGGTCATGCAGACCGGCCGTGCGCTGCGGGAGGCCGTTATCAACGTGATCGACGGCGTGTGGTTCCTGCTGATCTTCGTGGCCGGCACCATGGCACTCTTCATGGGGCTCGACTGGCGCCTGCTGTTGCCGGTTGCCGTCTGGGCGCTGGGCTACGTCACGGTGATCGTCTTCCTGGTGCCGCCGGTGCGCGGACGCTCGGCCGCTGCGTCGGAGGCCACCTCGGCGCTGACCGGCCACGTCGTGGACAGCTACACCAACATCCAGTCGGTCAAGCTCTTCGCCCATGCCGAGCGCGAGGAAGCCTTCGCCCATGAGAGCCTGAGGCGTCATACAAGGGCCTTCCGCAATCTGATGCGTCTGGTCCTCTCCCTGACCGCGGTGCTGACCGTGCTCAACAGCGCGCTGCTTCTGGCCATGGCGGTGCTCTCGATTCTGCTCTGGCGGGAGGGCAGCATCGGCGTCGGCGCCGTCGCGGCGGCCAACGGCCTGATCGTCCGGCTCAGCCAGATGTCCGGCTGGATCCTGCGCACCATCGCCACGCTGTTCGAGAATGTCGGTACGGTGGAGAACGGCATCGAGACCATCTCGCGACCCTGCGAGGTGGTGGACCGGCCGGACGCACGCCCGCTTACGGTGACGGAAGGGGAGATCCGCTTCGAGGGCGTCCGCTTTCACTACGGCAAGGAGCGCGGCGCCATCGAGAACGTCACCCTGACCGTGCGGCCCGGCGAGAAGGTCGGCCTGGTGGGGCGGTCCGGCGCCGGCAAGTCGACCCTGGTCAACCTGCTGCTGCGGTTCCACGACCTGGAGGGCGGGCGCATCCTGATCGACGGCCAGGACATCGCGGACGTCACCCAGGAAAGCCTGCGCGCCCGGATCGCCATGGTGACCCAGGATACCTCGCTGCTGCACCGGTCGATCCGCGACAACATCCGCTACGGCCGGCCCGAGGCGAGCGAGGAAGAGATCGTGCGCGCGGCCGAACTGGCGGAGGCCCAGGCCTTCATTCCCGATCTCGTCGACCCGCAGGGCCGGCGCGGCTACGACGCCCGGGTGGGCGAGCGCGGCGTCAAGCTGTCCGGCGGGCAGCGGCAGCGCATCGCGATCGCGCGGGTGATCCTCAAGGACGCGCCCATCCTGGTGCTCGACGAGGCGACCTCGGCGCTCGATTCCGAGGTCGAGGCGGCGATTCAGGGGCAGCTTCACAATCTGATGGCCGGCAAGACCGTGATCGCGATCGCCCACCGGCTGTCCACCATTGCCGCCCTCGATCGCCTGGTGGTTATGGATCACGGCCGCATCGTCGAGCAGGGCAGCCACCACGAGCTGTTGGGCACGGGCGGTTTGTACAGCCAGCTCTGGGCGCACCAGTCCGGCGGCTTCCTCGGCATGGAGGCGGATGCCGGGCCGGCCCGCGGCGGCGAGCTGGAACCGGCGCACTGAGGCCGGGGTGCGCCGACAATGGCCCGTCTGCCGGCGGTGCGCCCGGCGCGCCGCCCGCGAAACCCGCAGAAATCCCTAACGCATGGGCTCGTTCCGCACGCCCTGGGTCCGTCCCGGCGGATTTCGATTGTAGATGCTCGCCCTTCGGATAAGATCGCGGCCCATGGAACATTTCGATTCGCTGCCGACGCCCTGCCTCTTGCTCGACCGCGCGGTGCTGGAGGACAACTGCCGGCTGATGGCCACCCATATGACCAAGCTCGGCGTCAAGCTGCGGCCGCACATGAAGACGGCGAAATCGGCGGAGGTGGCCCGGCTCGCCACCGCAGGCCATTTCGGCGGCATCACCGTCTCGACGCTGAAGGAGGCGCACTACTTCGCCGAGAACGGCTTTACCGACATCCTCTACGCCGTCGGTTTCGTGCCGTCGAAGATCGGCCAGGCGGCGGCGATCCAGGAGATGGGCGACGCGCTGATCCTGGTGACCGACAATATGGGCGCCGCCGCCGAGACCGCGATCCGCGCCGCCAAGCTGGGCCGCAAGTTCCCGATGATGATCGAGATCGACACCGGCGACGGGCGCTGCGGGCTCGATCCCGACAGCGAGGCCGGCGACATCGTCAATCTCGGCCACATGATCCACAAATCGGCGGCGCTCGAGCTGCGCGGGGTGATGACCCATGCCGGCCAGTCCTACCACTGCAATTCGGCCAAGGCGATCAGGGCGGTGGCCGAGGCCGAGCGTGCCGGCGTGGTCAAGGCGGCGGAATTGCTGCGCGACGCCGGCCTGCCCTGCCCGGTGGTCTCGGCCGGCTCGACGCCGACGGCGCGCTACGCGAAAAACCTTGAGGGCGTGACCGAGATGCGCCCCGGCGTCTACATGTTCGGCGACGTCGACCAGGCGCTGATCGGGTCGTGCAGCTGGGACCACATCGCGGTCACCGTGCTGGCCAGCGTGATCAGCCACAACCGGCGGACCCGGCGCATCCTCGTCGATGCCGGTGGGCTCGCCATGTCAAAGGACATCGGCCCATCCGAGTTCGACGACGATACCGGCTACGGCACGGTGATGGGTCCGGGCGGCAAGCCGCGGCCCGACCGCATGTATCTCGCCGCCGTCAGCCAGGAGCACGGCCAGCTGGCGCTGCCCGGCGGCGCCGAACCGCCCTGGGAGGAATTCCCCGTCGGCAGCCGCATCCGCATCTTCCCGAACCACGTCTGCATGACCGCCGCGGCGCACGACCGGTACCACGTCCTCGACGGGGCCGGCGCGGTCGTCGGGGAATGGCCGCGCGTGAACGGCTGGTAGCCGATTTTGTTGCAACGCAGCATTCTGCCATAACCCCTTAAAATATGGTTAAAATGAGGTATTCGCGCCGGCCATTTCTGCCCTGCAAAAATGTCAATTCTCCGGCTCCCATGCTGTGCATATCTTGGCCGTGGATTGGTTCCTCAAATTCACTCGGGCCGAGGGGGATTCGTTATGTTTCTCGACCGCATCAGCAACGACCTGCGCCGCTGGCGCGCCTATCGCCGGACCGTGAGCGAGCTGTCCCGGCTGACCGCCCGCCAGCTCGAGGATATCGGCCTCGCGCCCTACGAGATCGAGGACGCGGCGCGCGGCCGGTTCCGCCGCTGAGCGTGTCCGGATGGCGGGGCGCATCCGCCCCGCCCCGGCGCGCCGAACGGCCCTCCTACCAGCCGACGACGGCAAAGCTGATCAGCTCGCGCGGCCGCCGCTCGACCTGCAGCTTGCCGAAGCCGGCCCAGATCCCGATGGCCCGCGCCACCGCGTCGGTCAGCGGTCCGGGCCGTCCCGGCTCGCCGAACAGCGCCCGGTTGGCGGGCCCGTCGTACCAGGCGATGCCCTGGCGCATCTCGGCCACCACCATGTGGTGGCGCAGCCAGTGGCCGATTCCGGCCGCCATGAGCCTGTCGGCCTCCTCGGGATTGTCGCGCGCGAAGGCGACGCCGCGCTGCCACGCCCGGTACAGGGCGTCGAATTCGGCCGCCCGCGACTCGAGGGATGCTGCCCGCGCCACCACCGTCTCGACCAGCAGGCCCGGCCGGTCCGCCGTGTCGGCGAGGACGTGGCCGCGCTCGCGCTGGCGGGTGCGGGTCAGCCACGGCTCCCAGGTCACCGCCGCGTCGACCGCGCCGGTCTCGAAGGCGTGGCCCGCACCGCCCGGCGCCAGCGGCACGATCTCGATGTCGCTCTGGCTGAGCCCGGCCTCGTGCAGCAGCACGTTGAGATAGAACTGGCCGGTCGAGCCGGGCCGCACCGCGACCCGCCGGCCCTTGAGGTCGGCGACCGCGGCGATGTCCCGCATCGCCACCAGCCCGTCGGCGCCGCGCGACTCCGCCACCGCGAACACGAAGCGCAGCTCGGTCTTCGGCGTCAGGTGCAGCACCGTGGCGTCGAGCATGGCGATCATGGCGTCGAGCTCGCCGGTCGCCAGCGCCCCGGCGCGCACCGGCATGTCCTCGACCGGCACCAGCCGCACCTCGACCCCCTCCTCGGCAAACCAGCCCTTGTCGCGGGCGATGAAGAACGGCCCGGCGGAGACCCAGCTGCGGTAGCCGAGGCGCAGCGGCTCGGCCTGGCCCGGCAGCGCAGACAGGGCGAGGATCACGGCGGCCAGCGCCGTGCTGATGAGTCGCTGCACGCCGCCAGGCCCTCCGGTGCCGTCGCCGGCCATCCGGCGTCTCAGCCCGCCCGGCGGCGGGCGACCCCGGCGGCCATGACGCAGAGCATCTCGTACATCATGGTGGCGCCGACCAGCGCCGTCATGCCGGTCGGATCGAAGGGCGGCGCGACCTCGACGACGTCGCCGCCGATGATCTCCAGCCCGTCGAGGCCGCGCAGCATGCGCTGCGCCTCGTGCGTCGAGAAACCGCCGATCTCCGGCGTGCCGGTGCCCGGCGCGTAGACCGGGTCGAGTCCGTCGACGTCGAAGCTGACATAGGTCGGGCCGGTGCCGGCGACGCGGCGCGCCTCGGCGATCACCGCCTCGACGCCCATCTCGTAGAACTCCTCGATGGTGATCACGCGGATGCCCTGTGCGAGGCCCCATTCGTGGTCCTTCTCGGCATAGAGCGAGCCGCGGATGCCGATCTGCACGGTGCGCTTGGGATCCAGCACGCCCTCCTCGACGGCGCGGCGGAACGGCGTGCCGTGGGTGAACGTGTAGTCGCCGAAATAGCGGTCCCAGGTGTCGGTATGGGCGTCGAAATGCACCATGCCGACCGGC
>JBFGQV010000126.1:0-6475 GCA_041563955.1 Alphaproteobacteria bacterium | reverse complement strand
GGGGCGGGAGTCGCCGCAGGCGGGAGGGGGAGGTCCCGCGGTCGCGGGCAGCCCCCCTACCACCGGAACACAGGCACCACGTAATCAGGGCGCTGGCCGGTCTTGGCGAACAGGGCCTCGAGGCGGTCGGTGCCCGGCGTTCCGCCCCATGTGATGCCGAGCGCCTCGGCATGGATGCCGCCGGCGACGAACAGCGAGTCGATGCCCGCCGCCCGGGCGCCGGCGATGTCGTGATGCAGGGAATCGCCGATGCCGAGCGGCCGCTGCGCCGCCGGATACAGCGCCCGGCAATGGGCGTAGACCGCGAGATCCGGCTTGCCGTGCCAGCGCACGGTGCCGCCGATCTCCTCGTAGCGGCGGGCCACGGCGCCGGGGCAGATGACGAGCTCGCCCTCGGGGGTGACGCTGACGAGGTCCGGGTTGGCGCAGACCATCGGCAGTTCGCGTTCGCGCGCCGCCTGCAGCAGCGGCTCGTAATGGTCCAGCGTCTCGCGGTTGGTGCCGGCCATGAGGATGAAGTCGGCCTCGGCCACGTCGTCTACGCGCTCGAGGTCGATGCCGCCGCCGGTCAGCCCGCGGTCGTCGCCCCAGCTGACCAGCAGGCAGCGCCGCCCGAGCCCGGCATGGAAGGCATCGCTGCGCTCGTTGAGCGCGCGCCAGGTCAGCTCGCCCGAGGTGACCAGCCGGTCGTAGAGATCGTCGGAAATGCCGAGCGCCTCCATCTTCTCGACGCCGACATGCACCCGGCGCGCGGAGTTCGACAGGATCACGATCGGTTGACCGAGCGCGCGCAATTGGCGCAGCGCCTCGACGGCGCCGGGATAGGGCGTCTCGCCGTCGTGCAGCACGCCCCACTGGTCGACGAGGAACAAATCGTAGTCGCGAGCGATGTCGGACAGTCCGGAAAGCATGCCGCCGCTTAGCACACCGCGCTTCCGCCGGCAAAGCGCGAATGGGTGTTGCGCGACCTGCCCTCCGTGTAGGACGGCCTCGCGACTTCATGCTTCGAGACGCCCCTTCGGGGCTCCTCAGCATGAGGCCCAAATGCCTGTGCCCTCACCCTGAGGAGGCGCATAGCGCCGTCTCGAAGGGTGAGGTCGCGCGTCCGCGCTATACAAGACGCAAACAAGCCCAGGATGTCCCGGCTGCCGATCACACAGCGGCGCGCCTACCAGGTGAATGCGCCGCAGGCCCAGGTCGGGATGGCGCCGGCCAGCCGCGCCTCGTGCATGATGCGCGCGGCGTCCGGGGTGCCGTCCTCGTGGCACAGATCCTCGCGGTGGATGCCGTGGGTGACCAGCAGCGAGTCGAGCCCGGCGCCGTTCGCGCCGCGGATATCGGTGCGAAAAGAGTCGCCGACCGCAAGGATGCGTCGCCTGTCGATGCCCGGCATCAGGGCAAGGCTCGATCTGTAGACCGACGGGTGCGGCTTGCCGTGCCAGCGCACGAAGCCGCCGAGCTCCTCGTAGCGCTCGGCCATCGTGCCGGCGCAGATCTCGACCTTGCCGAGCCGGTGCACGACGAGGTCCGGGTTGGCGCAGATCATCGGCACCCGCCGCGCCGCCGCGGCGGCCAGCATGCCCTCGTAGTCGGCGATCGTGTGGTCAGGGTCGAGCGGCCCGAGATCGAGGATGACATCGGCCTCCGCGGCGCTCGCGGCCTCTTCGACGTCGAGCCCGTCGAGCATCGGCCGGTCGCCGTGCGGGCCGAGGAAGAAGACGCGCCGGCCGAGCGCGCGGTACCAGGCGTCGTCGCCGGGATCGGCGAGCAGCTGCCAGGCCTCCTCGCCGGACGACATGACGCCGTCATAGCTGTCCGCCGGGATCCCCGCCGCGGCGATGCGCGCGGCGACGGCGCTGGCCCGGCGCGGGCCGTTCGAGAGGATGACGAGGCGGGCGCCGCCGGCGCGCAGCCGCGCCATCGTCTCCAGCGCATGCGGAAACACCGTGCCGCCGTCGTACAGCACGCCCCACAGATCGAGGATGTAGCCGTCATACGCGTCGGCCAGCCGGCCGACGCCATCGATCGTTTTTACATCCATGAAGCGGTCGCGCTAGGCTGTCTTGCGCATGAGCTCGGGCTGGCCGAACAGCGAGCCCTGCCCCAAGCTGATGTCGAAGGCGAT
Source organism: Alphaproteobacteria bacterium (assembly GCA_041563955.1). Taxonomy (GTDB): domain Bacteria; phylum Pseudomonadota; class Alphaproteobacteria; order UBA8366; family JADFVY01. Next base: position 4,350 of record JBFGQV010000126.1, on the reverse strand, counting down.
CAACTCGACGAGGCTGAGGTCGGTCTCGACCTTCTCGACGACGACGTCGATGCCGATCGCCTTCAGCGACGTGGCGAGGCCGCGTACGGTCTCGGGGTCGTCGGCCGTGTTGGCCTGGACCCGCATGAACTTCGAGCCGACCTTGACGAACCGGAAACCGAATCCGACCAGCGATTCGAAATCGATCTCGAGGTCGGTGATGCCGTCGATCGAGAACCGGCATCCGGTTTCCTGGATCTCCACCAGATCCTGCACCGCCTGCTCGCCGTATTCCATCAGCGCCGACTGTGGGCATTCCAGGACCAGCCGCTGTGCCAGCGTCGGGTTGGCCTGCAGGTGCCGGACCAGGGCGCCGAAGAAGGCGCGATCCGCCAGCGTCTCGGCGGCCACGTTATAGAAGCAGGCGCCGCCGTCGAGGCCGGAGATGTCGACCTCTGCGATGCGGTCGACGCAGCGCGCCAGCAGGCCGTTCTCGAGCGCCTGCATCAGATCGCCGCGGCCCGTGGCGTCGAGGTTGGGGTCGACCGCAAGGGGGGCGCCGTCGGGCCCGCGGAGACCGCCGTGGCATTCGTAATGCGCCGGCTTGCGTTCCGGCAGGGTGACGATGGGCTCGAGGTAGAGGTCCACCGCGTCGGTCTTCAGCGCCTCGGCGATCCCCCGCAGGCTGAGGTCGGCCGCGCTTTCGCCCGCAGCCTGTCCCATATGCGCCTCGATCTGCTGCAGCGCCACGGCGACCAGGCCCTCGGCCGCGCCGGCCGGCGCCGGCTGCGCCGCCTGCTCAACCGGCGGCGGCTCCGCGGCCGGCGGTTCCTGCGGCGGCGGTTCCTCGGCGGCCGAGGGTTCCGGCGGCGGCGCCACGGCCGGCTGCTCCATCGGCGGCTGCTCCATCACCGGCTGCTCCATCACCGCCTGTTCCGGCGGCGGAGAGGGCGGCGGGGCGGGCGGCTGCGCCGGGATGCGTTCGGGGATCAGGTCGGGATGCACGGCGGCCTGCTGCGGCGCCGCCGCGGCCGGGCGCGAGGCGATCTCCTCGATCGTCCCCTGCATCTGGTGCAGCAGGGTCTGGACCTGCTCGAACTGCTCCTGCTGCGTCGCCAGCTGCTGCTGCATGGCCATGAACTCGGCGTGCAGCTGGTTGCCGGCGTTCTGGATGATCTCGATGTCGCTGGCCGTCTGCTGGGCCGCCGCCTGCAGCTGCTCGACGGTCTGCGCGAGGCCGTTGGCGCTGCCGCCCTCCTTCTTGAAGGCCTCGAATTCCTCGGCGGTCTTCTGGGCCAGCTCCTGGATCTGCTGCAACTGCTGGGCCGCGGTGTTGGCGCCGCGGGCATCCGCGGTGGCCTTGCCGATGTCCTTCTGGATGTCGCCGACGCCGCGCTCGATCGTCTCGACCTTGTCGCGCAGCATCACGACGCCTTTGAGAATCCGCCGGAATCCGTCGCGCCGGATCATGAACTCGTGCGACAGGCCGCCCAGCATCACGATCAGCCCGCCGGTCACCAGGCCGATGAAGAACTGGCCCGATCCCAGCCAGCCGGCGATCATGCCAACGAAACCGGCCGCAATATAGGCTGCCGCCAGGATCAGGTGAATCCGCTTATCCATGACCACGCGTCAAAAAATTTCCCCGTACCGAAGGCCGGCCGCCACCCCGCGCAAGGTACGCTCCCGGGATTCGCAAGGCAAGCTTGCTGGTCCGGCTAGCGAGTTCCGGTTCCGACCGCTGCGGCGACTTCATCGTACCCATCGGCATGCAGTAAAGCTGCCAATTCGTCCTTGATTCGCCGTATCAATACAGGTCCTTGGTAAACAAATGCTGTATAAACCTGAATTAGGCTGGCGCCGGCGCGGATTTTCCGGTACGCGTCGCCGCCGCTGGCGATGCCGCCGACACCGATGAGCGGCACCGTCCCGCCGGTGCGCCGGTACATGTCGGCAAGCAGCTCGGTCGACGGCTCGAACAGCGGTTTTCCGCTCAAACCTCCGGATTCCGTGCGCCAGCGGCTGCGCAAACCGACCGGCCGCGCGACCGTGGTGTTGGCGACGATGAGGCCCGCCACCGCGGCGCCGCGCGCCACCGCGGCGATATCCTCGCGGTCGCGTTCGGTGAGGTCCGGCGCGATCTTCACCAGGATCGGCGGCGCGTCCCCGGGACAGGCCCGCGCCAGGGCCTGCGCCACCGCGTCGACGATGCGCCACAGGGCCTCCGGATCCTGCAGCGCCCGCAGCCCCGGCGTGTTCGGCGACGAGACGTTGACCACGACATAGTCCGCCAGCGGGCCGAGCCGCGCGGCGCAGGCGGCATAGTCGGCGACCGGGTCGGCGGTTTCGCGGTTCTTGCCGATATTGACCCCGACGACGCCGCGGCGCGGCCCGGCGAGGTGCCGTGCGGCGGCGTCCATACCGTCGTTGTTGAACCCCATCCGGTTGATCACCGCCTCGTCCTCGACCAGCCGGAACAGCCGCGGACGGGGATTTCCGACCTGCGGCAGCGGCGTCACCGTGCCGGTCTCGACGAAGCCGAACCCCATGCGCAGGGCCGCCGACCAGGCCTCCGCGTTCTTGTCGAACCCGGCGGCGAGACCGAGCGGATTGGGGAAATCCAGCCCCAGCACCCTTGTCCGCAGCACCGGGTCGTCGGGCCGGCGCTGCACCGGCCCTATTCCCATGGCCAGCGCCCGCACCGTCAGGCGGTGCGCGCGTTCCGGCTCGAGCCTTCGAAGCAGCGGCAGGATCAGGGCGTAGGGGTCCATCGCGGGCGGTTTCCGGCTGCGTCGCCCGGGCGGCCGCGGGGGCCGGCGGGGACCGAACGGCTACCGTTCTAGACAAGCCGCCGATTCGACACAAGGGATCGCCGGATTCCCTGCAATTTAAGGGATATGTCGACAGTCGCAGTCTGCCTGCACTGCGAGTGCATTTTGCAACCGATGGCTGGAGTGGCGCGAACCGGCGGCGCAAGCCGCAAACCGGCCGGAAACGCCCCGGATTAACCAAGTTATAGCGAACCATTGTCGCAGCGGGCGCATCTGGCACGCGCTTTGCTCCGTTACCGGGGCAACGCGACAGGAAGTGCGTGAACGGTATGAACATTCGAAGATCACAGACCGACGGTAACGCGGCATTGCAGGACGATCCGGACACGATCGACCTGCTGGCGCGCAGGGGCATGCGGACCGTACCTGAAAAGCCGACCTTGGATATGTTGACGTCAGGGAGCCTTGCCGGTGGCGTGTCGGTGGAGACCGCCTGGAATATCTGGCAGGCTATGTTGAAGACGGCCCCCTGAGCCGCGGTGGCGGCTCAGGGGAGCCTTCCCCTTTCGCGCGCACGGCGTTATCGTGCGGACATGCAGACCATTCACTTTATCGACGACAAATGGGTCGACGGCGAACCGCTGCTGCTCGGCCCTCTGACACACGCCACCTGGATGGCCTCGGTGGTGTTCGACGGCGCCCGCGCCTTCGAAGGCGTCGCCCCGGACCTCGACAGGCACTGCCAGCGGTTGATCGCCTCGGCGCATTCGTTCGGGCTCGAGCCGCGCTACGGGGCCGAGGAGGTTGAGGCGATCGCGCGCGACGGCGTCGCCAAGTTCCCCGAAGGCGCGGCGCTCTACATCCGGCCGATGTATTTCGCCGAGAAGGGGGCGCAGTACTTCGTCGCCCCCGATCCGGAAAGCACCCGCTTCTGCCTGTCGATCTTCGCGCGCGAGATGCCGGAGCCCGGCAACATGTCGGTATGCCTGTCGAGCTATCGCCGGCCGGCACCGGACATGGCGCCGACCGACGCCAAGGCCTCGTGCCTCTACCCGAACTCTGCCCGCGCCCTGATCGAGGCCTCAAAGCGCGGCTTCGACAATGCGGTGGTGCGGGACCCGGACGGCAACGTCGCCGAGCTCGCCACCGCCAACATCTGGATCGGCAAGGACGGCGTCGCCCAGACGCCGGCGGCCAACGGCACCTTCCTCAACGGGGTGACCCGCCAGCGCGTCGCCGCGCTGTTCCGGGACGCCGGGATCGCGGTCGAGGAGCGCACCATCACCTGGGAGGAGGTGCTCGCGGCCGACGAGGTGTTCACCACCGGCAACCTGTCCAAGGTGATGCCGATCACCCGGGTCGAGGACCGCGAGCTGCAGCCCGGCCCGCTGTTCCGCCGCGCCCGCGAGCTGTACTGGCAATTCGCCCACGATACGGGCTGAGGAGGGACGCCGCGCGATGGGCGAGCTGATGCGCACCGTGACGGTGAAGCTGGCCGACATCTACGTGCCGGCCAAGATCGCCAGGACGCTGGACGAGGCGAAGGTGGAGACGCGTGCCGAGGATATCCTCGAGCACGGCCTCGAGACCCCGGTGCAGC
>JBFGQV010000125.1:0-6498 GCA_041563955.1 Alphaproteobacteria bacterium | reverse complement strand
ATCTGGGTGCCCCGTATCACCGGGCGCGACTACGACGGTCGGCCCGTGCCCGCCGAGGCGAAGCCGGCATGCACCATGGGCATGGCGATGACCGAAAAGCAGGGCGGCTCGGACGTGCGCGCCAACACGACGACGGCGGCGCCGGCCGGCAAGGCGGCCGGCCCCGGCGCCGAGTATCTCCTGACCGGCCACAAGTGGTTCTGCTCGGCGCCGATGTCGGACGCCTTTCTGACCCTGGCCCGGGCGCCCGGCGGGCTGAGCTGCTTCCTGGTGCCGCGCTTCCGTCCCGACGGCACACGCAACCCGTTCCTCATCCAGCGCCTCAAGGATAAGTTGGGCAATCGCTCGAACGCCTCGGCCGAGATCGAGTATCGCGACACCTGGGGGCAGATGGTCGGCGAGGAGGGGCGGGGCGTCGCGACGATCCTCGAGATGGTCCAGCATACGCGGCTCGACGCCGCGCTCTCGGCGGCGGCGATCATGCGCCAGGCGGTCGGCCTGGCGATCCATCATTGCGACCACCGCTCCGCCTTCCAGCGCCGCCTTATCGACCAGCCGCTGATGCGCGCCGTGCTCGCCGACCTGGTGCTCGACTCGACGGCGGCGACGCTGCTGGTCATGCGGCTCGCCGGCGCCTTCGACCGCGGCCATGGCGGCGATGGGGGCGAGGCCGCGCTGGCCCGGCTCGGCGCCGCGGTGGTGAAGTACTGGGTCTGCAAGCGCACCCCGCCGGCCGTCTTCGAGGCGCTCGAATGCCACGGCGGCAACGGCTATGTCGAGGAGTCGGTGGTCGCCCGGCTGTACCGGGAAGCGCCGGTCAACAGCGTCTGGGAAGGGTCCGGCAACGTGATCTGCCTCGACGCCCTGCGCGCGATCGACCGCGAGCCCGATTCGCTGGCCGCGCTGCAGGCCGAAATCGCCGAGGCAAAGGGCGCCGACTCTCGATTCGACGCTTTCGTTACGGCGCTCGAGCCGCTGCTCGCCGACCGGTCGGGGCTCGAGGCGCGCGCCAGGGAGGTGGCCGGCCGCCTCGCCCTTGCGCTGGCCGCGGCGCTGCTGCTGCGGCACGCCCCCGCCGCCCTCGCCGGCGCCTTCTGCGCCACCCGCCTGGAATCGGGCGCAACCGCCGGCGCCCAGGCCTACGGCGTGCTGCCGCCCGATGCCGCAACGCAGGACATCATCGCCTACGGACGGATGTCCGCCGACTGACGGTCCGGCGGAGCGCCGGCGCCTGCAACCTTCGGACGAAGACGGGTGCACCGGCGGGGCCCACCGGTGCTGTATGGGTGCCTGCCGTGACCGGCGCACGGGTCAGGTTCACATTCTTTTCTACTTGCCCTCTCTTTGTGATTCCAAGAGCGACCCAAGGGAAGCCCCCCAATCCTGACATAGATCAAATGTCCGAAACAATTTAAACAAATTAATTATTTGGTAACCGTTGTCGGCATACGAATGGCCAAGGCGGAGTTTGTCCCGCTGCCCGCATCCTACCGGGGAATCCCATCGTCGCCGACATGCAGGTCAATATTACAGTTGCGCTTTCCAATTCTTTGAACGAGCCGCTCGATGCCGCTCCGGCACCGTCGCGCGCGGTGTCGTCCGCGCGACTCCGTCGTCACGCGAGCGGTCGGCTTCTCGCCGCCACAGTTGTGACATTTCGCCGCAATCCCGACCCGCAATTCGCCGGCAATCCGGCCAATCGCCGCAGTGTGCGCCCGCGTGCCGATCGGTCGAACCGTGCGTCGGACGCCGACCGCGTCGTCGCCGGCAATCTCTTCACGCCAGGACTCGCGCATTCGAGCAACCGCGCGGCGGGCATCAGTCTTTACTTAACCCTTCCCAGTAGAGACCAAGAAAAAGCAAGTCTTCCGACGAGCGTTTCGGTATTGCACGCAAGGGTTTCGTCCGCACCCTTTAGGCGAGAGGGTTATCCCTTCGTAGGTAGGCGGCGCTCGGTTCCGTCCTTGCCAGGTCCCGGCGCCGCCGACGCCGGCGATGCGTGTCATCGGCTCGAGCCGTCACCGATCCCAACTCCGCCCGGCCGCGCCACGGCGCCGGGCCGATCCCCGTGCCCGCGGACGATGCCGTCGGGCGCGCGTTGATTTCACCCCAACTTGGAGACGTTCACATGACCGGTCCAGCAAGGTTTCTGACGGCGGCGGTAACGGCGATGCTGCCCCTCGCCGTGCTGCTGTATGGAGGAGGCGTCCGGGCGCAGGACGGCAGCACTGCCCAGCCGGTGCAGCTGGCGCAGGCCGCAAACGTGGGCAGCGAGGTCTGCCTCGAATGCCACGACGAGGCGCCGACCAACCTGATCCTGCACACGCCGCACGCCCAGACGGCGGATAGCCGCACCCCGTTCGCGCGGGGCGGCTGCGAGACCTGCCACGGCCCGGGCGGCAACCACGCGGACGACCCGAGCGTGCCGATCGGCGTCAAGTTCGGGGCCGGTTCCGAGACCACGGCCGCGGACCAGTCGGCGGTGTGCCTGACCTGCCACGAGAACGGCGAGCGCATGAACTGGCACATGAGCACGCATGAGGCCGCCGACCGGACCTGCGCCTCCTGTCACAATGTGCATTCGCCCAAGGACCCGATGCTGACGAACACGAGCCAGACCAAGGTCTGCGTCGGCTGCCACACCGACCAGCGTTCCGGTCTCTACAAGCGGTCGCGCCATCCGTTGCGCGAGGGCATCATTGCCTGCGCCGACTGCCACAACCCGCACGGCTCGTTCGGCTCCGACGGGCTGGTCAAGGCCAGTGTCAACGAGACCTGTTTCCAGTGCCATGCCGAAAAGCGCGGCCCGTTTCTGTGGGAGCACCAGCCGGTCGCGGAGGACTGCTCGCTCTGCCACAACCCGCACGGCTCGACCCAGCCCACGTTGCTGAAGGCGCGCACGCCGTTCCTGTGCCAGACGTGTCACTCCGCGCAGTTCCATCCGAGCACTCTGTATGACGGCCAGGCCGTGCAGAACTTCGACGACCACACCGTGGCGAAGGGCTGCCTGAACTGCCATCCGCGAATCCACGGGACGAACCACCCCTCCGGTCCGCGCCTCACGCGATAGGGCCCGGCGGCCATCGGATGTTCGACCAGATTCGGAACAAGGAAATTTCGCTATGACCAAACACAAGATACTGGCAATCACGGGTACGACGATCCTCTGCCTGTGGCCAACTATCCTCGCCGCACAGGAGCAGGAGCCGTCATTCGTCCTGAACGGTTCCGTCGAGATCGGCGCCGGCTACTCGAGCGAGGACTCGTTCAAGTTCGGTGAATACACAGGCCTTTCCGACGAAGGCGCGTTCTTCATCGGCAACGTCGATGCGATCGCACGCGACGCCTATGACGATGACAGCGCCTATTATCTGGAGCTGCAGGGCCGCAATCTCGGCCTCGAGAACCGTTCCATCGACCTGGAGGCCGGGTCGCAGGGGCGCTTCGGCGGTTCGCTGAACTATTCCCAGATTCCCCATTATCGCCAGCAGGACGCGGTGACGCCGTACAGCGGCGAGGGGACCAACGTCCTTGCCCTGCCGCCGACCTGGCCGGATGTCGGGGATGTCGGTGCTCCCCAAACCACGACCGGGGTGACCACAATCCTCCCAGTCGCCAGCATGCGGCGGATCGATCTGGTCAACCGGCGGGAGCGTTTTGGCGGCAGCCTGTTCTGGTTGCCGCGCGAGAACTGGCGCTTCGACGTCGACTACCGGAATGAAAGGAAGACCGGGACCCAGACGACATTCGGGATGTTCGGCGAAAACGGCGGCAATCCCTTGTCCGTCGCCCTCGCGGAGCCGACGGAGTACGAGACCAACGAAATCGACGCCTTCGCCAATTACGCGAGCGGGAACCTCCAGCTGCAAGCCAGCTACAGCGGTTCGTTCTTCAACGACCGCTACGACTCACTGATCTGGCATAACGCGTATACGGGCGGAACCACCAGCGGCAATGCCTGGACCGATATTCCCGACGAGGGGCAAATGGCGCTGCCGCCGGACAACCAGGCGCACAATTTCACGCTGTCGGGCGGCTATACGCTGTCGCCCACGACCCGCGTTACCGGCAGCCTCGGATACGGCATCATGCTGCAGGATGAGGACTTCCTGCCCTATACGATCAATCCCGGGATTGCGATCGCGACACCCCTGCCCCGGACGTCTCTCGACGGCGAGATCAACACCCTGCGGGCCGATCTCGGCATCTCGAGCCGGCTGACGAGCGCGCTCGACCTGTCCGGCCGCTACCGCTTCAGCGATCGCCAGAACGAGACCCCGCGGGACCAGTATGCTTACGTGCCAAACGATGCCGGCACGCAAGGCGGCAACGGCACCCGGATCAACACACCTCACAGCTTCACCCAGCACTTGGCGAACCTCGACGCCGCCTATCGCCTCGGCACCTACACCAGGCTCTCGCTGGGCTACGAATACGAGAACATGGAGCGGACGTTCTCGGAGCGTGACAAGACCGAGGAGCACACGTTCGAGGCCAAGCTGCGCGGGCGGCCGACCGACAGCCTGAGCGGCTGGGTGTCCTATGCGTATGGCTGGCGCGACGGCGATACCTATGTCGGCAATGCGCCCTATCGGGCAAGCACGTTTCCCGATCCGGGGGCCGGAGCCTTTGAGAACCATCCGGAACTGCGTAAGTTGAACATCGCCGATCGTACGCGCAACGAGGTCAGGGCCGTCGCCAACTGGATGACGTCCGACGCGATCACCACGACCTTCGGCGCCAACTATGCGCTCGACGATTACGACGATACGACGATCGGGCTGACCGAGGGCGAGACCATCGGCGCCAAGGCCGACGTGTCGTACGCGGCGTCGGAAAACCTCACCGCCTATGGCTACTACGCCTATGATCGCACGCGTTACGAGCAGAAGGGCCATCGGTTCGTTTCCTTCCCGCCGCTCAATAACCTGACCGATCCGGCGCAGCGTTGGTCGGTCGAAACGACCGACCAGGTGCACACTCTGGGCGCTGGAATCGCATGGGCGGGTTTCGCCGAGAACGTCAATCTGACGCTCGATTATGCGTATTCCCGTGCGCGGACGGCATACGACCCCGCAGGCGGTGTCAGCTCCAACGGTCCGACGGGTGGTGGCGGTGCCACGACCGACGATCTCCCCGATGTCGAGACCGATATTCACAGCGTCGAGTTGGCGGCGGACTATGCGGTCACCGCCGGCGTTACGGTCCGCTTCGCCTATCTGTTCGAGTACTACGATTCGGCCGACTGGGCGCTCGACGGTGTTGGTGTCGACAGCATCACCGAGGCCCTCTGGTTCGGCGGCGACTCGCCGGACTACACGGCCCATGTGATCGGCATCTCGACGGTAATCGCCTTCTGACCGCCGCGGCCGGTTCCGGCCAAGACCCTGCCGGGGGATAGCCCGGCACACAAGCCTCCTCGCTGGCGCCGCCCCTGGGACAAAGGGGCGGCGCCGACGTCTTGGAGGGCGGCGCGGGGCCGACGGGTCCGGTCCAGTGCGGGTCCACGGCACGGTTGTCTGCGCCGGGCAAGCGGCTATGCTGTGCGGGAACGGGCAGCGATGCAGGAGGGCCGGTGATGGACGGGTTGGCCTCGATCGGCGCCGAGATGCCGGCGCGGCTGCAGTTCGCCTTTACCGTCTCGTTCCACATCATCTTCCCGGCCTTCAGCATCGGGCTGGCGAGCTACCTTGCGGTGCTCGAGGGATTGTGGCTGCTGACCCGCCAGCAGGTCTTCTACGACACCTACAAGTACTGGCTGAAGATCTTCGCCGTCACCTTCGGCATGGGCGTCGTCTCCGGCCTCGTCATGAGCTACCAGTTCGGCACCAACTGGAGCGTCTTTTCCGACAAGACGGGCCCGGTCCTGGGGCCGCTGATGGGCTACGAGGTGATGTCCGCCTTCTTCCTCGAGGCCGGCTTCCTCGGCGTCATGCTGTTCGGCGAGAAGCGCGTCGGCCGCGCGCTGCACTTCGCGGCGACCGTGATCGTCGCCGCCGGCACGCTGGCCTCGGCGTTCTGGATTCTCAGCGTCAACAGCTGGATGCACACGCCGGCGGGCTACGCGATCAACGCCGCCGGGCAGTTCGTGCCGGCCGACTGGTGGGCGGTGATCTTCAACCCGTCCTTCCCCTATCGCCTCGTCCACATGGTGCTGGCCTGCTACCTGACGACGGCCTTCGTCGTCGGCGCGGTCGGCGCCTGGCACCTGCTGCGCGACGCCGCCAACCAGCCCGCCCGGCTGATGTTCTCGATGGCAATGTGGATGGCGCTGCTGGTGGCGCCGCTGCAGATCGTCGCCGGCGACCTGCACGGGCTCAACACGCTGCAATACCAGCCGGCCAAGATCGCCGCGATGGAGGGCCATTTCGAGACGCAGGAAGGCGCGCCGCTGATCCTGTTCGGCCTGCCCGACATGGACGCGGAGGTGACCCGCTATGCGCTCTCGGTACCGAAGCTCGGCTCCTTCATCCTCACCCACGACTGGGACGGCGAGGT
>JBFGQV010000124.1:0-6523 GCA_041563955.1 Alphaproteobacteria bacterium | reverse complement strand
TGCCGGCGATCATCCGCCCGTCCTTCACCCTGGCCGGCACCGGCGGCGGCATCGCCTACAACACGCTCGAATTCGAGGAATTGGTCGGCAACGGGCTGCGCGTCTCGCCGGTGCACGAGGTGCTGATCGAGGAATCGGTGCTCGGCTGGAAGGAGTTCGAGATGGAGGTGGTCCGCGACCATGCGGACAACTGCATCATCGTGTGCTCGATCGAGAACGTCGATCCGATGGGCATCCACACCGGCGATTCGGTCACCGTGGCACCGGCCCTGACGCTGACCGACAAGGAATACCAGATGATGCGCGACGCCTCGATCGCGGTGCTGCGCGAGATCGGCGTCGATACCGGCGGCTCCAACGTGCAGTTCGCGGTCAACCCGGCGGACGGGCGGTTGGTGATCATCGAGATGAACCCGCGGGTCTCGCGCTCGTCGGCGCTGGCTTCGAAGGCGACCGGCTTCCCGATCGCCAAGGTCGCGGCCAAGCTGGCGGTCGGCTACACGCTGGACGAGCTGGCCAACGACATCACGCGGGTGACGCCGGCCAGCTTCGAGCCGACCATCGATTACATCGTCACCAAAATGCCGCGCTTCACCTTCGAGAAGTTCGCCGGCGCCGAGGCGCTGCTCACCACCTCGATGAAGTCGGTCGGCGAGGCGATGTCGATCGGCCGCTGCTTCTCGGAGAGCCTGCAGAAGGCGCTGCGCTCGATGGAGACCGGCCTCAACGGGCTGAACGAGATCGAGATACCGGGCGCCGCGGACGGCGCCAGGGACACGGTGATCGCCGCGCTGTCGCGGCCGGCGCCGGACCGCCTCCTCGTCGTCGCGCAGGCGTACCGGCACGGGCTGACCACCGACGAGATCCACGACGCCTGCCGCATCGACCCGTGGTTCCTCGAACGCGTGCGGGAGATCGTCGCGGCCGAGGAGGCGGTGCGCGCGCACGGGCTGCCGGACGACCTTGCCGGATACCTCGCGCTCAAGAAGCTGGGCTTCGCCGACGCTAGGCTGGCCGAGCTCGCCGGAGTCGGCGAGGACGAGGTGGCGGCGCGGCGGCGGGCGGCGGGCGCCCTGCCCGTCTACAAGCGTATCGACACCTGCGCCGCCGAGTTCCCCTCGCCGACCCCGTACATGTATTCCTGCTACGAGGGCGACGGCATCGTGCCGGCCGAATGCGAGGCCGAGGTCTCGGCGGCGACCAAGGTCGTCATCCTCGGCGGCGGGCCGAACCGCATCGGCCAGGGCATCGAGTTCGACTATTGCTGCGTGCACGCCTCCTACGGGCTGCGCGATGCCGGTATCGAGACCATCATGGTCAACTGCAACCCGGAAACGGTGTCGACCGACTACGACACCTCGGACCGGCTGTATTTCGAGCCGCTGACCGCCGAGGACGTGATCGAGCTGATCCGCGCCGAGCAGCGCGCCGGCACGCTGAAGGGCGTGATCGTCCAGCTCGGTGGACAGACGCCGCTGAAGCTGGCGCAGGCGCTCGAGGCCGCCGACATCCCGATCCTCGGCACCTCGCCGGACGCCATCGATCTCGCCGAGGACCGCGAGCGGTTCCAGCAACTGCTACACCGGCTGGGCCTGATGCAGCCGGCCAACGGCACCGCCACCTCGACCGCGCAGGCCGAGGCGATCGCCGCAGACATCGGCTTTCCGGTGGTGATCCGGCCGTCCTACGTGCTCGGCGGCCGCGCCATGGAGATCGTCCACGACCTCGACGGGCTGCGCCGCTACATGACCCATGCGGTCCGGGTCTCGGGCCGCAATCCCGTGCTGATCGACGGTTACCTGCGCGACGCCATCGAGGTTGACGTCGATGCGCTGTCCGACGGCATAAAGGTCTATGTCGCCGGCATCATGGAACATATCGAGGAGGCGGGGATACATTCCGGCGACAGCGCCTGCTCGCTGCCGCCCTATTCGCTGGACGGCGCGCTGATTGCGGAAATCCGCCGGCAGACCGAGGAGCTGGCGCGGGCCCTCAACGTGGTCGGGCTGATGAACGTGCAGTACGCGATCAAGGACCGGGACATCTACGTGCTCGAGGTCAATCCCCGTGCCAGCCGGACCGTGCCCTTCGTCGCCAAGGCCACCGGCGTGCCGATCGCGAAGATCGCGGCCCGCCTCATGGCGGGCGAGAGGCTGGCCGATTTCGGGATCACCGATCCCGGGCCGCCGGTGCTCGACCAGATTGCGGTCAAGGAGGCGGTGTTCCCGTTTGCGCGGTTCCCCGGGGTCGATGTCATGCTCGGCCCGGAGATGAAGTCGACCGGCGAGGTCATGGGGCTGGACCGCGATTTCGGGCGCGCCTTCGCCAAATCGCAGCTGGGCGCCGGCATCGACCTGCCGCTCGAAGGCACGGTGTTCGTGTCGGTGCGCGACTACGACAAGGCGGCGGTCGTGGCGCCGTCGCGCGACCTGCTGGCGCTCGGCTTCAAGCTGGTGGCGACCGGCGGCACCGCGCGCTACCTGGCCGAACAGGGCTTGGCCGTCGAGAGTATCAACAAGGTGCTGCAGGGCCCCCCGCACATCGTCGATGCGATGATCGACGGCCGGATCCAGCTGGTGTTCAACACCACCGAGGGGGCGAAGTCGATCGAGGACAGTTTCAGCCTGCGACGCACGGCGCTGACCTGCGGGATTCCCTATTACACCACCATCGCCGGCGCGCGGGCCGCGGTGCGCGCCATCGAGGCCCTGAAACACGGGTCCCTTGAAGTGGCGTCGCTGCAGTCGTATTTTATCCCGGCGAGTTAGAGAAATTTCCCGGCGCGGAGGCACGATCGCGCCGGCGGGTGTGGGTCCGCCGGCGTCGGCGGTTTTTTGCGGCGCGCCCGGGCGCTTCGAGCGAGGAACGGACGACGATGGAAAAGGTGCCGATGACCGCGGGCGGGTATGAACGCCTGCGCGAAGAGCTCAGAAACCTGAAGGCGGTCGAACGGCCGGCGATCATCCAGCTGATCGCCGAGGCGCGGACCCACGGCGACCTGTCGGAGAACGCGGAGTATCACGCGGCCCGCGAACGCCAGAGCTTCATCGAGGGGCGGATCGGCGAACTCGAGGACAAGATCAGCCGCGCCCAGGTGATCGACGTCTCCAAGCTCAGCGGCAAGATGGTGAAATTCGGGGCCACCGTGACGATCGCCGACGAGGAGACCGACGAGGAGTCGACCTACCAGATCGTCGGCGAGCTGGAGGCCGACGTCTCGGCCGGCCTGCTGTCGGTCACGTCGCCGTTGGCGCGCGCCATCATCGGCAAGACCGTCGGCGATCAGGTCGAGGTCGCGACGCCGCGCGGCGCCAAGGATTACGAGATCGTCAAGGTCCGGTATAAGTAGGTCGGCACCGGCGGCTCAGTCCGCCTTTTCCACATCGATCGGCACCCCGACTTCGTACTTCGAGCTGCGGATCGACAGCATGGATTTCACATGGCTCACATTCGGCGCCGCCGTCAGAGTGCTGGTCAGAAACCTGTTGTAGCTGTCCATGTCCTCGGAGACGATCTTGAGGATGAAGTCGGTCTCGCCGGTCAGCATGTAGCATTCGCGCACCTCGGGCCATTCCCTGACCAGCGCCTCGAAGGCGACGAGGTCGGTCTCGGCCTGGCTGTTCAGCCCGACATGGGCGAACACGGTGACGCCGTAGCCGAGCAGGTCCGGCGGAATATCGGCGTGATAGCCGCGAATGTAGCCGTTGTCCTCGAGCGCCCGCAGGCGCCGCAGGCAGGGCGGCGCGGAGATGCCGGCCCGGCGCGCCAGCTCCACGTTCGGCATCCTGCCGTTTTCCTGGAGATCGCGCAGGATCTTCCGGTCGATCTTGTCGAGTTTGACGCGCCGCATGCGAATACGCTCCGGGTGGGTGCCTTGCGCAATTATATTACAAGTCGGGAACCCGCTTGCAAGTGCGACGGAAGGTTGCATAGCCTGCGGCGTCGGGTTTTTGCGAAATCGCGCCGGGAGGCCGCAGCGTGAGCGAGACCGTCGCCTGGGTCCTGACCGACGGCAAGGCCGGCACGCGCAACGGGGCGCTGGGTCTGGCCGAGGCGGTGGGCCTTCCCATCGTCGACAAGCATGTCCACTCGGCGCTGCCGTGGCGATGGCTGCCGCCGCCGCTGTGGCCGCGCGGCGTGCTCGGGGTCGGCGCCGGCGGCGACCCGCTGGCGCCACCGTGGCCGCGGCTTCTCGTCAGCGCCGGCGAGCGCGCCGTCGGTCCGGCGCTGGAGATCAAGCGGCGGGCCGGTGCCGACGCGTTCTGCGTGCACCTCCAGCACCCCCGGGTCGATACCGCGCGGTTCGATCTGGTCATCGTGTCGGCCCATGACCGGCTGCGCGGCGCCAACGTGCGGGTGACGACCGGTGCGCTGCACCGCGTCACCCCGGAGCTGCTGGCCGATGCCGCCGCCCGCTTCGCCCCGTCCTTTGCACACCTGCCGCGGCCGCTGGTCGCGGTCCTGGTCGGCGGCGCCAACCGGGTCTACCGGTTCGACAGCGGGACCGCCGAGCGGCTGGCGGACGATCTCGCCGGCATGGCGCGCGAGAGCGGCTGCGGACTGTTGGTGACGACGTCGCGCCGCACCGGCGCCGCCAACGCGGCGCTGCTGCGCGAAAAGCTGCGCGGGCTGCCCGCCGAGTTTTGGGACGGCGAAGGCGAAAACCCCTATTTCGCCTATCTTGCGCTCGCGGATGCGCTGGTGGTCACCGGCGATTCGGTCAACATGGTCTCGGAGGCCTGTTATACCGGCAAGCCGGTGCATGTCTTCGAGTTGCCGGGCGGTGCGCGCTCCAAATTCGCGCGGTTTCACGACGCCTTGCGCCGGTCGGGAGCGACCCGGCCATTCGTGGGGCAGCTCGAATCGTGGCCCTGTGCGCCGCTCGACGAACGCTCGCCGCTGGCTGCGGAGATCCGCCAGCGGCTCGGAATCGCTGGCGCAGAGACCTGATCGAGGATAGCCAGGCCGATCCACGGCGACGTCCCGCCCCATGTCTGGCACGGGCGCAAATTCTTCGAAGGCCGCCGCCGCGCGGTACAGCTCAACTGGGTCACCGGCACGAGCGACCTGAAGCGGGACCAACGCCGGCACCGGATCTCCGCGTTTTTCAAGCGATTCCGGCGGGTTTGAGCCGGCGGTGCGCCAGCGCCGCCGCCGCTGCAACCGGAAAATCCCTTTTCGCAGGCAATCGGGCCGTGCAATGTAGGCGTCCATGGACTGGGACAAGCTGAGAATCTTTCATGCCGTGGCCGACGCGGGCAGTTTCACCCGCGCCGGCGAGACCCTGAACCTGAGTCAGTCGGCCGTTAGCCGCCAGATCAGCGCGCTAGAGGAAAGCCTGCACATTCCCCTGTTTCACCGCCATGCCCGCGGCCTGATCCTGACCGAGCAGGGCGACGTGCTGTACCGGACGGTCAAGGAGGTCTTCCACAAGCTGGCGATGGCGGAGGCGCTGATCACGGAAAGCCGCGAACGGCCGTCGGGCCCGCTGAAGGTCACCACGACCGTGGCCTTCGGGACCACTTGGCTCACGCCGCGCATCAAGGAATTCATCGAGCTTTACGAGGACGTCGAGGTCAGCGTCATCCTGACCGACGGCGCGCTGGATTTGAGCATGCGCGAGGCAGACGTCGCGATCCGCATGACCGCACCGCGACAGCCGGATCTCGTGCAGCGCCACCTCCTGACGGTACACAGCCACATTTACGCGGCGCCGGATTACCTGGCCGCGTTCGGCACCCCGCAGTCGCCGGAGGATCTCGATCGCCACAGACTGATCGTTTACGGCCAGGACGCCGCGCCGCCGGTTTCTTCCATCAACTGGCTCATCGATGCCGGGGCCAATGACGAGAACCGGCGCCGGCCGATCCTGCGGCTGAACAACCTCTATGGGATCTATCGCGCGGTGCGCAGCGGGCTTGGCATGGCCGCCCTGCCGGACTACATGATCGCGGATGGATCGGCGCTGGTCCGGGTCCTGCCCGACCTGTCGGGTCCCGCGATCGAGGCCTATTTCGTGTATCCCGACGAGCTGCGGCAGTCCAAGCGGGTGTCGGTCTTTCGGGATTTTTTGCTGCAAAAGGTCGCAGAAGGGAATTTTTGAGGCCGTCGGACGTTTTATGAATGAGTTCGCGCATAGGCGTTCCGGTCAGCCATGCGGATTTTGCATATCAGAATTGTCTAATCTGGTATGGAAGTTGCTAACGCGGACGCCTATGTATGGAAAAGCTTGAGCGCCCTTGCGGCGATCAAGCCTAGGCCGCGGGCGCAAGGCCCGCAGCCGAAGGGTCTTCGGACCCTACGTCTCCCAGACGTGAAGCCTCCCTGTTCAACTTGCCGGACCCTTGAGGTCCGGCGTTTTTTTTCGCAAGGCGGCAGGGTAAAGCGGGCCGCAATGCGCACGGCCCGCCGAGTCCCGGACTGCGCCGGTCCTACATGAACAGGTTTTCGCTTTCCAGCCCCTGGTACAGATGCGCGACGAACTCGCCGTAGCCGTTGAACAGGCGGGTCGGCACGCGGCCGC
>JBFGQV010000123.1:0-6572 GCA_041563955.1 Alphaproteobacteria bacterium | reverse complement strand
GTCGGAGTACAGCCCGGACCTCAAGGACCTGATTCTGCACATGGAGGTGCGCACGCCGCACGAGCTCGAGGAGGAGGTCGGCCTGACCGAGGGCAACATCTTCCAGGGCGAGCTGACGATGGACCAGATCATGTTCAACCGGCCGGTGCCCGGCTGGGCACAGTACCGCATGCCGGTCAGGAACATGTATATGTGCGGCTCCAGCACCCATCCCGGCGGCGGCGTCATGGGCGCGCCCGGGGCCAACGCGGCGCGCGAGGTCATCGCCGACCTGCGGGCGCGACGAAAACCATGACCGGGGACCGCAAATACGGCGCCATCGTCATCGGCGGCGGCCATAACGGGCTCGTCTGCGCGGCGTTCCTGGCCAGGGCCGGGCGCAGCGTTCTCGTCGTCGAGGCGGCGGACGAGCTCGGCGGCGCCGCCCGCAACGCCGAGATTGCCGACGGCTACACCGCGCCCGCCTGCGCCCACATCCTGCATCTCCTGCATCCGCGGGTGCGCGCCAACCTGAAGCTGCGCCGGCACGGGCTGCGGTTCGCGGCGCGCCGCCTGCCGACGGTGGCGCTCGATGCGGACGGCCATCACCTGACGCTGAGCGGGCACCGGATCCACGGCCCGGTGCCGGAAGAGGATGCGCGCGCCTGGCGGCGCCTGCGCAAGCGCCTCTTGCGCATGGCCGGCGCCCTGCATCCGTTCCTCGGCCGGGTGCCGCCGCGGCTCGCCGGCGGAAGCTGGCAGGACCGCGTGACGCTGGCGCGCCTCGGCCTCGCGCTGCGCCTGCTCGGCAAGGCGAAGATGCGGGACTTCCTGCGCATCGTCAACATGAACGCCGCCGACCTGCTCGACGACGAGCTGGGCGACGACCGGCTGAAGGGCGCGCTGGCCTTCGATGCCGTGCTCGGCACCAATTTCGGGCCGCGCTCGCCGGGCAGCGTGCTCAGCTGGCTGTACCGGCTGGCCGGCGAGGCCAAAGGCGGACGCGTCGGCCTGGCGATTCCGGCCGGCGGCATGGGCGCGGTGACCGAGTCGCTCGCCGCCGCGGCGCGCGACTTCGGAGCCGACATCCGGACCGGCGCACCGGTGCGTCGCATCGTCGTTGAAGGCGACCGCGCGGCGGCGGTCGAGCTGGAGTCCGGCAACGTGCTGCGGACCCATGCGGTGATCAGCAGCGCCGACCCGAAGACCACCTTCTTCGACCTCGTCGGCCCGGAGAACCTCGACACCGGCTTCCTGCGGCGGGTCAACAGCTTCCGCAGCAAGGGGCTGGCCGCCAAGCTCAACCTGGCGCTGGACGATTTGCCCGACTTCACCGGGCTGGACCGCGCGGCGCTGGGCGGCCGCCTGGTGATCGCGCCGGACATCGGCCATGTCGAGCGCGCCTTCGACCATTCGAAATACGGCGAGTACTCGGCCGAGCCGGCGATCGAGATCACCATCCCGACGCTGCACGACCCGTCTCTTGCGCCCGACGGCGGACACGTGCTGTCGGCGGTCGTGCAGTATGCGCCGCGCGACCTTGCGGGCGGCTGGGAGGCGCAGCACGAGGCCTTCGCCGACCACGTCGTGGCGGCGATCGCGCACTATGCGCCCGGTTTGCGCCAGACGATCGTCGCGCGCCAGCTGCTGACCCCGGCGGATATCGAGCGCGACTTCCGCATCGCCGGCGGCCACTGGCATCACGGCGACCTCGCCATCGACCAGATGCTGATGCTGCGGCCGGTGCCCGGCTGGGCGCAGTACGAGACCCCGGTACCGGGGCTCTATCTGTGCGGTGCGGGCGCCCATCCCGGCGGCGGCGTCATGGGCGCGGCCGGCATGAACGCGGCGCAGCGGGTCCTCGCAGCCGCGGCGGCGGAGGGCGCGGCATGACGACGAAGCCCCTGTACCAGGCGCCATTGCTGGAAACGCCGTTCCACCCGCGCACCGCGGCGCTCAACCAGGCCAATGCGTGGGCGCGCTGGGCCGGCTACACGACGGTGGATTGCTATACTGACCTGTCGACCGAGTATTTCGCGATCCGCCACGCGGCGAGCCTGTACGACGTCTCGCCGATGATCAAGTACCGCATCGCCGGGCCCGGCGCCGAGCGCTACCTGAACCGGCTGCTGACCCGCGACATCGGCAAGCTGAAGCCGGACCGCGTCGCCTATGCCGTCTGGTGCAACGACGACGGCAAGGTGCTGGACGACGGCACCGTGTTCCGTCTCGGCGAGAACGAGTTCCTCCTGAACGCGCAGGAGCGCCACCTTGCCTGGCTGCAGGACAGCGCCTTCGGTTTCGACGTGACGATCGAGGACGTCACCGAGGCGATCGCCGGCCTCGCCCTGCAGGGCCCGCTGTCCTGCACCGTGCTGAAGGCGTTGGGGCTGGACGGCATCGCCGGGCTGAAGCCGTTCGGGATTGTCGAGCACGACCTCGACGGCGCGGCGCTCACCGTCTCGCGCACCGGCTTTACCGGCGATCTCGGCTACGAGCTGTGGATCGAGCCGGCCCGGGCGTTTGACCTGTGGGACCGGCTGATGGAGGCGGGGGCGCCGCACCGGCTGACGCCGATCGGCTCGCAGGCGCTCAACCTCGCCCGCATCGAGGCCGGCTTCATCCAGACCAACGCCGATTTCGTCGCCGCCGACCAGGCGGTGCGGCCGACCCGCCAGCGCTCGCCGTTCGAGCTCGGCCTCGACTGGCTGGTCGATTTCGACAAGGGGTATTTCATCGGCCGCCGGGCGCTGCTAAGCGAGCGCGAGACCGGGTCGCGCTATCGCCTCGTCGGGCTCGACATCGAGGGCAGCAAACCGGCCCGCGACGCGCTGATCTATCACGGCAAGGCGCGCCAGGCCGGCATGGTGACCTCTTCCATGTGGTCGCCGACCGCCAAGCGCAACATCGCGCTGGCGACGCTGGAGGCACAATGGGCCGAGGCGGCCGACGGGCTGTGGGCCGAGATCTACGTGAACAAGGAACTGAAATGGGAGAAGACCGCAGCGCGCTGCCGGATCGTCAGGCGGCCGTTCTTCGACCCGCCCCGCCGTCGGGCGACGCCGGCGCCGGATCACTGAGGCAACGACGCGATGAGTGAAGGACCCATGCGCACCAACCTTAAGTTCGATACCGCCCGGCTCCGCAAGCAGGACCGCCACTGGATCCACCCGTGGGAGAACTTCAAGACGCTGGACAAGGTCGAGCGCACGATCATCGCGCAGTCGGAGGGCGTCTACCTGCACGACAGCGACGGCAACCGTCTGATCGACGGGCCCGGCGGCATGTGGTGCATGAACATCGGCCACGGCCGCGAGGAGATGGCCCAGGCGATCTCCGAGCAGGTGATGCGGATGCCCTATTTCAGCCCGTGGAGCCTGGGCAACCCGCCGGCGGCGGAGCTCGGCGAGAAGCTGGCGGAGCTGACCCCCGGAGACCTCAAGCACGTGTTCTACACCACCGGCGGCTCGACGGCGGTCGATTCGGCGCTGCGCTTCATGATGTATCTGAACAACTGCCTGGGGCGGCCCGAGAAGAAGCACATCCTGTCGCGGCACGACGCCTATCATGGCAGCACGTACCTGTCGGCCTCGTGCTCCGGCAAGCCGCGCGACAAGACCAACCTCGACTTCGAGACCGGGTTCATCCACCTGCTGCCCTCGCCCAACCCGTACCGCCGCGCCGACGGCATGAGCGTCGAGGATTTCTGCGACGCCAAGGTCGCGGATCTCGAGAACAAGATCCTCGAACTCGGCCCCGACCGGGTCGGCGCCTTCCTCGCCGAGCCGATCATGGCCTCCGGCGGCGTCATCATCCCGCCGCCCGGCTACCACCGGCGCTGCCTCGAGGTGTGCCGCAAATACGACGTGCTCTACATCTCCGACGAGGTGGTCACCGCGTTCGGTCGGCTCGGCCACTGGTTCGCCTCCGAGGAGGTGTTCGATATCGTCCCCGACATCATCACCTCGGCCAAGGGCATCACCTCGGGCTACATGCCGCTCGGCGCGGTGTTCATCTCCGACCGGCTGGTCAGGATGCTGGCCGCGCCGGAGGCGGAGATCGGCATGTTCGCCAACGGCTTCACCTATTCCGGCCATCCGGTGGCGGCGGCGGCGGCGCTCAAGAACATCGAGATCATCGAGCGCGAGGGCCTGCTCGAGCACGTGCGCGAGGTCGGCCCGTATTTCCAGGCGCGCCTGCGCGAGCTCGAGGACATCCCGATGGTCGGCGAGGTGCGCGGCGAAGGGCTGATGGCCTGCGTCGAATGCGTCAGCGACCGCGAGACCAGGGCGCCGATGAAGCTCGACTACGAGATCGGCCGGCGCATCGACGCCCACTGCCAGGAGAACGGCCTCCTCGTGCGGCCGCTGATCAACATGTGCGTGATGTCGCCGCCGCTCATCATCACGCGTTCGCAGATCGACGAGATGGTCGACATTTTGCGCGCCGGCATCGAGCAGTCGCAGGAAGATCTGCGCCGCGAGGGGCTGTGGCCCGGGTGACGCACGGCGCCCGGTCGCCGGCCACCGATCGGGACGGGGGACGTCGATGACACGTGGACTGAGGGCAATGGTCGCCGCGCTCGTGCTGGGCGTGGCCGGCGTGGCCGCCGCGGCCGACTTCACCGCCGGCGACCTCGTGATCCGCGATCCGTGGTCGCGGGCGACGGCAGGGCCGGCGCACAACGGCGTGATCTACCTTGCCATAACCAATCGCGGCGGCGCCGCGGATCGCCTGGTCGCGGTGACGACGCCGGCCGCCGCTTCGGCCTCCCTGCACCGCAGCGAGATGGCGGGCGGGGTGATGAAGATGCGGCCGGTCGCCGCCATCGGGATCGCGCCGGGCGAGACCGCGGTCCTCGAACCCGGCGGGCTCCACATCATGCTCATGAGACTTGCGCGCCCGTTGCGCGAGGGCGAGAGCTTCGCCGCCGAGCTCGTCTTCGAGCGCGCCGGCACCGTGCGCATCGCGGTGACCGTGGCCGGCCCCGGCGCCCTGCACGGCGGCATGAGGGGGCACGATTAGGGGGCGGGTTGGCGCGCTGCGTCGGGGCCGGCCATTGCCGGGACGGTTTCGACGTGGCGGAGTTGAAAAAATGGCGGAGGGAGTGGGATTCGAACCCACGAGGAGCTTTCGCCCCCACACGCGTTCCAGGCGTGCGCCTTAAACCACTCGGCCATCCCTCCGACGGGCGCGGCAACCGCTGCGGCGCGGAACCTAGCCGACCGCGCGGCCGCTGGCAAGCCGCGACGCGCCAACCCGCGACCTTCGGTGGCGGAGCGGTGGCGGCCGTGCTACTGTCGGCCTGACAGACCGACCACAGACCGGGGCGGCATCGCCATGGCCACCTTCCTTCGCATACTCAGCCGCGTGCTCGCCGTGTTCGGAATTGCGCTCATCGCCATGATCGCCATCCTCTGGGTCGACGGCCAGAACCTGGCCGATCCCGGCGGCGCGATCTGGGCCAAGACGCACGCGCCGAGCCTGATCGCGTTCCAGAACCTGGTGCAGCGGCATATGCGCATTCCCAGCGCGTGGGACAACTACATCGTGCCGATCCTCGAACAGCCGGCCTGGATGGTCATGGTCGGCACGGCGCTGGTGCTGCTGCTGCTGGCACTGGTTCTCGCGACCTTCGGGCGCGACAAGCCCCGCTCCGGCAACCGCTTCCAGAACACGCCGTCCGACTGACGGCCGGCCGCGCGGCCCGGACGGCCGTCAGCCCTCGTCCATCTTCAGCGCCTGCAGGAAGGCCGACTGCGGGATCTCGACCTTGCCGAACTGGCGCATCCGCTTCTTGCCCTCCTTCTGCTTCTCCAGCAGCTTGCGCTTGCGGGTGACGTCGCCGCCGTAGCATTTCGCGGTCACGTCCTTGCGCAGCGCGCCGACCGTCTCGCGCGCGATGACCTTGCCGCCGATGGCGGCCTGGATCGCGACCTTGAACAGCTGCCGCGGGATCAGCGACTTGAGGCGCTGGCACAGCGCCCGGCCCCGGCTCTCGGCGCGCTCGCAATGGACGACGACCGACAGCGCATCCACCGGCTCGCCGTTGACCAGGACCGACAGCTTGACCAGGTCACCGTCGTGGTAGCCCACCATCTCGTAATCGAAGCTGGCATAGCCGCGGCTGACCGATTTCAGGCGGTCGTAGAAATCGAACACGACCTCGTTGAGCGGCAGCCTGTAGACCACCATGGCCCGGCCGCCGACATAGGTCAGGTCCTCCTGCTCGCCGCGCCGGTCGGTGCACAGCGAGAGCACCTGGCCGAGATAATCGTCCGGCACCAGGATCGTCGCCTTGATCCACGGCTCCTCGATGCGCGCGATCTGCACCGGGTCCGGATAGTCGGCGGGGTTGTGCAGCTCGAGCACCGCACCGTCGGTCGTGTGGATCCGGTAGACGACGGACGGCGCGGTGGTGATCAGGTCGAGGTCGAACTCGCGCTCGAGCCGCTCCTGCACGATCTCCATGTGCAGCAGGCCGAGAAAGCCACAGCGAAAGCCGAAACCCAGCGCACCGGAGCTTTCCGGCTCGAAGGAGAGCGCGGCGTCGTTGAGGCGGAGCTTCTCCATCGCGTCGCGCAGGTCCTCGT
>JBFGQV010000122.1:0-7009 GCA_041563955.1 Alphaproteobacteria bacterium | reverse complement strand
GCGGCAGGTTGTCCCCGGCATTCGGGAAGATCATGGCCCAGGGCACGTCGGTGGGCCGACCCCACATCTCGCCGTTGATGAAGTTCGCCAGCCGCCCTAGGAACAGGCCGATCGGCGCGCCTGCGGCGATGATGTCGGTCAACCCCAGGAGCGGAATCCGATGGCGCCGGGCGAACACGATCATCGCCAGGATCACCCCGGCGAGGCCGCCGTGGAACGACATGCCGCCCTCCCATACCTTGAAAATCTCGATCGGGTTCGCGAGGTAGACGCTCGGCTTGTAGAACAGCACGATCCCGAGCCGCGCGCCGACGATCACGCCCAGGGTCGCCCACAGCAGGAAATCGTCGATCTGCTTCGGGGTGACCAGGCTGGGCGGCCGGGCGGCCAGGCGCATGCAGTACTGCCAGGCGATCAGCAGGCCGACGATGTAGGACAGGGCATACCAGCGGATCGGCAGCACGAGGTCGGTGAACGGCACCGGTATGTTGATCATCACCGGGTCGAATTCGACGATGAAGGCTTCCATACGCCGCTGATCCTTGCTTTCGGTGGGAAATACGCCGCCCGCGCGCGCCGGCGCATCGGGCAGGGTGCCCTTGTTATAGGTACCGCAACGCCGCTGCGCAAGGCACGGTCGCCGGTTGCGCGCGCCGGCCGCGCGGCGTATACGTGGCCCAGATCCTAATCTTCTGTTCGACGGAGCGTTTCCATGCAGGTGGACAACCGACTGCTTGACGATCTCGCGCGGATGGCCGGCGGTGCCGCCGGCGCCCTCTCCGGCGTGCGCGGCGAGGTCGAGGCCCGGCTGAAGCAGCAGCTCGAGCGCATCCTCGCCGAGATGGACGTCGTGCCCCGCGAGGAGTTCGAGGTGGTCAAGGCCATGGCGGCGAAGGCCCGCAGCGAGCAGGAGGCGCTGGAGAAACGCGTCGCCGCGCTGGAAGCGGCGCTCGCGGGGGGCAAGCCTGCGACCCGGAAGGCGCCGCCGGCTTCCCCGGCGAAGAAGAAGGGGCGCGGCAAGCCCGCCGCCTGATTGTCCACAGGAAAATCCCGCCCACGCCGTTTCCGGGCTTGCGCCCGGGATTCCGGCTGTGGCAATCTAGGTCTTGTGGTATTCATGATGCCGACCGCAATATGTTGCACGGCCAGTTGCGGCCCGATCCCAATTGCCCAAGGGGGTGCCGATGGGTATGACGCTTGAAGCAGCCGGCAGCCGCACCGCCAATCCGCTCGACCTCCTCGAAGAGCTGGCCAGCACCCAGGGCTGGCCGCATATGCGCGCCGCCGACGACGAGTTCGTGACCGAGCCGTCGCGCCGCTGGTGCGCCTACAGGCTGCACTTCATCTGGCAGCAGGATCTCGACGCGCTGCACCTGCATTGCAGCATCGACATCCGGGTGCCTGGTGAGAAGCGGCGGGAGATCAACGACCTCCTGGCTTCGATCAACGAGCGCCTGTGGCTCGGCCATTTCGAGGTCGCCGCCGACGACCCGACGCCGACCTTCCGCCATACCCTGCTGACGCGCGGACAGTTCGCCCCCGGCGTCGAGCAGCTCGAGGATCTCGTCGAGGTCGCGCTCGACGAGTGCGACAGGTACTACCCGGCGTTCCAGTTCGTGCTGTGGGCCGGCCATCCGCCGGACCAGGCGATCTCGGCTGCCCTGATCGAGACCGTGGGCGAGGCCTGAGGCCCGCCGTGTCCCCCGCGAAACCGCGCCTGTCCCGGCCCCTGCTGCTCGTCGGCTGCGGCAAGATGGGCGGCGCCATGCTGTCGGGCTGGCTGGAAAGCGGTATCGCCGGCGGCGGCGTCGCGGTCGTCGACCCGCTCGGCGCGCCGGCGTTTTCCCGCCGCAAGCGGGTGACCGTGTACGAGACCATCGAGGCGCTGCCCGACGGCCTCGATCCCGAGGTCGTGGTGTTCGCCGTCAAGCCGCAGCAGATGGACGATGCCGCGCCGGCCGCGGCGCGGTTCTCGGGGCCCGGCACGGTATTCCTGTCGATCGCGGCGGGCACGCCGATCCGCTACTTCGTACGCCATCTCGGCGCCGACGCCGCGATCGTCCGGGCGATGCCCAACACCCCGGCGGCGATCGGCGAGGGGATCACCGTGGCATGCCCCAGCGCCCGTGTCTCGAAGCCGCAGATGGCGCTGTGCACGGCGCTGCTCGGCGCGGTCGGAGAGGTGCTGACGATCGACGACGAGGCGCTGCTCGACCCGGTCACGGCGGTCTCCGGCAGCGGGCCGGCCTATGTCTTCCTGTTGATCGAGTGCCTCGCCGAGGCGGGCGTCGCCGCCGGCCTGCCGCGCGACCTCGCCGACCGCCTCGCCCTCGTGACGGTGGCCGGCGCCGGCCAGCTCGCCCTGCGCGGCGACGAGCCGCCAACGCAGCTGCGCCGCAACGTGACCAGTGCCGGCGGGACCACGGAGGCCGCGCTGCAGGTCTTGATGGTCAAGGACGGTCTGCAATCGCTGCTGACCAGGGCCGTCGCCGCCGCCACGCGCCGCGGCCGGGAACTTGGGGGCTAGCCCTGTCCCGCCAGTCGGCCAGCGTGGCGCGCGTGCGTGCGGCCCTGGCGGCGCGCGGCGTCGGCGTCGAGATCCGCGAACTCGACCAGACGACCCGCACGGCGGCGGAGGCCGCGGCGGCGATCGGCTGCGACGTCGCCCAGATCGCCAAATCGATCGTGTTTCGCGGCGCCATCAGCGGCCGCGCCGTGCTGGTCATCGCCGGCGGCGGCAACCGCGTCGACGAGGGCGCCGTGGCGGCGCTGCTCGGCGAGGCGCTGGGCAAGGCGGACGCCGATTTCGTGCGTCGTGAGACCGGCTTCGTCATCGGCGGCGTGCCGCCGCTCGGCCACGACAAGCCGCTCACCACCTACATCGATGCGGACCTCCTGGCCTTCGACGAGGTGTGGGCGGCGTCCGGCACGCCGTTCGCGGTTTGCCGCCTCGATCCTGCAGCCCTGGCCGACATGACCGGCGGCATCGTCGCAGAGATCGCCTTGCGGCACCGCTGATTCGCCCCATCTCTAGGGGAGGAGTATGATGCGACCATCGTACGGTCGAACTCAGGAATGGGAGTCGTAGCATGGCAAAGAAACCGTCCACCCCGAAGTCAGGGACAGCCAAGGGCGGCGCGCAGGACATCGAGGGCAGGCTGGTCGACGCCCTGATCGCGCTCGCGGAATCGGAGGGCTGGCGCGGCCTGACCGTCGCCGCGATCGCCCACAGGGCCGGGTTGTCGCTGGCCGACCTCCATCCACGGTACGGATCGCGGCTGGCGATTTTCGCCGCCTTCATGCGCCGCATCGACCGCGAGGTGATCGCCTCGGACTTCGCCTTCGCGCCGGAGGACACGGCGCGCGACCGTTTGTTCGAGGTCATCATGCGACGGTTCGATGCGCTGGGTCCCCACCGTGAGGCGTTGCGGCGGATCCGGGCCGGCCTGATGTTCGACCCGCTGGGCGCGGTCGCCACGCTGCCCGCTTTCGGATGCTCGATGGCGTGGATGCTCGAGGCCGCGGAAATCCCGTCGGACGGTGCCGCGGGCTGCGTCAAGATCACCGGTCTCGCCGGTGTCTGGGCCAAGACGTTCCAGGTCTGGCTGGACGACGACACCTCGGACATGGCGCGCACGATGGCCGCCCTCGACCGCAATCTGGGCCGCGCCGGGCGCTTCGCCGAGCTGCTGTTCGGACGCCGTCAGCGGCCCGCCGCCGAAGCCGCCTGACCACGGGCTTATGTGCAGCGCACAAAAATTTGTGCGCTGCAAAAAATATCTCTTGACCTCTTGTTTTCGGGACTTATAATCCCAAATTGCTGCAGCGCAACATGATGCGTTGTGCGTCGCAACCAAGATTTCAGGAGACATGAAATGGCGAGTGCCAATCCCTACGGGACGTTCGATTTCACCAAGATGATGGCCGACTTCAAGCTCCCGACCGTCGATGTCGACAAGGTCGTGGCCGCTCAGAAGAAGAACATCGAGACGCTGGCCTCGGCCAACAAGCTGGCCACCGAGGCGATGCAGGGCCTGTTCGAGCGCCAGACCACGGTCGTTCGCGAGAACATCGAGGAGCTGACCGCCGCGATGCAGGAGCTTCTGGCCGCCGGTGAGCCCAAGGACAAGGTCGCACGGCATGCCGAGCTGACCCGCGAGGGCATCGAGCGGACCATTGCCAATCTGAAGGATCTCAACGAATCCGTCGCCAAGACCAACGGCGCGGTCTTCGAGATCCTCAACAAGCGGTTCGTCGAGGGCCTCGACGAGGTCAAGGGCCTGGTCAAGAACGCGAAGAAGTAATCCGGGCAAGATCCTCTTCGGGCGCTCTCCTCCCACGTCCGAAGTTTCCAGCCGCCCCCGCCGCGCGGGGGCGGCTGTTGATTTTCGAGCCGCAACCGTTTCCTTCGGCGCTCTGCGGTGCTAATCCGGCATCGGCTCGGCCGCAATCGCGTTTTTCGGCCGGAACGTCATGAACAGGGTGGCGGCGCGATGCCGCCGATCCGGGAGAGACCAGCGTGACCATATCGTTCGAAGATTTCCTGAAGGTCGATATTCGAGTCGGCACCGTTGTCCGCGCGGAGACGTTCCCCGAGGCGCGCAAGCCGTCCTACCGGCTATGGATCGATTTCGGTCCCCAGATCGGCGAGCGCAAGACCTCGGCCCAGATCACGCGGCATTACGCGGTCGAGGCGCTGGCCGGCCGCCAGGTGGTTGCCGTGGTCAATTTCCCGCCCAAGCAGATCGGTCCGTTTCGCTCCGAGGTCCTGGTGCTCGGGGTGCCGGACGAGGACGGCGAGGTGGTAATGCTGGAGCCCAGCCGGAAGGTGCCCGACGGTGGCCGCTTGTACTGATCGCCCGCGACCGCGGCAAGCGGCCGCAGGCGTCGCGCGGGGACGTCACAGCGGCAGCCGGATCCGTGCCCGCAGGCCGCCATGCGGCGAATCCTCGAGCGTGATCTCGCCGCCATGGCTGCGGATCAGGTCGCGCGCGATCGCCAGGCCCAGCCCGGTGCCCCCGGTGTCCGGGTTGCGCGACTCGTCGAGCCGGTAGAACGGCCGGAACACGTCCTCGCGGTGGGCTTCCGCGATGCCGGGGCCGTCATCGTCGACGGTGATGTCGATCGCCTCGCCGCGCCGTCCGGCCCGCACCCAGATGTTGTCGCCGTAGCGCCGGGCGTTGACCAGAAGGTTGTCGAGCGACCGCCGGATGGCGTCCGGCCGCAGCCAGGCCTCCATGGTTCCCTCGACGTGGCAGTCGATCTGCACGTTGTTGCGCCGCCACGCCGCCACCACGTCCTCGACGATCTCCTTGAGATCGACGCGCTTGCCCGCCTCGTTGTCCTCGCCGCGGGCGAAGGTCAGGTAGCCCTCGATCATCCGTTCCATCTCGGCGACGTCGTCCTTGAGCTCGGTGACCGCGTCGCTGTCCGGCAGCATCGCCAGCTGCAGCTTCATGCGCGTGATCGGCGTGCGCAGATCGTGGCTGACGCCGGACAGCATGTCCGTGCGCTGACGGATCTGGCGGCGCAGCCGGTCGCGCATGACGTTGAACGCCGAGGCCGCCTGGCGCACCTCCTGCGCGCCCTCCGGCTTGAAATCGGCGTCCAGGTCGCGGCCCTTGCCGAACTGGTCGGCGGCATGCGCCAGCCGCGATATCGGGCGCACCTGGTTGCGCATGAAGATCGACGCCACCGCGAACAGCACCAGCGAGGTGCCCACCATCCACATGATGAAGATGTAGGTCGTGGTGCTGAACAGGCGCTTGCCCGGCACGACGACGGTCATCACCGAGTCCTGGAGCTGGATGTCGACCACGACGCGCTCGCGGAACGACGAAGAATCGATCTGGTGCGGCCGCTGGATCCGGCCGCGCAGGGCTTCCGACAGGAAGTAGTCGATGCGGGCGTTGTTGCCCCTGTCGTCCATCGGCAGGATCGCGCCCTCGCGCAGCGAGATGGCGAGCCCGAAATTGCGCTGCGCCATCTCGAAGATCGCGGCGCGCGATTCCTGGCCGGGACTCTGGCGCATCAGTTCCATGACCTGCGCGATGTCGCCGGCAATGGAGCTCGACAGCCGGCGCGTGATGGTGTCCCAGTGGCGATCGTAGAAGATCCAGGTGGAGACGATTTGGAGCAGGATGAGGGGCATGATGATGATCAGCAGCGACCGCCCGAACAGGGAGCGCGGCACGATGCTGTTCTTGACCAGGTTCAGGAGCATGGCAGCGCGTCAGTCCGGGCGCAGCACGTAGCCGCGCCCGCGCACGGTCTGCAGGTAACGCGGGGTCTTGGGGTCCGGTTCGATCTTGCGCCGCAACCGGGCGACCTGCACGTCGACCGCCCGGTCGCCGCCGTCGATGGCGCAGCGCTTGCCCAGCGCCTCGCGGCTCTGCACCTCGCCCGGCGACTCCGACAGCACGTTCAGCAGGCTGGCCTCCGCCGTCGTCAGGCGGACGACGGCGCCCTCGCGGTCCAGCAGGATCGTCCGCTCGCGGTCGAAGCGCAGCGGCCCCAGCCCGATGTCCCGGCTCGCCGCCGGAGCCGGCTCGCGCGGCACCGCGCGCCGCAGGATCGTGCGGATGCGCAGCAGCAGCTCGCGCGGCTCGAACGGCTTGGGCAGGTAGTCGTCGGCACCGGCCTCAAGACCGCCGATCCGGTGCGCGGTCTCGCCCATCGCGGTCAGCATGAGGATCGGCACGCTGTTCTGCATCTGCCGCAGCGCACGCGCCAGCTCCAGCCCGCTCTCGCCGGGCATCATCACGTCGAGGACGATCAGGTCGAACGCCATCCCTTGCTGCAGCCGCCGTGCCTCCGCCGCGTCACGGGCCGACGTGACGAGAAAGCCGTTGTCGCTCAGGTAGCGGTGCAGCAACTCGCGCAGCCGCCGGTCGTCGTCGACCACCAGGATGTGCCGGATGTCGTCCATCCCGCCGATTATATGGCCGGACGCGGGCGCCGCCTCGCGGCGCGGGCCGCCCGGCCGTTGGAAACGCGACCGGTCCTCGGC
>JBFGQV010000121.1:0-7012 GCA_041563955.1 Alphaproteobacteria bacterium | reverse complement strand
GTCAAATCCCTGATCATTCCCGAGGCGTGGTCGAACAGCAAGAGCATCCCGGACGCGCATCGCGAGTTCTACACCTATGCCAGTGCGGTCATGGAGCCGTGGGACGGGCCCGCCGCCATCTGCGCCTTCGGCGGCCGCTGGGTGATCGCCGGCATGGACCGCAACGGGCTGCGGCCGCTGCGCTACACCATCACGCGGGACGGCCTGTTGATCGCCGGCTCCGAGGCCGGCATGGTCTATATCGACGAGCACGACATCGTCGAGAAGGGCCGGCTGGGGCCGGGCCAGATGATCGGTGTCGACATCAAGGACGGCCGGCTCTACCACGACCGCGAGCTCAAGGACCGGGTCGCGGCGGCGCGCCCCTACGGCCGGTGGGGCAAGAACATCAAGCATCTCGACATGCTCGGCGGCGGCGGCGAGGAGACCGCGGACGGGCTGACCCCCGGGGAGCTGCTGCGCCACGAGGTGGCGGTCGGCTGGTCGATGGAGGACGTCGAGCTGATCCTGCACCCGATGGTCGAGGACGCCAAGGAGCCAATCGGCTCGATGGGCGACGATACGCCGATGGCGGTGCTGTCCGACGCCTATCGCGGGCTGCACCATTTCTTCCGGCAGAATTTCAGCCAGGTCACCAACCCGCCGATCGACTCGCTGCGCGAGCGCCGCGTGATGACGCTGGCGACGCGGCTCGGCAACCTCGGCAACGTGCTCGACGAGGATGAGAGCCAGCTGGCCATCATCCAGCTGCCCTCGCCGGTGCTGCTCAACCGGGAGTTCGAGTCGATCCGCAATCACATGGGCGAGACCGCGGTCGAGATCGACTGCACGTTCGAGCCCGACGCCGGGCCGCACGCGCTGGCCGACGAGATCGGCCGCATCCAGCAGGAGGCGGAGGATGCCGTGCGCGGCGGCTGCACCCACGTGATCCTCAGCGACGCGCGGATGGGCCCGGCGCGCGCGCCACTGCCGATGATCCTGGCGGCAGGTGCCGTCCACACGCATCTCGTGCAGCGCGAGCTGCGCACCTTCACCTCGATCAACGTGCGCTGCGCGGAATGCCTGGACGTACATTATTTTGCGGTTCTTGTCGGCGTCGGCGCCACCACGATCAACCCCTGGCTCGCCCAGGCCGCGATCGCCGACCGGCACCGCCGCGGCCTGTTCGGCGCGCTGTCGCTGGACGAGGCGCTGCGCCGCTACAAGCAGGCGGTCGACGACGGGCTGCTCAAGGTCATGTCCAAGATGGGCATCTCGGTGATCAGCTCGTACCGCGGCGGCTACAATTTCGAGGCCGTCGGGCTCAGCCGCTCCTTGGTCGCCGAGTTCTTCCCCGGCCTGCCGAGCCGCATCTCCGGCATCGGCCTGCACGGGATCCAGCGCAAGGTCGGGGCCCAGCACGCCCGCGGCTTCCGCGGCGACGCCATCGCGCTGCCGGTCGGCGGCAACTACCGCTATCGTCGCGGCGGCGAGCCGCACAGCTGGGACGGCAACGCCATCCACACGCTGCAGCGGGCCGTCGAGAGCGATTCCTACGGCACCTACAAGAAATACACCGAGATGCTGCGGGCGCTGCCGCCGATCCATCTGCGCGACCTCTTGGACTTCCGATCCGCAAAGCAGCCCGTGCCGGAGTCCGAGGTCGAATCGATCACCGAGATCCGCAAGCGCTTCGTCACCCCGGGAATGTCGCTGGGCGCCCTCAGTCCCGAGGCGCACGAGACCCTGAACATCGCCATGAACCGGGTCGGCGCCAAGTCGGACTCGGGAGAGGGCGGCGAGGACCCGGAGCGCTACAAGCCGAACGCCAGCGGCGACAATCCGAACTCGGCGATCAAGCAGGTGGCGTCGGGCCGCTTCGGGGTCACGGCGGAATACCTCAACATGTGCCGCGAGATCGAGATCAAGATCGCGCAGGGCGCCAAGCCCGGCGAAGGCGGGCAGCTGCCGGGGTTCAAGGTCAACGAGATGATCGCCCGCCTGCGCCATTCGACGCCGGGCGTGATGCTGATCTCGCCGCCGCCGCACCACGACATCTACTCGATCGAGGACCTCGCGCAGCTGATCTACGATCTCAAGCAGATCAACCCCGAGGCCAGGGTCTGCGTGAAGCTGGTGGCGCGCTCCGGCATCGGCACCATCGCCGCCGGCGTCGCCAAGGCCAACGCTGACGTCATCCTGATCTCGGGCCACAACGGCGGCACCGGCGCCTCGCCGCAGACCTCGATCAAATACGCCGGGCTGCCCTGGGAGATCGGGCTCGCCGAAGTCCACCAGGTGCTCACGCTGAACCGGCTGCGGCACCGGGTGCGGCTGCGCACCGACGGCGGCATCAAGACCGGGCGCGACGTGGTCATCGCGGCCATTCTCGGCGCCGAGGAATACGGCGTCGGCACCGGCTCGCTGGTCGCCATGGGCTGCATCCTGGTGCGCCAGTGCCACACCAACAAGTGCCCGGTCGGCGTGTGCACGCAGCGGCCCGACCTGCGGGCGAAATTCACCGGCACGCCGGAAAAGGTGGTCAACCTGTTCAGCTTCCTCGCCGAGGAGGTGCGCGAGATCCTGGCGTCGCTCGGGGTACGCTCGATCAACGAGGTGATCGGCCGCACCGAACTGCTCAGCCAGGTCAACCGCGGCTCCGAGCATCTCGACGATCTCGATCTCAATCCCCTGCTCGTGCAGGCAGACACCGGCGGCTATCCGAGCTATTTCTCGCTCGAGGGCCGCAACGAGGTGCCGGAGACCCTGGACGCGCAGATGATCGCCGATGCCGGGCCGCTGTTCGAGGCGGGGGAGAAGATGCAGCTCACCTACAACGTCCGCAACACCGACCGTGCCGTCGGCACCAAGATGAGCTCCAAGATCACCCGCCAGTTCGGCATGACGGGGCTCAAGCCCGGGCATCTGACGGTCCGGCTGCGCGGCTCGGCCGGCCAGTCGCTCGGCGCCTGGGCGGTGCAGGGGATGAAGCTGGAAGTGTTCGGCGACGCGAACGACTATGTCGGCAAGGGCCTGTCCGGCGGCGAGATCGTGGTCCGGCCGATGGTGACCAGCCCGCTGATCTCGAACGAGAACACGATCATCGGCAATACCGTGCTCTACGGTGCCATCGGCGGCAGCCTGTTCGCGGCGGGCCAGGCCGGTGAGCGCTTCGCGGTGCGCAATTCCGGCGCCATGACCGTGGTCGAGGGATGCGGCTCGAACGGCTGCGAATACATGACGGCGGGCATCGCGGTGGTGCTCGGGCCGGTGGGCGACAATTTCGCCGCCGGCATGACCGGCGGGATGGCCTTCGTCCACGATGCGGCCGGCGATTTCGAGATCCGCGTCAATCCGGATTCGGTGGTCTGGCAGCGCATCGAGCCCGGCCACTGGGAGGAGGCGTGCCGGGCGCTGATCGCCGAACATGTGCGCGAGACCCAGTCGCGCTGGGCGGACCGGATCCTGCGCAACTGGGACAACGAGAAGCTGCGCTTCTGGCAGGTGATCCCGAAGGAAATGCTGACTCGGCTGGAGCACCCGGTGTCCGCCGCAGGGGCGGCGGCAAAGACCGCCTGAACGGCCTGCTCGGCCCGGCTGTCGGGGACGCGCCGCAGGGCTGGCGCGGGGCCCGCAGTTGCGGCTATAACTGCGGCCCATGCGCGTCCTCTATCATCTCTGGCTGTCCGCCGAATGCCGCATGATCCGGCTCCTTCTGGCCACCAAGGAGGTGGAGTTCGAGTTGCGGATCGAGAAGATTTGGGAGCGTCGCCCGGAGTTCCTGGCGATCAACCCGGCCGGCACCGTGCCGGTGCTGGTCGAGGCGGACGGCACCGTGGTCGCCGGCCGCAGCGCGGTCGTCGAGTATATCGACGAGGTCTATCCGGAGCCGCCGATGATCGGCACCGATCCGGCCGGCCGCGCCGAGGTGCGCCGCCTCGTCGACTGGTTCGGCTGGAAATTCGGCGCCGAGGTGACGGCGAACCTGGTCGACGAGAAGATCATGAAGCGGTTCCTCGGGTTGGGGCAGCCGAGTTCCTCGGCCATCCGCGCCGGCCAGGTCAACATCCACCACCACCTCGACTATATCGGCTGGCTGTGCGAGCGCCGCAATTGGCTCGCCGGCGACGCCTTCTCGCTGGCCGACATCGCTGCGGCAGCGCATATCTCGGCGGTCGACTATCTCGGCGACGTGCCCTGGGACGACCACGACGCGGCGCGCGACTGGTACGCGCGGGTCAAGTCGCGCCCGGCCTTCCGGCCGCTGCTCGCCGACGCGATTCCCGGCTGTCCACCGCCCGTGCATTATGCCAATCTGGATTTCTAGCGTGCTGTCCCGTCTAGTCGCGTCGAGCCGCCGCGGCTGACCGCGCGCACCCTTCGCCTGGAGACATCATGGCCAGCTCAGAATCGAAGAAAGTGATCTACGCCGCCCTGGTGGGCAACTCGCTGATCGCGGTGACCAAGTTCGCGGCCGGCATCTACACCGGGTCGTCGGCGATGTTCAGCGAGGCCGTGCATTCCGTGGTCGACAGCGGCAACCAGTGGCTACTGCTGTATGGCATCAAGAGGGCGAAGCAGCCGGCCGACGAGAGCCATCCCTTCGGCTACGGCATGGAGCTGTATTTCTGGGCGTTCGTGGTGGCGATCCTGATCTTCGGCGTCGGCGCGGGCGTCTCCATCTATGAGGGCGTCCAGCGCGTGCTGCGGCCGCACCCGATCACCGCCCCCTATGTGAACTACGCGGTGCTGTCGCTGGCGATGGTGTTCGAGGGCGTCGCCTGGTGGATCGCGTTCCGCGAATTCAATCGCGTGCGCGGCCGGCGGACCTGGGTCAAGGCGATCCGGCTGAGCAAGGATCCGACCGTCTTCACCGTGTTGTTCGAGGATTCCGCCGCCATGCTCGGGCTCATCGTCGCCATGGTCGGCATCGCCGCCGCGCAGGTGCTCGACATGCCGGTGCTCGACGGCGTCGCGGCCATCGCCATCGGATGTATTCTGGCCATCACCGCGACGCTGCTCGCATATGAATGCAAGGGGCTGCTGATCGGCGAGGGCGCCGGCAAGCCGGTGGTCGACGGCATCCGCCGGATCATCGGCGCGCAGGCGGGGATCAAGTCGATCAACGAGGTCCTGACGATGCATCTCGGCCCCGTCGACGTGCTGGCGAATCTGAGCATCGATTTCACCGAAGGGCTGTCGGCCGACGATGTGGAGCTGACGGTCTCGAAGCTGGAACGCGAGATAAAGGACGCGTTCCCCGAGGTCACGCGCATCTTCATCGAGGCGCAGAGCGCCACCGGCCACGCGGCCGCCGCGAGTGAAGCCGAATGACCGCAGGGCTGCGCAGGGGCGAGCGATGACGAACCGGCTGTTCTGTTTCGGCATGGGCTACACGGCGCAGGCGCTGGCCGCCGAGCTTGCGGTCGACGGTTGGGCCGTAGCCGGCACGGTGCGCGATCCGGCCGCCCACGGCGACCTCGCGGCGCGCGGCTGGCAGCTGTACCCGTTCGACTCGGAGCGGCCGCTGGACGATGCGCCGGCGGCGCTCGCCGGCACGACGCATCTGCTGTCCTCGGTCCCGCCCGATGAGGCGGGCGACGCCGTCCTCGTTCACCATGGTGCGGACATCGCGGGTCTCGAAACGCTCGCCTGGGCCGGCTATCTTTCGACCACCGGGGTGTACGGCGACCGCCGGGGCGGCGCGGTCGACGAATCCTCCGAGCGCAGCGCCGCCTCGCAACGCGGCCTGCGCCGGGTCGCCGCGGAGGACGGCTGGCTCGCGCTGTGGCGCCACCACGCGGTGCCGGTGCACCTGTTCCGCCTCGCCGGCATCTACGGGCCGGGACGCAACGCGCTGGAGACGGTCCGGCAGGGCCGGGCCCGGCGCATCCGCAAGCCGGGCCAGGTGTTCGGGCGGATTCATCTCGACGATATCGTTCAGACCCTGCGCGCCTCCATCGCGCGGGCCAATCCGGGCGCGGCGTACAATCTCGCCGACGACGAGCCGGCGCCGCCCGACGAGGTCATCGCCCATGCCTGCGCGTTGCTCGGCGTCGACCCGCCGCCGCTTGAGGAATTCGAAGCGGTCGAGGACTCCCTGTCGCCGATGGCGCGCAGCTTCTACGGCGAGAGCAAGCGGGTCTCGAACCGGCGCATCAAGGACGAGCTCGGTGTCACCTTGCGCTGGCCGACCTATCGCGAGGGACTCAAGGGCCTGCTATAGCCGTCAGCTCGGCAACGCCGGCGGTCAGGCGGGCGAGGTTCACCGGATCTGACAGCCGGTGGTCGGCGCCCTTGACCAGGGTGACGGTCACGTCGGTCGAGGACAGCGCCTCGGCCGTGCGCAGGCCGTGTTGCCACGGCACCGTCTCGTCAGTCAGCCCGTGCAGGATGCGGACCGGGCCGTCGAACGGGATCGGGCCTCCCAGCAGCAGGTGCCGGCGGCCCTCCTCGATCAGCCGGCGCGTGATCCGGTCGGGCTCGTCGGCGTACTCCGAGGGGCGCAGCCACACGCCGTCGCGCGCCAGGGCGGCGCGCGCATCCTCGGGCAAACGCTCCCAGATCAGCGCCTCGGTGAAATCCACCGCCGGCGCCACAAGCAACAGGCCGCGCACCCGCCCGGGGCGCGCCAGCGCGACGAGCAGGGCGATCCACGCCCCCATCGAGGAGCCGACGACAACCATCGGCCCGTCGCTCGTCTGGTCCAAAACCAGGAGCGCGTCGTCGCGCCACAGGCCGATCGTGCCGTCGGTAAAGTCGCCCGACGACTCGCCGTGCCCGCGATAGTCGAAGCGGACGAACGACCGGCCGGTCGATTCGGCCCATTCGTCCAGTGCAGCCGCCTTGGTGCCCGCCATGTCGGAGCGGAAGCCGCCGCACAGCATGACTCCGGGCGGTTTTCCCTGGCGCCGGCGGCAGGCGATGCGGGCGCCGTCGGGCGCGACCAGGATTGAAATTGGCGTGTCCACTTGGTATGTCCGATCGAAAGGCGGGGCGCGCGTGCTCCGGGAGAATAAGCGAAACATGGCAT
>JBFGQV010000120.1:0-7483 GCA_041563955.1 Alphaproteobacteria bacterium | reverse complement strand
TCGTGTTCAACCAGAGCCAGGTTCCCGAACACGCCCAACTGGCCTGGGTATTCAATTGCGTCGCCCGCCTTGGCTGGCTGAATCGCATGACCCAGTTCAAGGAGAAGGCCGGCAAACACCGCGAGAACGCCTCGGTCGGGCTCTACGCCTATCCCAATTTGATGGCGGCCGACATCCTCGCCTACAAGGGCACGCACGTGCCGGTCGGCGAGGACCAGAAGCAGCATCTCGAGCTGTGCCGCGACATCGCGCAGAAGTTCAACAACGATTTCGGCGTCGACTTCTTCCCGATCACCGAGCCGCTGATCCTCGGCGCGGCGACGCGGGTGATGTCGCTGCGCGACGGCTCGGCCAAGATGTCCAAGTCGGACCCGTCCGACTACAGCCGCATCAATTTCACCGACGGGCCGGACGAGATCGCGCTGAAGATCCGCAAGGCCAAGACCGACCCGGAGCCGTTGCCCACCGAGGCCGCGGGGCTCGACGCCCGCCCCGAGGCGGCCAACCTCGTCGGCATCTACGCCGCGCTTTCCGGCATGTCGGTGGACGCGGCGCTGCGCGACGTCGGCGGCCGGCAGTTCTCCGACTTCAAGAAGATCCTGTCCGATGTCTGCGTCGACGTGCTCGGCCCGATCGGCACCGAGATGAAGCGCCTCGTCGCCGAGCCGCACCACATCGACGCGATCCTGCAACGGGGCGCCGAGCGGGCCCGCGCCCTCAGCCGGCCGATCCTCGACGAGGTCATGGACATCGTGGGATTCGTCCACCCGCTGCAGGGATGACCGACGGCGCCGGGCGGACGGCCGACGCCCGCGCCAACGCGCGGGCCTATCTGCTGCTGACGATCACGACCCTGTGCTGGGGCGCCAACGCCATCTTCGGGCGGCTGGCGGTGGGCGAGATCTCGCCGATGGCCCTGGTCACCGGGCGTTGGCTCGGCGCCGCGCTGCTGCTCGCGCTCATCGCGCGCAACCATCTGCGCCGCGACTGGCCGGTGCTGCGCCCGCGCCTCCCGTTCCTGTCGGCGATGGGCATGCTGGGATTTACCGCCTTCAATGCGCTGTTCTACGTCGCCGCCCATCACACGACCGCCGTCAACATCGGCATCCTCCAGGGCGCGATGCCGGTCTACGTTCTGATCGGCGCCTTCCTGGCCTATCGCACGCGGGTGACCGCGCTGCAGGCAGCCGGCGTCGTCACCACCATGCTCGGCGTCGCCATCGTCGGCTCCGGCGGCGACCTTCAGCGCCTGGCGGCGCTGGCGCTGAACCCGGGCGACGTCCTGCTAATCGTCGCCTGCCTCCTGTACGCCGGCTACACCGTCGGGCTGCGTCGCAGCCCGCAGGTCTCGTCGCTCAGCCTCCTTACGGTGCTGGCCTGGGCCGCCCTTGTCACGTCGCTGCCGCTCACCCTCGGCGAGGCGGCGATCGGCCGCTTCCAGTGGCCGACGGCGACGGGCTGGCTCATCGTCCTGCTCGTGACCCTGCTGCCGTCGTTCCTGGCGCAGCTGTTCTTCATCCAGGGCGTCGCGCTGATCGGTCCCGGCCGGGCCGGGATCTTCATCAACCTCGTGCCGGTGTTCGCATCGATCCTGGCGGTCGCATTCCTAAAGGAGCCCTTCGAGGCCTTCCACGGCCTGGCGCTGGCTCTCGTCCTCGGCGGCATCCTCCTGTCCGAGCGGGGCAAGGCGCGCTGAGATGCATGCGCGCGTCGCGCGCCGCCGCGACTGCGCAGCCGACACCGAAAGAACCGCCGCCCTGCGCGGTTCCGATTTCAACCGAGCGAGGCGACGATCTCGCGGTACGCGGCCTCGGGGAACGCCTTCATCGTGCGCGTGCGCACGTTGCCGAGCATCCCGACCTGCAGCGTGAAGCGTGCGGCGACGGCATCGTCCGGCGCCTCGTAGACGGCCACCATGTCGTAGTCGCCCATGGTCATGAAGAACGACTTGAAGGATCCGCCCATCTCCTCGAGCGCCTTCCTGGCGGAGTCGAGGCGACGGGGCGAGTCCTTGACGCTTCGCGCGCCCTGGTCGGTCCAGTTGGCCAGCATGATGTATGTGGTCATGGCAATATCCTCCCGGCTGGTGGCATCCGCCGGCCCCGCGACCGAATCGGGCCGGCGGGTCTGCACTGGGCCGTATCATAGCATGGCGTCGCGGCGGCGTGGGCACGGTCGCGTGCACGGCGCCGCCGCACGCGACTTGCGGTACATCATTGATCCGCGGGCCGGGATAGGGCTATTCAAGGCCATGCACCGCTCGGGCTTCAACGGCAAACGCAGGGAGGGCGCGATGGCGCGCAGGGAAATTCTTGTCAGCGGGGCCGTTGCCCGGCTGCGGCGGCTGGCGGCAGCGTGCGCCGCCGCTTGCCTTGCGATGTGGCTCGCCCTCGGCGCGCCGTCGCTTGCGCAGGACGCGGCGGAGACGGAAGGGGCACGCCTGTACCGGCAGCACTGCGCCTCGTGCCACGGCGTCTCGGGCCGGGGCGACGGGCCGGTCGCCGCGCGGCTGAAGACGCCGCCGACATCCCTGACGACGCTGGCGCGGCGACACGGTGGAACGTTCCCGACGGACTACGTCGTCCAGATCGTCGACGGGCGCCAGCAGAGGCGGGTCCATGGCGGCCGCAACATGCCGGTCTGGGGCACCTATTTCGGCCTGCAGGCGCAGGGCCAGGGCCGCGATGCGCCCGACACGGAAACCGCGATCCGGCAGCGGATCACCGCCCTGATCGCGCATCTGGAAACGCTTCAGGTCGGCTATACCGCCAGCGCTCCGGCCGCCGAGGCGACGGCGACCGGCGGCCTGCTGGCGCGTCACCTTGCGGCCGTCGATGCCCGCGACCGGGACGCCGTGATGGCGGGCTATGGCGACGACTCGGTTCTGGTGCTGCCGACCGGCGTGCTGCACGGCACCGAGCAGATCGGCGACTACTACGAGTCCCTGTTCACCGAGTTCGGGCGGCCGGGCGCCACCTTCACCGTGCTGGAGCAGACCGTGGTCGGCAACGTCGCCCGCATCGTCTGGCGCGGCGAGACGGCGGATACCGTCTACGAGGCGGCCGAGGAGACAATCGCCGCCGAGGGCGGCAAGATCCGCTACCAGATCGTCGCCTTCAGGACCCGCCCGCGGTAGCGCCGCGCTTTCGCCCGCCGCGGCCTCCCAAACCACGCGATGCCGTTGCGTTGCCGGATGAGGTTCGGATCGAAGCGCGCGTGACGCGCAATACGCCGGCCGGACAAACGTGATGCGGGACCGGGTCACGTATGCTAGCGTGTCTACGCGGCTTCGCTGTGTCGGTTTTCACGCGTCGTGCCGGGGGTGACCTCGTTGTTCATGGTAACGAGCTTTCGATCGTCCCGTGCATCCACACTTGGAATGATGCCGCAGGCAACGGCGGGAAAATCACGCTCTCCGAGCTGCCTTGGCGGCGTTTAAGGGTTCAGAGTCCCTTGCAGCTATCCTGCTGGGCCGGGCGCCGCCCAGGAATCGGGGCGGCATCCGCTTGGCGATGGTCGCTGCGGCAGCTCCCGAAGGGACGGATCCGCGGCGCGACGAACCATCCCGATGACAGAGAGCAGCCCGACGGCGGGGGCTGGTGAAAAAAGAGGGAGGCTAAAATGCGAAATCTTATCCGGAATGGGCCGCGCTTATTGGCGACGGTCCCATCTGCATTGATGCTTGCGGCAGCCGGGGTCCTGCTGGCCGGCCCGGCGCAAGCCGACGAAACCTGCATGTCGCCATACATGGCGAAGATTACCGGGCAGGAGGAGTACCTCTATGTCTGGACTCTCGGTGTCGACGGGCTTGGAGACGCCTCGGACAAGCTGGTCACCATCGATGCACGCCCCGACTCGGCATCCTACGGCAAGGTCGTCCACACGGTCTCGGTCGGGGGGCAGCATGAGGCCCACCACGCCGGGTTCACCGACGATCGGCGCTATCTTTGGGCGAGCGGGCTCGACACCAGCCATATCTTCATTTTCGATGTGCAGACGGACCCGTCTCGGCCGAAGCTGGTCAGGACCATCGACGATTTCGTCAAGGTCTCGGGCGGAGTCGTCGGGCCGCACACGAATTATGCACTGCCGGGCCGGATGATGCTGACCGGACTTTCCAACGACAAGGACCACGGCGGACGCACCGCGCTGGTCGAATACACCAATGACGGCGACTACGTGGCCACCCACTGGATGCCGGGGCCCGGCGATGCGCGCGGCGCCGCCGTCGAATCGGTGGCGGACGGCTACGGCTACGACGTCCGCGTGCTGCCGCGCAAGAACGCCATGCTGACATCGTCGTTCACCGGCTGGTCCAACTACATGATGGACTTCGGCCAGATGCTTCAGGACCCCGAAGCCATGAAGCGGTTCGGGCAGACCGTGGTGCTATGGGACCTGCACACGCGCAAGCCGCGCAAGGTATTTCATGTGCCGGGTGCGCCGCTCGAGATCCGCTGGGCCTGGGGACCGAAGAACAACTATGCGTTCACGACGACGGCGCTGACCTCGAAGCTCTGGCTCATCTACGAGGATGACGGCGGTGCGTGGCAGGCCAAGGCCGTCGCCGACATCGGCAATCCGGCCGAGATCCCGTTGCCCGTCGATATCAGCCTCAGCGCCGACGACTCGCTCCTGTTCATCGATTCCTTCATGGACGGCACGGTCAGGGTCTTCGACGTCTCCGATCCGCACAGTCCGAAGCAGATTTACGAGAAGGTGATCGGCAGGCAGCTCAACATGGTCTCGCAAAGCTGGGACGGCAAGCGCGTGTACTTCACCAGT
This sequence comes from Alphaproteobacteria bacterium, assembly GCA_041563955.1. GTDB lineage: Bacteria > Pseudomonadota > Alphaproteobacteria > UBA8366 > JADFVY01. The sequence goes on along the minus strand of JBFGQV010000120.1, from coordinate 2,698 downwards.
TCGCTGCTCGCCCGGTGGGACAAGAAGGGCGAGGACAACGAGCAGTTCCTGAAGGCGTACGACTGGAACGGCGAGAGCCTCACGCACCGGTTCACGGTGGACTTCACCGCGGAAGCGCTCGGCCGGCCGCATATCATGCGGTTCGGCGCCAGGAGTCTGTATGGCAGCTAGAGGTGGGCAGGGAGTACATGCGCCGGCGCGCCTGCGCGGGTCGTCGGCGCAGGCGAGACGGGACCGCCAAATGCGGCGGGGGGCCTGTGCGCCGCTCTTGCTGGCCTGCGGGCTGGCATGCCTTTGCCTTGCGGCGGCGGCGTCCGGTGCCCCTGCCCACGACGCGCGGCACGAGATCGTGCCCGATGCCCCGGTCGAGCTGACGTTCGGCCGGACCGAAGACTACGACTACGACCCGCCCAGGCCGGGCAGCTACCGGTTGCCGTCGCTCGGCCCCGCCGCCGACGGTCTGTTGCTGGACCCCGAAGGCCGGCTGCAGAGTTTGCATCGGGCGATGGACGGGCGCATTACCGTGCTCGCCTTCATCTACACGCGCTGCAGCGATCCCCGGGGCTGCCCCCTGACCATGGCGCTGTTTCACGATCTCGATTACGTGCGTGAGGCGGACCCGGTCATCGGCAGGGCGCTGCGGCTGATCACCGTCAGCTTCGATCCGGAGCATGATACCCCGGGCGTCCTGAAAGACTATGCAGAGACAGGGTCGGCGAACGGGCACGACCCCGCACAGTGGCTCTTCCTTACCGCCGCCACGCAGGAGGACCTTGCGCCGATTCTCGATGCCTATCGCCAACCGGTCGGCCGCAAGAACGACGCGGCCGACCCGTTCGGGCCGTTCACGCATCAACTGCGCGTGTATCTGATCGATTCCGAGCTGCGGATTCGCAACATATACAGCCTCGGGTTTCTCGACCCGCGGCTGGTCATTGCCGACGTGCGGACGCTGCTCTTGGAAGAATCGGAAGAATAACAGGGACTGTGACTACTCGATCCGATCGGACGACGGTCTGCGCAGCGCAGCTTATGGCCGCGCTGGTGCTGCTCGCGATCCCGTGCGCGGCGGTCGCAGCCGACAGTGTGGACGAGGCTGCGCTGGCGCGGATACTTACGCCGCCGCTGGGTCTGCCTTCGGTGTCGGTTCCTGCGGACAACCCGCCGACGGCGGCACGTATCGCCCTCGGGCGCAAGCTCTTCTTCGACCGGCGGTTGTCCCACAGCAACACGATGTCCTGCGCCATGTGCCACATCCCGGAGCAGGGTTTCACCAACAACGAGCTTGCCACGCCCGTCGGCGTCGCCGGACGAAGCATCCGGCGGAACGCGCCGACCATGCTCAACGTCGCCTACCAACGGACCCTGTTTCACGACGGCCGCGACACCTCGCTGGAGACGCAGGTCATCGGGCCGCTGGTGGCGCAGGACGAGATGGCGAATCCTTCGATCGGCTACGTGATTGCGAAGATCGCGAATCTGGCGGACTACGATGGGCTGTTCGAAGCCACCTTCGGCGGCGGTGCGACCATCGAGCGAATAGGCCAGGCGATCGCGAGCTGGGAACGCAGCCTGCTCGCAGGCGATTCCGCCTTCGACCGCTGGCGCTATGGCGGCCGGCCCGACGCCCTCACCGCGCAACAGCGCCATGGCCATGACCTCTTTGCAGGCAAAGCCGGGTGCTCGGCCTGTCACTTGATCGGCGACAACAACGCCCTCTTCACCAACCATGAGTTTCACGACACCGGGCTCGGCTATCGGGCCGAGTCGATGAGCCGACAGACAGCCGGAAGCGTGTCAGTGGAAATTGCCCCCGGGGTGTTTACCGCCATTGATCGCACCTTGGTGGACAGCGTCGGCGAGCCACGAAAGGCGGATCTGGGGCGCTACGAGGTCTCGCGCGCACCGCAGGACCTCTGGCGGTTCAAGACGCCGAGCCTGCGCAACGCGGCGCTCACCGCACCGTACATGCATGACGGCTCGATGAGCAGCCTGGAGGAGGTGGTGCGGTTCTACAACGCGGGCGGCGTACCGCACGAGGGACTCGACCCGCTGATCCGGCCGCTCGGCCTGTCGGACGACGAAGTACGGGCGCTCGTGGCCTTCATCGAGGCGCTTACGGCCGGCAATATCCTGGAGCTTGTGCGCGATGCCCGCAGCGGGCCGGTCGGCAACTGGTCGAGCGGGCGTCCCTAGCGGGGACATTGCGTCAACGCCGGCGCGAGGGGATCACCAGGCGGCGGATCCAGTTGCGCACCTCGACGCGGCGCACCTCCTCGTTCATGATATCGGCATCGATCCCGAGCTTCCAGGCGATGTCGGCACGCGACGGGTCCCGGTGCAGGGACTCCAGCAGGTCGACATAGGCCTCCGCGTCCTTGCGGCTGCGGAAGAAGCCGAGCTCCATCAATTTGTCGATGCGGCACCAGGTCAGCCGCGCCATCTCGTGCAAATCGTATTCCGGGTGGTACTGCAGGCCCCAGAAGGTGCCGCCGTTCCAGGTGACGCTGACCGACTGCACCCTCGTAAAATCGTTGGAGGCGAGCAGCACCGCGCCCGCCGGCAGGTGGGTCACCTCGTCGACATGGCTGATGAAGGCGTCGAACACGCTGGCCTTGCCCTCGTACAGCGGGTGCGCGCGGCCTTCCGACGTCAGCGCGATCTTGCGCGCGACCCCCATCTCGCGGCCGCGCGGGTT
>JBFGQV010000119.1:0-7495 GCA_041563955.1 Alphaproteobacteria bacterium | reverse complement strand
GGAGGGCCATTTCGAGACGCAGGAAGGCGCGCCGCTGATCCTGTTCGGCCTGCCCGACATGGACGCGGAGGTGACCCGCTATGCGCTCTCGGTACCGAAGCTCGGCTCCTTCATCCTCACCCACGACTGGGACGGCGAGGTGCGCGGCCTGAAATCCTGGCCGAAGGGCGAGCGGCCGAATTCCCCGATCCTGTTCTGGAGCTTCCGCATCATGGTCGGGCTCGGCGTCCTGATGGTGCTGCTCGGCGCCTGGTCGCTGTGGCGCCGGCTGGGCGGCCGGCTCTACGACGACCGAAACCTGAAGCGGTTCGCCGTGCTGATGGCGCCGTCCGGATTCATTGCCCTGCTCGCCGGCTGGATCACCACCGAAGTGGGCCGCCAGCCCTATACGGTCTACGGCCTGCTGCGCACGGCCGACTCGATCTCCCCCGTCGGCGGCCTCGCGGTTTCCGCCTCGCTCGCCGGCTTCGTCGTCGTCTACCTCATCGTGTTCGGCGCCGGCGTGTTCTACCTTCTGCGGCTGATGGCGCGGCGGCCGGAGCCGGCGGCCATGGATTACCGCGAACTCGGGCCGGTGCGGGCGGCCGGGATCCTGCCCGGCCTCTTGATGGGCGGCGGGGCCGCCGACACGCAGAGGGAGGGGGCCGGAGATGGACATTGACCTGCCACTCGTCTGGGCGCTGATCCTCGCCTTCGCCGTGTTCGCCTATGTGGTGATGGACGGTTTCGACCTCGGTATCGGCATCCTCTACCCGCTGCTCCGGGGGCAGCGCGACCGCGACACCGCCATGAACTCGGTCGCCCCGGTGTGGGACGGCAACGAGACCTGGCTGGTGCTTGGCGGCGGCGGGCTGATGGCGGCGTTCCCGCTGGCCTATGCGATCCTGCTGCCGGCCCTGTATGCGCCGATCATCGTCATGCTGGTCGCACTGGTCTTCCGCGGCGTTGCCTTCGAGTTCCGCTGGCGCACGGTACGCGCGAAGCACCTGTGGAGCCTGTCCTTCTTCGGCGGCTCGGTCGTCGCGGCGCTGTGCCAGGGCATCGCGCTCGGCGCCATCGTCCAGGGCATCGCCATATCGGGCCGCGCCTATGCCGGCGGCTGGTGGGACTGGCTGACGCCGTTCAGCCTGATGACCGGCGTGGCGCTGATCTTCGGCTACGCGTTGCTCGGCGCGACCTGGCTGATCATGAAGACGACGGGCGAGCTGAAGGCGACGGCGACCCGCCTCGCCTGGATCGCGGGCGCCGGCACGGTCGCGTCGATCGGCGTCGTCAGCCTGTGGACGCCGCTCCTCAATCCTTCGTTCTGGGAGCGCTGGTTCAACTGGCCGGCGACCGCCTATACCGTCCTCGTGCCGCTGCTCGTCGCCGCCTGCATCGCGCTCCTGGTCCGGGGCTTGCGCCGCGGCGACGACGCATCGCCGTTCCTCGCCAGCCTCGGCCTGTTCCTGTTGTCCTATGTCGGCCTTGCGATCAGCCTCTATCCCAACATCGTGCCGCCGCACCTGTCGATCTGGCGCGCCGCCGCGCCGGACGAGAGCCTCGCCTTCCTCCTGGTCGGCGCCGTCGTGCTGATCCCGCTGATCCTCGCCTACACCGCCTATTCCTACTGGGTGTTCCGCGGCAAGACCGACCCGCACGCCGGCTATCACTGACGGCGCCGTCGCTCAACCGTCGAATGTCGCCGTCGCCCGGATCTCGCCGACCTTCATGCCGTTGCGGTTGGTGACCGGCGCGGTGATCCAGTCGGCGAGCTCCGCCGCCATCGCCGCGGTCAGCACGCCGATATGGCGCAGCACCGCCGACATCATCACCTCGGCGGCGCGCTTGGCGCCGTCGTCGCATTTCAGCGCGGCGCCCAGCCCGTAGCCCGGCAGCGCCGCGCAGAACACCCCTTCCGCCCCGGTCTTGACCAGGGCGGCGCCGCGGGTCACCCGGATCACGTCGGTGCAGTAGCGGCCGGTGCCGGCGACCAGGAACGGCTTCGCCGCCATCGCCGCGGCGATGCGCCGGCAGGCGGCGGCCCGCGCCGCCGGCAAGTCGTCCGGCGCGCCGAAGCGGGCCATGCCGTAAGCGAGGTTCTCGAGCGGCACGGCGATCGTCGGGATGGCGCAGCCGTCGATGCCGCGCGGCGCGTCCGACAGGTCGAGGCCGCACATCGCCTCAAGCGTGCCCAGGATGCGCTGCTGCGCGCTGTGCTCGATTCGCACGTATCCCTTGGTTCTTTCCGCCATGTGCACGGCGGTTGTCAGGAACCCGGCATGTTTGCCCGAGCAGTTGTTGTGCAGCGCCGTCGGCGTCTCGCCGGCCTTGGCCAGGGCGTAGGCGCTGTCCTCGTGGCTCGGCCATTGCGACCCGCATTCGAGGTCGCCTGCGGAAAGCCCGATGGCCCTCAGCCACTCCTTGACCGCACCGACATGCCGTGGCTCGCCGCCATGTGAGGCGCAGGCCAGCGCGATCTCCGGATCGCCGAGCCCGAAGGCCTCGGCGGCGCCGCTCTCGACCAGCGGGATCGCCTGCAGCGGCTTGACGGCGGACCGTGGATAGACGGGCCGGGCCGCATCGCCCCAGCGTGCCACCACCTTGCCCTGCGCATCGACGATGACGGCGCTGCCGCGGTGGCGCGATTCGACCGCCCCGCCGCGCGTCACCTCCACCAGAACCGGGTTGGCGCCGGTGACCGGGACCCGCGCCGCTGCCGTCGATTCTGCATCACTGGGCATCGCCCGCCCTCTCCCCGCAACCGTTTGAAACAGCTTGCCTGTTCCGGGCCGGCCGTGCAAGGTTCGGCGCCATGGCCCAGGGACGAGGATATTTCGGAATCGGCGTCGAGGGGATCTCCAAACCGATGAACGCCGGCAACCTGTTCCGCTCCGCCCACGCCTTCGGCGCGGACTTCGTGTTCGCGATCGCCCCGGCCGTCGACATGCGTGCCATCAACCGGTCCGACACCTCACAGACCGCAAGGCACCTGCCGCTTTACGAATACGCCTCGGTCGAGGAGCTGGCGCTGCCACGCGGCTGTCGCCTGGTCGGCGTCGAGCTGCTGGACGAGGCCGCCGAGCTGCCGAGCTTCACCCATCCGGAGCGGGCTGCCTACGTGCTCGGGCCGGAGCGCGGCTCGCTGTCGCCGGCGCTGCTCGAGCGCTGCGCCTTCACGGTGAGGATTCCAACGCGGTTCTGCGTCAATATCGGTGTCGCCGGCGCGATTCTGATGTATGACCGGCTGATCACCCGGCGGCGATTCGCGCCGCGGCCGGTGCGCGCCGGCGGACCGAGCGACGTGCTGCCGGACCACGCGCACGGCGGGCCGCTGTTGCGGCGCGGGCGCAACAGGACCTGATCTATGCCTTTATCACGCCATGTTTCTGGATATAACGGGATGTCATGATACGGATACGCGCAATACGAACCGTCGTCTGCGCCCTCGCGGCGTTCGCCACAACCGGACTGCCGGCCCTGGCGCAGGAGGGTCTCGAGGATCTGGGCACCTTCAAGGACTGGCAGGCGCGCAGCTACAAGGAAGGCGGCAAGCTGGTCTGCACCATGTTCTCGGTGCCCCAGTCCTCCGAGGGCGACTACAACAAGCGCGGCGACGTCTATGCCTTCGTCACCCACCGCCCGGCGCACAACAGGGTCGATGAGATCAGCATCAATATCGGCTACACCTTCAAGAAGGGGGTGCCGGTCAAGGTGGTGATCTCCGGCACGACGCACGAGCTGTTCTCCGACCGCAGCACCGCATGGACACGCGATTCAAAGTCCGACCGGGCGCTGGTGCGGGCCATGCGGGCGGGGGCGGAGATGATCGTCCAGGGCATCTCGAGCCGCGGCACGCGGACGACGGACACCTTCTCGCTGTCCGGCTTCAGCGCCGCCCACAACGCCATCAACAACGCCTGCAAGGTGCGGTAAGGGGGCGGGGCCGCACAGTTCGAATATCCCGGTCGGGGTTCCTGCTGCGGAAAACCTTCGCTCAGACCGTCATTGCGAGCCGGAGGCGAAGCAAGCCAGTGGTCCGAAGCATCTGGATTGCCGCGGCGCCCTCATCGTGGAAGCCGTTGCGCGGACTCGAACGACCGGACGCCACCCCCTCCCCAACTCCTCCCCCATGGGTGACCTGCGCACACTGGCGGTCGCCGGTGCGAGGGAGAGGGGCTCTATCGGCGCAAGCGGGACCAACGAGCCCCTCTCCCTGGCGCCGATGGCTTTCGAGGACGCATGGCAGTGCCATGGGGGGAGGGGTTGGGGAGGGGACGGCATGACCGGCAATTCCGGGACTGATTCGTCGCTGCGAGCGACTCCGTCATGGGGGCGCCGCGCCGCTGAATGTGATCAATGGGACCGGGGCCCGCCGGCTTATTTCCCGCTCTCGGCGCCGAACTCGGCTTCCAGCTCCTCCTCCATGCGCTGCAGGTCGTCCGGGACCGGCATGCCGGTGGCGCGGATCTGCTGCAACAGAGTTTGCAGCCTGAGCCAGATCTCGTGCCGGTCGCCGAGATCGCCCTCCATCTCGTCGATCAGCATCGACAGGGCGGCTTCGATTTCGTCTTCGGTCATCGCCATGGTCGGCCCCCGTTGCCGCAAACGCGCGTCGCGCTGTCAGTGTGCACGGCCCGGCGGCGCCGCGCAAGCCGCTCGGCGGCGATGTTCTGAGGGCGGAATCCCTTTGCCTGAACCCGCCGCCCACCCTATATCAGCGCCATGACCGATTCAGCGCCCAAGCTCGGCGATTTCCTGCCCGGCGGCCCCCTGGCCGCGGCGGCGGAGGGGGAGTCCCGCAAGGACCTCGTCGGCCTGACCCGCACCGAGCTGGTGCACGAGATGGAAGGGCTGGGCGAGAAGCGGTTCCGCGCCGACCAGATCTTCAACTGGATCTATTTCCGCGGCGTCACCGATTTCGCGGCGATGACCGACATTTCCAAGCCGCTCCGCGCCCGGCTGGACGAGAGCTATCGTATCGGCCGGCCACAGATCGTCACGGCCCAGGTCTCCGAGGACGGCACCCGCAAATGGCTGCTGCGGCTGGCCGACGGCAACGAGGTCGAGACCGTCTTCATCCCCGAGGAGGAACGCGGCACGCTGTGCGTCTCGAGCCAGGTCGGCTGCACGCTCACCTGCTCGTTCTGCCATACCGGGACCCAGGCCTGGGTGCGCAATCTTTCCGCCGCCGAGATCGCCGGCCAGGTGATGATGGCGCGTGACGAATTGGGCGAATGGCCGACACCCAGCGACGACCGCCAGATCACCAACGTCGTGTTCATGGGCATGGGCGAGCCGCTGTTCAACTACGATAGCGTTCGCGCCGCCGTCGACCTGATCAAGGACGAGAAGGGGCTCAACTTCTCGCGCCGGCGCATCACCCTGTCGACCTCGGGCATCGTGCCGGAGATCCGCCGCGCCGGCACCGAGATGCGGGTGATGCTGGCGATCTCGCTGCATGCGGTGCGCGATAAGCTGCGCGACGAGCTGGTGCCGGTCAACAAACGCTGGCCGCTCGCCGAGCTGCTGGCTGCCTGCCGCGACTACCCGTCGCTGTCGAACGCGCGGCGCATCACCTTCGAATACGTCATGCTGAAGGGGGTGAACGATTCGGATGCCGACGCGCGCGAGCTGCTGCGCCTGCTGGAAGGGATCCCGTCGAAGATCAACCTCATCCCCTTCAACCCCTGGCCGGGCAGCCGCTACGAGACGTCCGAACCCGGGCGCGTGCAGCGCTTCGGCGAGATCATCCGCAATGCCGGCATCATGGCCACCGTCCGCACCCCGCGCGGCCAGGACATCGCCGCCGCCTGCGGCCAGCTGAAGTCCGAGAGCGTGCGCATCCCCGGCTGGAAACGGCGGGGGGATACGAAGGAGGGCCTCCCGCGGGCGTGACGCAACGGCAGCCGGAGTCATGCAGCGGCTTTTCGAACGGACGGGGGAGACGCAGTGAGCGGACTTATCGTTATCGTCATCGCCTCGGCGGTGCTGTTCCTGTATCCGGCGTGGCGCATCTTCGGCCGCGCCGGGTTTTCGCCGGCGGTGGCGCTGACCGTGCTGATCCCGTTCGCCGGCCCGCTGATCGCCATGGCGATCCTGGCCTTCGCCGAATGGCCGGCGACCACCCGCCGGATGGAGGATTCCCGTTGAACTTCATGTCCGTGCTGCTGATGGCGGCCGCCGTCGGCATGGCCGCGCGCATCGCGCAGAAGGCCGGATTCTCGGCCTGGTGGGGCCTCACCCAGATCGTCCCGCTGGTCGGCCTCGTCATGATCTGGGTCCTCGCCTTCGTCGACTGGCGCAGCCTGCCGCCGCCGCGCGACCGCGACGAGGAGAAGCTCATCCCGCCGCCGGACTGATGTTTGTTCGGCCCCGGGGGACCGGCGGCGCTCCCGAAACCCGCGGAAATCCCTAACGCATGGGGTCGTTTCGCGCGCTGGCCGGTCGGCGCAGCCGCGGCGCGGAATTCGTTCGATGGATGATCCTGCAATGCGTATCATGGCCGGTACCACACGCCGGCGGCCCTCGGCCCGTCCGCCCGGACCGCCGATCACTTAGGTAACGTCATACCGGACAGGGGGGCAGGGTGGCGGATATCGTGATCACCGAGTTCATGGACGACGACGTCGCGGCCGACCTGGCGGCGACGCATGACGTCCTGTACGACAAGGACCTCGTCGACCGGCCGGAGGACCTGGTCCGCGAGGCTGCACAGGCGCGGGCGCTGATCGTGCGCAACCGCACGAGGGTCGACGCTGCGCTGCTGGAGGCCTGCCCGAATCTCAAGGTGATCGGCCGCCTCGGCGTCGGGCTGGAGCGCATCGACCTTGCGGCCTGTTCCAAGAGGAGCGTGGAGGTCTGCCCGGCGCGCGGAGCCAACGCGGTGTCCGTCGCCGAATACGTCATCGCCACCATGCTGATGCTGCTGCGCGGCGCCTATGGGGCGACCGGCCGGGTGATCGCCGGCGAATGGCCCCGAGGCGACCTGATCGGGCGCGAGGCCGCCGGCGCGACGCTGGGGCTGATCGGTTTCGGCGATATCGCCCGCCACGTCGCGACGCGCGCCTCGGCCCTGGGCATGACGCTGGTGGCGTACGATCCCTTCGTGCACGAAGAAGACCCGGCCTGGCGCGAGCTGCGGGTCGAGGCGGTGCCGCTGGCGCGGCTGCTGGAGATCTCCGACGTCGTCAGCCTGCACACGCCGTTCACCGAACAGACGGCCAACATGATCGACGCGGCGGCGCTCAAGCGCATGAAGGACGATGCGATCCTGATCAACACGACGCGCGGCGGCATCGTCGACGAGGACGCCCTGGTCGCGGCGCTGCGCGCCGGCACCCTCGGCGGCGCCGCGATGGACGTGTTCGCGCAAGAGCCGATGTCGGCGGAACGCGGCGCCCTATATGACGGCGTGCCGAACCTGATCCTCACCCCGCACATCGCCGGGGTCAGCATCGAGGGCAATCGCTGGATCAGCGTGCTGACGGTGCAGAACGTGCTCAGCGTGCTGGCG
>JBFGQV010000118.1:0-7509 GCA_041563955.1 Alphaproteobacteria bacterium | reverse complement strand
GCCGCGGTTCAGCGTCGGCAGCCCGGCATGGCCGGTGAGCCGCGCGCCGTCGCGCGTCGCATCGAGCGGCACCGCGTTCTCCGCGAACTCGCGGCCCATGATCCGGGCGAGGCGCGCGAGCCGCGCGTCGAACAGATCGCCCGCCTCGGCGGCATAGCGGAACTTCTCGCGCGCGCCGTCGGACAGCGAGATGCCGATGTCGGGGCGCGCCATGGCGAGGCGGTTGAGGACGTCCGCGATCTGGTTCGCCTCGGCGCGCTCGCCGCGCAGGAACTTGAGGCGCGCCGGCGTCGCGTAGAACAGGTCGCGCAGCTCGACCCGGGTGCCGGGCGGATGCGCGGCCGGCTCCGGCGCGCCGACCTTGCCGCCCTCGACGGTGATCCGCCAGGCCGACTCGGCGGCGGGCTTGCGGCTGGTGATGGCAAGCCGGCCGACGGCGCCGATCGACGGCAGCGCCTCGCCGCGGAAGCCCATGGTGAGGATCGACGTCAGGTCATCGTCCGGCAGCTTGGAGGTCGCGTGGCGCTCGACCGCGAGCACGAGTTCCTCCGCCGTCATGCCGCTTCCGTCGTCGGTCACCGAAATGAGGGTGCGGCCGCCGTCGCGGGCGACCACGTCGATGCGCCGCGCGCCGGCGTCGATGGCGTTCTCGACCAGCTCCTTGACGGCCGAGGCCGGGCGCTCCACCACCTCGCCCGCGGCGATGCGGTTGACCAGCGTCTCGGGCAGGCGGCGAAGGGCGGTCATAGGGGCTCCCGGCGGCAGGGCGCGACAGTCGTGCAAGGGCTGCACTGTACCGTGGCGCGCCGGCGGCGGCAACGCGTAGCCGGGCCGGGCCCGACAGCATCGCGCGATGCGCGAACACGCGTTCCGTGCCGGGGCGAGATACAACCGACGCGCGTTTTCCTAGAAAAGTACTGGCCCGCGTGCAAACTTTTGGGTTACGGTCGAAAGATCAAAGACCCGGGCAAGGTCGAGGGATGGAATACCCGAAATCGCAGACAAGGCGCGCGCTCTCCCGCCTGCCGTCCGTATTGGGCAGGCAGGGTGCCGCGTGCTTCCGGGATATCCAGCAAGATCGTCGGTAGCGGCAGGATCAAGGCAGCCCGGCCGCTCTTTGGGGCCTGGCCAGGCTGTCGCCCCTGTCCGGGTAAAGATCCGCTGCCGGCGCCGCAAGAACAACACGGAGGTAAAGAGACATGCTGTTCACCAAACCGTTTCGCGGCGGGGATGCGTCCGCCGCCGTATCGAGGTTCAGATCGGCGAGCCTGAGGTCGGCGCTATCGGCCGCCGTGCTGGCGTCGTTTGCCGGCATCGCGAACGCACAGGACTTCCCGCCGTTCCCCGAGCCCGCAGTGGGGCCGTTCCCCGACACCCAGAAGATGACGCTGCTGGCACAGCTGCTGCCGGCGGACATCGGTGCCGTGACACCGCGATCGGGCGTTCTGCTGAACGATATCTGGGGCTGGACCTCGCCCAACGGCGAGGAATATGCGCTGGTCGGCACCGGCGACGGCATGTCCATCGTCCGCGTCACCGACCCGCGGACTCCCGCCTTCATCGGCATCATGCCGACGACGCAGCCGGCCTCGGTCTCGAACCTGTGGGGCGATGTCGGCGTCTTCAATGTCGGACAGTCCGATGACGGCGACGGATCGTATACCGGCTACGCCTATTACACGACCGAGGCCGACGGCGTCGGCATCAATATCCTCGAGCTCAACCAGCTCGACGCCATGGGGCCGGCCCTGGACCCGAATTTCCAGATTCCGGCCAGCGCGGTGTTCGCTGGCGGCGGCTACGACAGCGCGCACAACATCTATGTCAACCAGGCGACCGGCTTCGCCTACGTCGTCGGAGTCGGGCTCGTTGCCGATGGCGAGACCGCCTGCGACGGGCATCCATTCCACCCGTCCCGGTTCAACACCCTGATCCTGGACCTCAACCACGATCCGCTGAACCCGGAGATCGTCGCCTGCCTCGCCGATTTCGGCGAGCACGACATCTATGTCGTCAACTACCGGGGGCCGGACCGGGACTACAAGGGCCGGGAGATCGCCTTCGTGTTCGACGGCCGCGACAAGGACGCGCCGAGCCGGCGCGGTCTGCGCGAGGACGACACGCCGGGCGCAATCGTTGGCGGCACGACGGAGATCTGGGACGTGACCGACAAGACCGACATCCGCGTCATCGCGTCCTTCACGGTGCCGGGCATCTGCTTCTCCCATGCAGGCTGGACCGCGTCCAACCGGCACGAGTTCCTGCTCGTCAACGACGAGATCGACGAGCTGCGCGACGCCGAAGCGGAGGGCGGGTTCTTCCGCACCAATTTCTGCAGCACGGATGCGCCGGGCGGGACAATCACCAACCCGGGCGTCTATGTGCTCAACATCCAGGACCTGGACAACCCGTTCCTGCAGGAGCGGTTCGCCGTCGAGTCGCCCGGCGACAACGACCACAATTTCGTCCGCCGGGGCAACAAGCTGTACTGGGCGGTCTACAATGCCGGCACGCGGGTGATCAAGATGCAGCACAAGAAGGACGGGCTGCAGCTCGAGGAGATCGCGCGGCTCGACTCCGAACCGCGGACGCCGCCGCCCTTCAACGGCCAGTGGGGCATCTTCCCGTTCGAATCGAGCGAAACGGTCGTTGCCAGCGACATCGTCAACGGGCTCATGGTCATGCGGCTCGGCAACGAGGACGATGACGACGATGGCCCGCGCGTAGCGGCGACGGGCGCAGCAGCCAGCGCTTCGGTCCGGGCCACGTCGGCCTTCGCGGCGACGACGGCCGCGGCGCCGAAGGGCGCCGGAATGACGAAGGTCGAACTGCTGGACCTTCTGGACTGACGAGGACAGTGCGTGTCGTGCCGGTGTCTTCGGGATGCGTCGCTGCAGAGCGACGGGCCCGGGGATGCCGGCCGGCCGCCGTCCGATCAACACAGGCGATGGGGCATCGACTCCTTTGCCTCTGCAGCACGGGCAACGGCCGCTGCGACGACACCGGACAGGCGGTGACCGAATGCGGCGGTTCGTGAAACCGGCCGCCGCGTTGGCGGTCCTGCTGGCCACCGCACAGACGGCCTCGACTCAGGGCGATCCCGGGATCCTCGAACCGTTTCGGGGGGTCTGGATCGGCGCCAGCGTGGTCGTCGAAGGACAGTTGCCCGGGCCGTCCCTGACGGTGAGCGACATCAGCGTGACCATCCGGGCCTCGGGCCCCGGTTTCGAGATGAGCTGGAAGGCGCTGCGGCAGGACGGGGCCGAATGGATGACCGCCCGCTTCATGCCGACAGCCGAACCCGGCATCTTTGCCCCGGCCGGCGCGGAACCCCCGCTGCGCGACGACGAGACGCTCTGGGCCGAGGTCGACGGCACCCAGCTGGCCGTGCATCTGGTCAGCGCCGGCGCCGGCCGGACGGAGCGGGTGGCCCGGTACCGGCGGTCCGGCCCCGACAACCGCATGACGTTCCACTACACGCGCACGCGCAATGGCGCGATTCTGGACAGCGTCACCGGCAGCCTGACAAGGGCCAAGGTCGTGCTTTAGGAAATCATCTGGCCGGGTCGTGGTGCCGAATTCGGGCCGCCCGGACTGACGTGCCGGTGACAGTCAGTTCGACGGCGGCGACTCTGGCGCGACGATCTTGTCGGATCTCACGGCCAGCCTGCCAGTCGACTCACCCCAGCGCCGCCTTGCGGCGGGCGAGGCTGTCTTCCGGCCAGCAAGCGTTGCGGTCGTAGTAGTGCGGCACGGCGGGCGTGTCGGCCGGCAGCAGCACCCAGGGCTGCTTCGACTCGGTGAAGATGTGGATGTCGGGCGGCAGGCGGTCGGGATCGTCGAGGGTGCCGACGCGCACGAAGCTGATCCGCTCGCCGGCCCCGGCATAGTGGCTCCACAGCGCGACGCGGCAGCCGGGGCAGCGGAAGATGCGCTGCCCCTTGCTGCTCTCGGTCGGCGTGTCGACCGGCTCCGGCTTGCCCTCGAGCAGGTCCACGCGGTCGGACTCGATCATCGCGTTCAGCGCGAAGGACGCGCCGCTCTCGCGCTGGCACCAGCGGCAGTGGCAGCAATGGACGAACAGCGGTGCGCGCGTCATCCGGTAGCGCACGGCGCCGCAGCTGCAGCCGCCCTCAAGCGGGAAGACGCCGTCACCAGCCATTACCTTGCCCCCATGCGTTGCCGCGCTGCGGTCACTCTTCCATGTAGCGCCGCGCCCGGATCTTGCCCGCCTCGACCGCCGGCTGGTCGAACGGGTCCACCCCCATCATGTGCGCGGCGATGATCGTCTCCAGCATGTAATGCATCATCAGTGCGCCGAGCGCCGATTCGTCCACCTCGTCGACATGGACGGTGCGCACCGGCCTTCCGGCGGCGGCCAGCGTGTCGGCGGTGGCGCGGGCATGCGCATCGAGGAGGTCGCCGAACTGCCGCCCGGCAAGCCAGGCGAGACCCGGATCCGCCGCCGTCAGCTCCGGATCGACACGGTCGCCGCGACCCTTCGCCGGGCCGGTCAGAACCGTGAACATTTTGTCGGCCGGGCCGTCGAGCCACAGCTGCAGCTGGCTGTGCTGGTCGACGGTCCCGATCGCGTCGACCGGCGTCGTCCCCTGCCCGCCCTTGCCGAGGCTCTCGGCCCAGAGCTGGCGGAACCAGCGGGCGAACGGCGCCAGTGCGTCGCAATACGGCATCAGCACCGTTGCCGCGATCGCGCGCTCGCGGGCGAGGCCCCCCGAGACGGCCGCGCCGAGTGCCGGCGGGCTGTGTGCGGGATCGGCGGCGCCCAGCGCCGCAGCGAAGGCGTCGGCGGCGCCTTCCCGCACCGCTGCAACATCGACGCCGGCGATCGCGGCCGGCAGCAGGCCGACCAGCGACAGCACGGAAAACCGCCCGCCGATGCCGGGGTCGTGGTCGAGCCCCGGGATCGCGAAGCGGTCGGCGAGCCGGCGCAGCGGATTGTCGGTCGGCTCCGCGATCACTGTGAAACGTTGGGCGATCCCCGCCTCGCCCACCGAATCGCGGAAGCGGGCGAGGCAGGCGAGGAACTGCATCAGCGTCTCGGAGGTTGCGCCGGACTTCGAGATCGCGATGACGCCGGTGCGCTCGAGATCGAGCCCGTCGAAGACGGCGGCGAAGGCTTCCGGATCGACGTTCTCCAGGAAGCGCACGCGGGCGCCGCGATGCGGCCGGGCCAGCGCGCACAGCGCCCGGCCGCCGAGGCTGGAGCCGCCGGTGCCGAGCACCAGCAGATCGGTGCAGTGCGTGCGGTAGCGATCGATTACGCGCTGCAGCGAGTCGAGATCGTCGCGTCGCCCGGGCAGGGCCAGCAGCGGCAGCGACGCCGCGTCGCGCCATGCGCGCAGCGTCTCCAGCCCGTCGCGCGCCGCCTCCAGCGCGGCTGCCAGCTGCGACTCCCCCAGCCCGCCGGCGCCGATCTGGGCGGCAAGGCAGTTGTCAATCGATTGCGTGTACGCCATGGCCCTTCGGCGCACAGTGTGGCCGAGCCGGCGCCCCCGCGCAAGGCGTCGTTCGGGTGCAGGTACACTTGTCCGCCCTGCAACCGGGACGGGAGTCATTTGTTGCCGGATGTCACCTGAAATAGACAGAATCCGCCGCGCGAGCCTCTGGCTTCACACAAAAGGGTACGCTAGCATGGGGGTATCGACTGCGCGATAAGCAGTCGCTCTAGAAGAACAGGGGATAGAGAACATGACCTTCCATTCGATTCGCAAAAAACAGTGTTTCGTCAAGCCGGCACGACGGGGGGCGGCGGCCGTCGCCGCGCTGTGCCTCGCCGCGACCGGGGCTTGGGCCAACCACTCGGGCGGGGATCCAGAATCCGAGACGCTCGACATCGTCGGCCAGCTCTCGGCCGCGGACATGGGCGTGTTCGGCGAGAACATCACCGATGTCTGGGCACACGGCAACCATGCCTATCTCGGCACCTTCGACGACATCGTCTGCTCGCTCGATTTTACCGGCGTGCATATCGTCGATATCTCGGTGCCGGCGGCGCCGGTCAAGGTCGGTTTCATCCCGGCCAAACCCGGTACCCGCAACAACGACGTGAAGGTCGCCCATATCGACACGCCGCATTTCAGCGGCGACATCCTGGTCGCTTCCAACGAGCCGTGCGGCTCGCCGTTCCTGCCGCGGCTGCACGCCAGAGGGCTGGGCACACCGCCGGGCCAGGGCGGCTTGTCGATCTGGGACGTGACCGACCCGTCGAAGCCGCGGGCGCTGAAACAGAATTACCTGCCGTTCGGGGTCCACAACACCTTCATCTGGCAGCAGGGCAGCAACGCCTACATGATGGTGGTCGACGACGACAACATTCAGGACACCCATATCGTCGACATCACCAAGCCGCAGAGCCCGCGGGAGATCGCCGTGACCGGGCAGCTGGACTGGCCCGATGACATCGCCGCGGAGTTCGGCGACACGGCGGCCATGTTCCTGCACGATATCTGGGTGCAGGAAAATGACGGCCGGATCATCGCCTATCTCGCCTACTGGGATGCCGGCCTCGTCCTGCTCGACGTGACCGACCCGGCGAACCCGGTGTTCCTGGGCGACAGCGAGTACGCGGTTCCCGACCCGCTGTCGGGCGAGTTCCCGGCCGGCGACGGCCATGTCGCGGTGCCCAGCGCCGACGGCACGCGGGTGCTGCTCGGCGACGAGGACTTCGCCGCCGGCGCGCTGACCAGCTTCACCTTCGAGGGGGTCTCCTATCCGGTCGCCGAGGGCGGCTTCACCCCGCCGACCTACTCGCTGCCGGGCGGCACCTTCGCCGGTCCGGTGCACTGGACCGGCGGTGAAGGCTGCACTTTGGGCGAGTTCGACCGGCCGGGCAATCCGGGCGAGGTGGCGCTGATGCAGCGCGGCACCTGCTTCTTCTCGACCAAGGCCGCCAACGCGCAGGCGCTCGGCTATGCCGGATTCGTCGTCGCCAACGACGCCGCCCGCGGCGATGCGCTGGTGACCATGTCGGCCGGCACGCCCGACGTCATCACCATCCCCGGCTATTTCGTCGGCTTCTCGACCGGCGAGATCATGAAGGCCGCAGAGGGCGGAGCGCTGGCCGCGGCCGGCATCTTCGACGGCTACGGCTACCTGCGCCTGATGGACGTGACGGACCCCGCCAACATCGTCGAGGTGGGCCAGTTCGCCACCGAGGGCGTCTTCGCCAATCCGCCGCTTCCGGGCGACCGGACCATGCACAACGTGGTCGTCGACGGCGGCAAGCGGGCCTACATCTCCTGGTATGCGGAGGGCATGCGCGTGGTCGATTTTACAGAGGACATGCTGACCGAGGTCGCGCATTACGTCGACACGGTGGACGGCTCCAACTTCTGGGGCGTCTACCTGCACGACCACCCGAACGGCGAAACCTACATCCTGGGGAGCGACCGCAACACGGGACTGTGGATCTTCGCCAACCCGTAGGATACAGCCGTTATTGGGCCAATCATTCCGGCCCGACGCGAAGGCCCGCTGCCGCGGCAGCGG
>JBFGQV010000117.1:0-7628 GCA_041563955.1 Alphaproteobacteria bacterium | reverse complement strand
CGCCCCCCCCCCCCCCCCGGGGATCCGGGAAAACGGAGGCGTGGGGACACGGCTCATCAGCGGGTATTACTGCCGTGGCGAGGGGCCGATGATGTCCGCCGGCGAAGCCGAATCCATCGTCAGGCTGATCGGCCACCGCAGATATGGTCCCATCGAACCGCCAGACGGATGGTTTGACAACGGTACCCTGCCGATCGCGGTCATGTGGAAGAACCGATCGTCCGGGCTCGACCATTTCAGGGGTATCATTCAGGTGCCGCGGGACGGGCGGGACGGCACCATCCACATTGGCCCACGCGGCGGCCGCAAATGCAGCGGGCCACTGATCCCGGAAGAGGCGCACAACGGACGGACGGTGATGAAATGGTCGCTGACCTGCAGCGACGGTCTGACGGCCAAGGGATCCCTGCGATATCGGCACCGGGATGAATACGTGATCGGTGAGGGCGAGGACAGCGAAGGTCGCGATCTCGCGCTGATCGACTGACGGCACGTGCCGAGCGGTGACCGGCCCGGCATATCCGGGCACCGAGGCGATTTTGTGAGGGGATGTCATGCGGGTCCGCCATGTGGTTGAATAGGTGACGACCCGTACGCCTCGAGATGGGGAAAATGAATGAGACGGTTTGCGCGAATGTTCCTGGTTTCGACGGCGTGTGCGCTTGCCGGCGCCTGCACCGCCGAAGACATCGGCCCCGAATATTTCGAGATCAGCGAGGAGGAGAGTGGGCTGCAGTTCTACGGGCCCGGGCTTGCCGGCGGCTACCGGCTCTTCCTGACGGGAGAGGACAGTTACTACGTGCGCCGGACCATCGCGACGTACGGGCCGCTGTACGGTGAATTCCCGTTTGCCCGGATGTACATTGCGGAAACCCCTCCGACGCGCCATTTCACGCGCCTCCTGCCAGCCAAGGACACCGTCGAGCGGTGGGAGTGGTTCCAGGGAAAGACCATCGTGACCGGCGCCAGCGGCAGCGCCGTCAATGGCATCGGCCGGATCGATTTTGCTGTCGTAACGGCCGACGGCGTCGCCTGCGTGGTCTGGGTCCAGGCCTTCGGTCGGCGGGAACATCCCGGCGTCGGGACCGGCGTGATCAACGGCTATTATTGCCGCGGGGCCGGGCCGATGATGACCGTCGGCGAGGCGAAGTCGATCGTCAAGTTCATCGGTCACTGGGAACACGGGGTGATCGCACCGCCGTCGGACTGGTCGGAATCCATTTCGTTGCGAATCCGGGTGACATGGACCGGCGGGGCATCGGGAGGCGACGGAGTCGATGGCCACATCCTGTTCTCCGGAGACCGGGACACCGGGATCATAAGGATAGGCGCGGAGACCGGGCGCGACTGCGAAGGGGTCGTGAGCCTCGACAGCGAGCAGAACGACGGCCTCAACATGCTGTGGGGATTCTCCTGCGCCGACGGCGTCACGGCGAGCGGCAAACTGACGTTGGACACGGCGAACGGCGACACCCGGCTGACCGGTCGGGGGACGGACAGCCGTGGTCACGAAGTCAGGATAAGCCTGTAAGGCACCCTTATTCCTTATTCCCGCCCCCGCGCAGCGCCGCCCAGTCCGACTCGCTCATCATCTCGCCGACGAAGTTGAACTCGCCGGCGCCCTTCAGCCATTCGCCGCCGTCGATGGTCACCACCTCGCCGTTCACATAGGCCGACTGATCGCACATCAGGTAGCTTGCTAGGTTGGCAAGCTCGGCGTGTTCACCGGGCCGTCCCAACGGATTGCGCTTCTCAATCGCCTGCGCCATTTCCGGTTTCGGCACCAGCCGATCCCAGGCGCCGGGCGTCGGGAACGGGCCCGGCGCGATGGCGTTGAGGCGGACGCCGCGACCGCCCCATTCGACGGCGAGGCTGCGCGTCAGCGCCAACACCCCGGCCTTGGCCATGGCCGACGGCACGACGTAGGCGGACCCGGTCCAGGCGTAGGTGGTGACGATCGACAGAACCGTCGCGCCGTGTCCTTCGGCGAGCCAGCGGCGGCCGCAGCCGAGCGTCGCATAGGCCGTCCCATGCAGGACGATGCCGAGCACCGCATCGACGGCCCGCGGCGACAGCGTCTCGGTCCGCGCGATGAAGTTGCCGGCCGCGTTGTTGACCAGCCCGTCCAGCGGCCCGGTGCGCCAGATCGCCTCCAGCATCGCCTCGACCGCCGCCGCATCGCGGATGTCGCAGACATGGCTCTCGGCGCCGCCCAGCACCGCCGCCGCCTCGTCCAGCACATCGGCGCGCCGGCCGCAGATCACCGGTGCCGCGCCGAGCTCGCGGAACCGGCGGGCCATCGAGAGCCCGAGCCCGGTGCCGCCGCCGGTGATCAATATGCGCTTGCCCGCTAGTAGATCCGCCTGGAACATCGTGCCGCCTTTCCTGCCGTTCCCGTGTACGAGCTAGCGGTTTAGCAGGGTTCCGGCCGTCTGGCATCAGTCGCTGAACGTGTTTACACTGCACCGTGACGCAAGCAGCCGGCGGGGGCAGGACCGGATGGGTGCTTATGGGGGCTTTGCCGTCGCGCCGCAGGGGCCGGCGGCGGTGCGGTTCGGGCGGCCGCGACGATGCTGAAACCGGCCCGCAACTATGTCGAGGCGGTCGCGGGGTTCCGCTGGAACATCCCGGCCTCGTACAACATCGGGGTCGATGTGTGCGACCGCCAGCTCGGCGGCCGCCGCGCGCTGATCTGCCGCGACGCCGACGGCCGGGTTCGCGCATACAGCTTCGGCGATCTCAAGCAGCTCTCCAACCGGCTGGCCAATGTCCTGGTGGGGCGCGGCATGAAACGCGGCGACCGAATCGGCATCCTGCTGCCGCAGGCGCCGGAGACCGCGGTCGCGCATATCGCCGTCTACAAGGCGGGCATGATCGCGGTGCCGCTGTTCACGCTGTTTGGGATGGATGCGCTGGCGTACAGGCTGCAGGCCGCCGGCGTGCGGGCGCTGGTCGCCGATGCCAACGGGCTGGCCAAGATCGCGGCGATCCGCGACCGCCTGCCGGAGCTCAGGCTGGTGCTGTCGATCGACGGCCCGGGTGACGGCGCCGAGGATTTCCACAACCTGCTGGCCCGCGCCTTCGACAGCTTCCAGCCGAAGCTGACGCGGGCCGACGATCCGGCGATGATCATCTTCACCTCGGGCACGACGGGGCCGCCGAAGGGCGCGCTGCACGCACACCGCACCCTGCTCGGCCACCTGCCGGGGGTCGAGTTCCCGCACGAGTTCTTTCCGCAGAAGGGCGACCTGTTCTGGACGCCGGCCGACTGGGCCTGGATCGGCGGGCTGATCGACGTGCTGCTGCCGGCGCTGCATCATGGCGTGCCCGTGCTCGCGTACCGGGCGCAGAAGTTCGACCCCGAGGAGGCGTTCCGCCTGATGGCCGAACACGGGGTGCGCAATGCCTTCATGCCGCCGACCGCGCTCAAGCTGATGCGCGGGATCGGCCGGACTCCGGCGTCGCAGGATTGCCGTCTGCGCTCGATCGGCTCGGGCGGCGAGACGCTGGGCGAGGAGCTGCTCGGCTGGGGCCGCGAGACTTTCGGGCTGACCATCAACGAGTTCTACGGCCAGACCGAATGCAACCTGGTGGTCGGCAACTGCGCCGGCATCATGGGGGTGCGGCCGGGTTCGATGGGCCGCGCCATTCCCGGTCATCGGGTCGGCATCGTCGACGAGGCGGGCAACGAGCTGCCCGTCGGCGCGGCCGGCACGATTGCGGTGCGCCGGCCGGACCCGGTGATGTTCCTCGGCTACTGGAACGACCCGGAGGCGACGGCGAGGAAGTTCGCCGGCGACTGGCTGCTGACCGGCGATCAGGGCGTTCGCGACGCCGACGGCTATTTCCGCTACGTCGGACGCGACGACGACGTGATCACCACCGCCGGCTACCGGGTCGGCCCGGGCGAGATCGAGGACTGTCTCGCCCGCCACATGTCGGTCGCGATGGCGGCGGTCATCGGCGTGCCCGACCCGGTGCGCACTCAGAGCATCAAGGCCTTCGTCGTGTTGCGGCCCGGCTACGAGGGCACGCCGGCGCTGGCGCGCGAGATCCAGGACTTCGTGAAGTCGCGGCTGGCCGCCCACGAATACCCCCGCGAGGTCGCGTTCGTCTCCGCCCTGCCGCTGACGACCACCGGCAAGATCAAGCGCGGGGAACTCAGGGCCGAGGAGGCGGCGAAGCGCGGCGAGGCGTGAGGGCGGCTCCGGCCCGGGATCGCTACAGCCGCGCCAGCCGTTCGACGAGGAGCGCGTAGAAGCCGTCGGCATCGATCTCGTTGAGCACCAGCGCGTTCGGCGCCCCGCCTTCGATCCCCCACCAGTCGACCACGGTGCGGCCCATCGTCAGCTCCGAGCGCGTCTCGATGCGCACTCGCGCGCGCCGACCGGCGAACAGCGCCGGCTTGAGGAGATAGGCGATCACGCAGGGGTCGTGCAGCGGCCCACCGGGCATGCCGTAGCGGTCCATATCGAAGCGGTCGTAGAACGCGAGCATGCCGGCGACCGCATCCGCCACCGGGGTGCCGATGGCGCGGATGGCGTCGAGCCGCTCCGGCGTGGTGATCGCCTTGTGGGTCACGTCCAGCGGGTGCATGACGATCGGGCGGCCGCATTCGAACACGACATGGGCGGCGTGCGGGTCGACGTAGATGTTGAACTCGGCCGACGGCGTCGTGTTGCCGGGGGTCATCGCGGCGCCGCCCATGAGCACGATTTCGGCGATGCAGGGCAGGATCTCCGGCGCATTGACGATGGCCTGGGCGATATTGGTCAGCGGTCCGGTCGGGCACAGGGTGAGGCCGTCCGTCCCGGCGGCGAGGCACTCGGCGACGATGAAATCGACGGCATGGCGCGGATCGAGCGGCAGCGCCGGGGCCGGCAGGTCGCAGCCGTCGAGCCCGGTCCTGCCGTGCACGTGCTCCGCCGTGACCAGAGACCGCAGCAGCGGCCGCGCGCACCCCGCGAACACGGGCACCTCGGTGCGGCCGGCCAGCTCGACGATGCGCCGCGCGTTGGCCTCGGTCAGCGCCAGCGGCACGTTGCCGGCAACGCAGGTGATGCCGCGGAGCTCCAGCTCCTCCGGCGAGGCCAGCGCCAGCAGCAGCGCCACGGCGTCGTCCTGGCCGGGGTCGCAGTCGATGATGATGGGGCGCGCCGCCATGGCCCCAGCGTCCCGGCGGCGGGGCGGTCTGTCAAGCGTGCGGGTGCCGGACCGGTCGGGCCATGCGGAACGAGCCCATGCGTTAGGGTTTTCTGCGGCTTTGCGGCGCCCCTGCCGCCCGGCGGCACCGCCGAGCGCCGGGCCGGAATCGGGAGCATCGCTGCGGGTCGCGCATCCGCAGCGCATGGGAGCGCGAGGCCCCGGCGAGACGGTCGCGGGTCCGGTCCCGCCGGGGCGCGCCGCGCCAACACCCGTACCGTCTTAGTCGGTCCTTAAGAAACCCTGTGTTGAAGTCCTCCCCGCGGGATGTTTCGTCGCCGGCCGGGGTGAACGGTTCCGGTTCCTGAGAACGACGGGCCTGCGGACCGGAGCGGGGATTTCATGGCGAAGACATCGAAGAGTAGGTTGGCGCGGCTGTTTCTCATCGGCTTTGCCGCCTCGTGGATTGGCGCCGCCCCGTCCCATGGCGGGTCCGGCGGCGATATCGAGGCCCTGCCGAGGATCTTCGGGGCCGTCTCCTGGCATATGGCCCCGGGCAAGCTCGCCAAACTGTATCCGGAATCGCGCGTTTGGGAGGGCGTTCCCAGGGGACGCGACGGACAGCCGCTCGAGGATGCGTTTCTCGAAAGTGCTGCTGGCGTGAAGCACGGGATCCTCGGCCGATCCAGAATCTCGGTCTTCCGGCAGGGCAAGGGCGTCATACAACGCGTCCAGATCCAGACGGAGCCATGGGATATCCCGTGTGTCGAAGGCCTTTCGGTCTCGCAGCAATGCTTTGCCGCCTACAACGATGAGCTCATGTCCCGTTTCAAGAAGGCCACACATGCGTTGATCGGCGTTTACGGCCGGCCCGACGAGTCGGGTCCGATTTCCGACGCGAGACCGAACGGCCCGCGTCACTTGCCGCAAATCGAACGCCTGTGGAGGCGCAACGGCTTCCGGCTGGCGCTGGGGATCGTTACCGTATCCGACGAGCTGCAGCTGGTCTCGCTGTCGGCGATCCGCGAGACGAACGACTGAACGCCACCGTCCGCAACGGCATTCTCCGAGTCCGTCGACACCGGGGGCAAACTTTCTGTCCCCCGCCCGGTCCGGAAATTGCGCGCGCGGGCGGCCGTATGGCGCAAAATTGCCGACGCGGCGCACGTCTGTATCATTTACAGTCTTTTTGCGGTGATTCGCGGTTTCGTTACCTCTCGTTAAGGCATTGCGGGCGTATTCTGAGGCGAGGAGATCCATCTGTTGCGCCCGCGGAAAAGGGCGGGCGATTGCGAGGAAACATGCCCGTCTTTTCGATGAAGGATTTCGACGACCACGAGCAGGTCGTGTTCTGCCGCGATCCGGCCGCCGGCCTCAAGGCGATCATCGCGATCCACAACACGGCGCGCGGCCCGGCGCTCGGCGGCTGCCGCATGTGGCGCTACGACACCGAGGAGGACGCGGTCACCGACGCGCTGCGCCTGTCGCGCGGCATGACCTACAAGTCGGCCCTCGCCGGCCTCGCGCAAGGCGGCGGCAAGGCGGTGATCATCGGCGATCCGGGCCGCGACAAGTCCGAGGCGCTGTGGCTCGCCTACGGCCGCTTCGTCGATAGCTTGGGCGGCCGCTACATCACCGCCGAGGACGTCGGCACGCGCCCGGCCGACCTCGAGATCGCGCGCCGCGCGACGCCCCATGTCGCCGGCATCGCCGAGGGCGGCGCGGGCGACCCGTCGCCGGCCACCGCGCTCGGCGTCTTCATCGGCATCCAGACCTGCATCGCGGAGCGCCTCGGCCGGGTGCGCATGACCGGCCTCAAGGTGGCGCTGCAGGGGCTCGGCAATGTCGGCCTCGCGCTGGCCGAGCGGCTGCACGAGGCCGGCGTCCAGCTGACGGTCAGCGACATCAACGAGGTCGCGGTCGAGAAGGCGGTGCGCCGCTTCGGCGCGACGGCGGTCTCTCCGGAGGCGATCCACGCCCAGCCGGTCGACGTGTTCGCGCCCTGTGCGCTCGGCGCCGTCGTCAACGATGCGACGGTCGGCGAGATCCGCGCCCCGGTGATCGCGGGCTCGGCCAACAACCAGCTCGCCGAGCCGCGCCACGGCGCGATGCTGTGGCAGCGCAACGTGCTCTATGCGCCCGACTACGCGATCAACGCCGGCGGCGTCATCTGGGTCAGCCACGAGGGGCCGCAATTCGACGCCGAGGCGGCGCGCGCCCACGTGCTCGGCATCGGCGAGACCCTGACCGAGATCTTCGCCCGCGCCCGCAAGGACGGCGTCGCCCCGGAAGTCGCCGCCGACCGGGTGGCCGAGGACCGCTTCAAGGCAAGGCACGAGGAGGCCGCGTAGCGGGCTCCGCCCACCCAAGCGGCACAGCGGCCGGCGGGATGGCCACGGGATCGGGGCCCCGGATGTCACATCCGGGGCCTCGTGGCGCTGGCCGCCCTCCGAGAGGAGCCAGCCACACAACCGCCCGGCGGGATG
>JBFGQV010000116.1:0-7741 GCA_041563955.1 Alphaproteobacteria bacterium | reverse complement strand
GGTCGGGGAGGGGGTGTCCCCGCCGTGCCGGTGTTGCGATGACCGAGATCGAGCGCCTGATCGCGCTGCTGGCGCGGCTGCCGGGGCTGGGACCGCGCTCGGCGCGGCGCGCGGCGCTGGCCCTGATCAAGCGCCGCGAGGCCCTCTTGGAGCCGCTGGCGGCGGCGCTCGACGCGGCGGCGAGGGAGATCCGCGCCTGCTCCGCCTGCGGCAATATCGATACCGCCGATCCCTGCCGGATCTGCGCCGATGCGGGGCGCGACGAAAGCCTCCTGTGCGTCGTCGAGGACGTCGCCGACCTGTGGGCACTGGAGCGCACCGGGGCGTACAAGGGCCGCTACCACGTGCTCGGCGGCACCCTGTCGGCGATCGACGGGGTCGGGCCGGAGGATCTGCGCGTCCCGGCCCTGGTCGAGCGGGCGTCGGCGCCCGAGGTGGCCGAGGTGGTCCTCGCCACGAATTTGACCGTCGACGGCCAGACCACCGCGCATTACATCACCGAGCGACTGGCCCCGTGCGGCGTTGCGATAACGCGGCTCGCCCACGGCGTGCCGGTCGGCGGCGAGCTCGACTACCTCGACGACGGCACGCTCACCGCCGCCCTGCGCGCCCGCCGCGCCGCCGACGGGTAGGGTCCGCGGCGATGAAGCGCGTGTTGTTCGTCTCGATGATCGGCGAGCCGGGGCGTTACGATCCGGCGGTCTACGAGGACCAGCCCGGCGGCGACAACGAGGTGCACTGGGTGTTCCTGCAGCTGCGCGAGCTCGGCCTCGCCGACCGCATCGCGTATAACGGCGTGTTCGTGTGCCGCGGCGAGGCGCTGCCGGACCCGCACGGGGCCGACGCGGTGATCCTCGGCGGCAGCTACCATTCGGTGCACGACGACCGCGCCTGGCAGCACGCAACGCGGCGCTGGCTCAAGGCCTATCGCGGCACGGGCCGGCCGCTGCTCGGCATCTGCGGCGGCCACCAGATGGTCGCGGAGCTGGACGGCGCCCCGGTGCGCCGTATCGACGGCGGGGCCAAGCTCGCCGGCACACTGCCGGTGCGGCTCACCGAGGCGGGCCGGGATCATTTCCTGTTCGCGGGCTACGGGCTGGAGCCGGACTTCCACTTCGCCAACGAGGAGCACGTCGCCGCGCCGCCCGCGGGCGCGACCGTACTGGCGACGCGCGACGCATTGCCCTGCGCCGCGCTCGACCACGGCGGCGCCTGGTATTCGGTGCAGTTCCACCCGGAGGCGACGGAAGAGGCGATGGCCGTGTCGTGGCGCCCGACCCACCCGGAGTTCGCGCAGAATTACCGGCCGCTCGCGAACGGCAGCCTTCTCCTGAAGAATTTCCTTACCGGCACCGGCATCCTTTGAGCCGGGCGCCTCAGTCCTCGGGCTCGCCCTGCCAGAGCATCTCGTAGCCGAGCTCCCAGGTCTCGGTGCACATCTCGGCGAGGGCCGCGAACTTCTCCTTGAAGACCTGGTCGGCGTGCGAGGTCTCGTGCTGCTCGAACGACTTCCAGTAGGTGACGATGAGGAGATGGTCGTCGGTCTTCCTGGTCTCGTCGAACGAGCCCTCCTCAGAGACGAAGCCGGTGTACTTGAACACCTGGCCGGCGATGAACCCGCCCTTCTCGTCGCCGTAGGTTTCCTTGACCACGTTGCACATCTCGCCGAGCGCCAGCTCGGCATCGTCGACGGTGACGCCGTCCTTCAGCTTGACGACATTGCTCAGCATCACGGCGCCGAACGGTAGGGTGATCGGCTGAAACATGAACGCTCCTCTCTCTGCCTCGAATATAAGAATTTGCTGAAATATAGGGGCGGGCCGGCGCGGGGCAATATCCCGGCCGCGAGAAAAATCGGGTAATTTCCGGTGCTCGGTCGCCGAGCGTCTTCTCGAACTCGACGAACAGCGGCGCGAAGCCGGCCGCATGATATGCGCCGACCGTCTCGAAGACCGATCTGTGGGTCCAGGTGGCGCTGGCGCATAACCAAAAGAAACTGGGTCGTTCAGGGCCTGGCTTCTTCCGTCAGGCCAAGGCCCGCATCGGGGCAGGCCCGCGGCAATCGGCGCGGTGGAAAGCATCGTCGGAAGAGCCCCCCGCAGAGCCGAATTCGAGGAGCCGGTCCCGGATCGCCAGGCCCCCGTGACCGATACGGAGGTTCGGACCGTAATCTGCCGGATCAACCCGGTCTTACGCCGGCAGCATTCGAGGACGCGCACCCCGGACGCCGCACCGGTTGCGGACGCGCCCGCGGCCGACGGACCTTGGGTCGGGAAACGGCCGGACGGCATTGGCCGCGTGCGGCCGGTTCGTGGTATCATTCGACGGAGCAAACCGATTGGGGTCGCAGCGCAATCGCGGGCGAGGCGAGACCGCAGCGATCGGCAATGTCATGTGGAAGTCCCGTGCATCGCCGCCATCCGGTGGCCCGTCGGCCGTCGGGCGTTGGGCGCGCCTCTTGGACACCATGCCTTCGGCACAGTGGCTGCACGATGACGCGGACCACGTCGTGGCGGTGCTCCTGCTCGACGAGCTGCTGCATTGCGAACAAGTTCGAACGCGCGGGTTCGACGCCGGGTCGGTCGTCGGCGGTCGCGCCCACGTGCTTGTCGCGCCGACGGCGATTCCGGCGCCGGCGCTGCGCGCGGCGGCCGACGAGCTGCGCGGCGGCACCAAGGCCGTCGGATATCTCGCGGTCGCGCAGACCGCGGGGCTGCCCGACGACGTCGAACCCCTCGGCGAGCTGCTGCTGCCCGGTACGACCTGCACCCTCTATCGCCTGGGGGCGGTGCGCGCCGACATCATGAAGAAGGCGCCGCAACGGCTCGCCGACACGATTGGGCCGCCTCGGATCGAAGAGCCCGACGACCTCAAGGGCCGCGCGAAATGGTTCAAGCGCCGGCACGGCGAAACGGAATAGGCAATCGCTCCGTCACGCCAGCTGCAACCGCCACAGGCTGCGGCCGTAGGTGGCCGCGGTCAAGGTGTTGTCGATGCGGTGATACACGAGGTCCACGACCATCGCGTTGGGCAGGTTTCTGGTGATGTCCCGCCACGTTTCCCCCCGGTCGGTCGACGCATAGACGCCGACGTCGCCGCACACATAAACATGGTCGGGATTTCGTGGCGGCACCGCGATCCCGTGGTGCGGCACGTGGGGCAGTCGGCCGCGATCGATGTCTTCCCAACTCTCGCCCGCATCGGACGATCGAAACACGTGCGCCCCGTCCATGCTGGCAACCGTTGCGTAGACGAGCCGGGCGTCCGCCGGACTGGATTTCAAGCGGGTTATCGTGCGTCCCGGGAGCAGCGGTCCGGAGACATCCCCGCTCCAGCTGTCGCCGCCGTCGAGGCTCCGGAAGATGCCGCCGTTCTCGGTGCCCACGTACACGCACCGGGAATCGCCGAGCGCCACATCGATGGCCGTGATATCGCTGCCGTCGAGCACGCCGGACACGGCTTCCCAGTCATCCCCGTCGTTCAGGGTGCGGAACACACGCTGCGTTCCGGTGAAGACCCGTTGCGGGTCGCCCTGGTCCATCGCGATGAACACCATCCACATGCTGCGCCGCTCCGCGTTCCTCTCGGGAAGGGGGGAGACGTCCGTCCAGCCTTCGGGCTGCCGGAACCGCAGGATCCGCATCCCCTGCGAGGACGTGAAGAAATGCAGCGGATTCGTCGGATCGATGGTGATCCAGCCGCCGTCACCGCCGGAAATCATGAAATGATCGTCGGTGGATCCCGTGACCGTGATATTGGTGCCGTTGTCCTGGCAGCCGCCGCCGTACATGCGGCTATCGGACTGGGCAATCTCGAGGTCGTAGTACATGGTGACGGCAAGGTCGTCACTCCGGTTCTGCCACGTATTGCCGCCGTTCTCGCTGACATCCATGCCGCCGTCGTTGCAGGCATACACGCGGCCCGGATCCGCCGCCGGCATCAGCAGCGCGTGCTGGTCGGCGTGCGCGTATTTGGCATCCTCCCTGTCGCGCCACCAGTCGGTGACGCGCCGCCACGTCCGTCCGCCGTTGCGGGTCCGGTGCAGGTCCACGCCGCCGCAGATCACGAGGTCCGGATCGGTCGGGTGAACCACGATGGCGTTGTTGTAGAACATCTGACGTTCGCTGGCGAAATGACTCCCGGATATGGTCGTCCACGTGTCGCCGCCGTTCTCGGATTTGAAGACGCCGAGCACGCCGCCCGCCTTATTCGAGAACTGTGCATAAAGGCGTCTGCTGTCCGAGGGCGCCATGACAATGGCGCCGCGTCCGAGCTCGCTGGGATGTGGAAAGCCGTGCGTCAGATGCGTCCAGGACGAGCCGCCATCGGTCGACCGCCAAATCCCCGACAGTGATCCACGGGCGGTGATCACCGTGTACAGCGTGCCGGCGTTGCCGGTGTCGAACCGGATATCGTGGCAGCGATACAACCCCGACGTGGCGAAGCTTTCGCGCGTCCACGTCCGGCCGCCGTCGCGCGATGTGAACATCCCGTCACTGCCGACGCCGTGGGACAGGCCGCCAAGCCTGATATGGGCGGAATCGAACGGATCGATGGCAATCGTGCCGATCCGCATGGGAATTCCGGTAACGTCGGAATCCGAGAGAAGCTCCCAGCTGTCCCCGAAATCCCGCGTCACGTAGAGACCGACGCCGGGATGGGAATCGGCGGACATATTCGCCTCACCGGTCCCGCAATACACGATGTCCGGATTGCTGGGATCGATGGCCAGGGCGCCGATGTTCAGGCTTGGTTCCTTGTGCCACAGCGATTGCCAGTTCCGGCCCGCATCCTCGCTGCGCCACAGACCGCCGCCAGCGGCGCCGGCAACGATCCGGTCCGGATTGCCGGGATCGCAGACCAGGCTGGTCATGCGGCCGCCAATGTTGGACGGGCCGGCAAATTCCCATTGCGCCTCGCCGGGGGATGGCTCGAGTTCGGCAGCAACGCGCCGGCGCTCGGCCTCCAGGAGGCTGCCCCGCACCTCGCGGAACGGCCAGGCCTCACGGGCCTGAAACCACCTGGAGCGGAATTTGTGGGTCGCGTAAACCTTCTTCGGCCGCCCGCGCACGCGCTTTTTTCGCGGGCCCTGGCCCAGGGCCTCGACATAGCCGCCGAGATCGCCCTTGGTGTCAGCCATGGCGCCCTCCGCTATTTCAGCTTCGATTCGAGACCGGTCCGGCGGGCCAGCGCATCGAACAGCAGGCTGGCGACATACCACGTCGGAAGAAACGCCAGGCACTCGAGCGTAAAGGAACCGAATTTGTAGAAAAGTTCTGCCACGACAAGCGCCAGCGTCAGGGCCGGTAGTTCCAGAACGAGCAGGCGTTTTGCCGTCGCACAACGGATCAGGTGATACATAGCCTCCCCCTCCGTGTGCCGCTTGCGCGGCGTAGGATCTGCAAAGTGCTTGGAATCGCGGGCCTTCGTGGCTCCCCTGGCGGAGCGTGCCGCGAGCCACCTTGTGCGCGATGTCCACCCCGGTTGTACAACCTAGCGCATTTTACCGCAGACGTGAAGTCCCGCGTTGTGGTCGCGTTCGGCGACGCAGGCCCGAACGCCGCCGCCGGTCCTTTTTGCCTACTCCCGCTCGCCCTTGTCGAAGGCCAGCGTCAGCTTGGGCGCCGCCGTTTGCTCGATGGCATCGTCGGTCGCTTCCGGCTCGTCGAGCTCCATCTCCTCGATGCGCTCGGCGCGGCGGGCGACCTTGCCGGCGGAGACGCGGATCTCGCGGATGTCCTTCTCGGCGAGGCCGAAATGCTTGTCGAGGTTGTCGACGCGCTGGTTCAGCCGGTCCACGTCCTTCGCCATCTTGCCGACCTCGGCGAGGATCAGCCCGGCCTGCTCGCGCATCTGGGCGTCTTTGAGGACCGCGCGAATCGTATTGAGCGTCGCCATCAGCGTCGTCGGCGAGACGATGTAGACGCGCGCCTTGTGCGACTTCTGGATGATGTCCGGCAATTCGGCGTGCAGCTCCGCATAGACCGCCTCGGAGGGCAGGAACATCAGCGCCGAATCGGCGGTCTCGCCCGGCACGATGTAGCGCGCGGCGATGTCCTTGACGTGTTTCAGCACGTCCGCGCCGAAAGTCTTGCGCGCCGCCGCCCGCGCGTCCGCCTCCTTGGCCGCGCGCAGGGCGTAGTAGCTCTCCAGCGGGAACTTGGCGTCGACGGCGATGGCGCCCGGCGGGCTCGGCAGGTCGAGCACGCAGTCGGCGATGCGGCCATTGCCGAGCCGCGCCTGGAAGCGGTAGGCGGAGGGCGGCAGCGCGCTCCGCACCTGGTCCTCCAGCTGCACCTCGCCGAAGGCGCCGCGCGCCTGCTTGTTGGACAGCACGTCCTGCAGGCTGACCACCTGCTGCGACAGCCGGGTGATGTTCTCCTGCGCCGCCTTGATGGCGCCGAGCCGCTCGCGCAGATCGTTCATCGTCGTCGCCGTGCGCGTCGTCTGCTGCTGCAGCGACTCGCCGAGCCGGCGCGACACGTCGCCGAGGCGCCGGTCGACCATCTCGGTCAGCGCGCGCTCCTGCGCCTGCAGGCGCTCGGCCAGGCGGTCCTGCGCCATGACGTGCTGCTCGGCGATCTGGCTGATCCGCGCGGCAAGGGCACCGGCGCTGCTGCTCTGCCCGCGCAGGAAGACGATGAGCGCGACCACCGCCGCAAGCACCGCGACGAGGCCGGCGCCGAGGGCGACCAGGATGACCGGGTCGATCCGTTCGAGCTGTTCGAGCAGGGGCATTGCGCATTCCTTCTGCGAATCACCGGAGTCTAGAGCAGCAGCCATACAAATGGAATCGGTTCCGGCAAGCGGCGCGACCTCATGCTGAGGAGCGGCGTAGCCGCGTCTCGAAGTATGAGGGCGCGCCGGTCCGTCCGAACCCCACTTAACCGATATCGCCTTGGCGCGGCGGCGCGCGTGTGAATCCGGTTGCCTTGACGTTCGGCCCGTTCCACCATACCTGACTGTCGGAATTTCAACCGAATCCTGGGGACACCGCATCGCATCATGGCGATCCTGCCGATCATCGTTGCGCCCGACCCGCGCCTGAAACTCAAATGCGCCCCTGTCGAGAGGGTCGATGCGGAGGTCGCGCGGCTGATGGACGACATGCTGGAGACGATGTACGCGGCGCCGGGGATCGGCCTCGCGGCGCCGCAGGTCGGCGTGCAGAAGCGGGTGATCGTCATCGACACCG
Organism: Alphaproteobacteria bacterium; assembly: GCA_041563955.1. Taxonomy (GTDB): domain Bacteria; phylum Pseudomonadota; class Alphaproteobacteria; order UBA8366; family JADFVY01. Next base: position 546 of record JBFGQV010000116.1, on the reverse strand, counting down.
CCAAGCCGGACGAGACGCCGTCTCCGCTCAAGCTCGCCGACCCGGAGCTGGTCGCAACGTCGGAGGAGCTGAAGTCCTGGGACGAGGGCTGCCTGTCGCTGCCCGAGCACTACGCAGAGGTCGTGCGCCCGTCGCGCGTCGCGGTGCGCTATCTCGACGAGCACGACAAGCGGCAGGAGATCGAGGCCGACGGCGTGCTCGCGGTCTGCCTGCAGCACGAAATGGACCATCTCGACGGCATCCTGTTCGTCGACCACGTCTCGGCGCTCAAGCGCAACATGATCCTGCGCAAGCTGCGCAAGGCCAAGAAGCTGGGAACGCTGGCCGCGGAATAAGGCCCTTCCTCTCGGGCGCTGTGTTTTCCTTTACGCCTTCCCACGCGTGCCTCATCCTGAGCCTGTCGAAGGATGTCTTGAAAGGGAAGACGCCGACAGCGTAGGCACGGCTTCTTTCATTTGCTTTCACAGGCCTCTGCTACTCGCGTGCACATCCTTCGACAGGCTCAGGATGAGGCGTGAGTGGAGAAATAACCTGAATATGAGGACC
>JBFGQV010000115.1:0-7745 GCA_041563955.1 Alphaproteobacteria bacterium | reverse complement strand
GGACACGGACGCCATCGAGTAGACGGCGCTGGCGCGGACGCGAACGTCGCCGAAGCTGTTGTCGTAGTTGGCGCCGAGGCCGAAGTGATTCTCGAAGATACCGTCGATCGCGCCCGAATCGCCCTGGTTGCCGGGCACCGGGGTCCAGCTCGCGCCCACCTGGAAGCCGCTGAAGCGCGGCGAATAGTAGGTGATCTTCGTGGAATCGCTGGTGTCGCCGGCGACGTTGGGGAACGACGTCGCGCTGCCGATGTTGATGTACCAGTCGTCCTGGTCGCCGTCGAAACCGCCGGTGGCGCCCATCACGTTCTCACCGCCGTAGTTCATGGTGTCCTCGGCGCCGTCCTCGTCACCGAACTGCAGGGTGCCCCAGGTACCGCCCAGCTGGATGCGCGCCTCGTCGACATTGTTGGTGCCGCTCTGGACGGCCTCCATCTCGATCTTGGCCCCGTATTCCAGGCCATTGTCGGCGGTGCCGCTGACGTTGATGTGCAGCTCGGCATCGTCGACTCCGAAATGGACGGAGCCCTGCTGGACATCGACCCCGCCAAGTGTGGGTGGGAGGTCCTGGTCGACGACATAGGCCTGGAAGTTAATGAAACCGGAAAACTTAACTTCCTGCGCCTGGGCCGCGCCGGCTGCCAGGGCAGTCGCGGCGACAAGCGCCGTGCTGCCAAGAAGACCCTTCTTCATCTGTCTCTCCTCATCGATAATGGACATTCCGAAGCTTCCCTTCCTTGCCACCGCGCAGGCCGCAACCCAAAGGGAAACTGCGACAATAAAGTACAGTGTTTGGGGCGTTGCAATAGAAAACGGTCTTTCTTTGTGTCGATTTTTCTTCCACTGTTGCAAAGTTGCAACAGAATTGGCGCCATGGCGACGACACGGGCCTGGAACGAGCATTATTCGTTTACATGACGTTAACGGCGGGGCCCGTCCGGCGTTCCGGCCGGCTGCCGGAACCGCGCGAGTCGCCGCAGCCTGAAAGCCCTACGGCATCGCGTCCGCGAGGGACAGGGTTCGCCGGCCATCGGACGTCTCGAGCACGAGCCCGCCCGACTCGTCGAGGCACTCGATGGTCCCGGCCAAGAGGGCGTCACCGATCATCAGCACCGTGTCGCGGCCCTGTGCCGTCGCACGGTGGAGCCAGTGCCGGGCAAGCGCCGGAAGCCCCCCGTCCTGCCATCGGTCCGTCCAGACCAGAAGGTACCGCGCGAACGATTCGGCCAGCGCCGATGCCGCGACGGCGCCGAACCCCTCGGCGGCAAGGCTCGTCACGTCCAGGCGTTCGCCGCCTTCGATCCCCGGTTCCGCGGCGATCCGGACATCCGCGCCCAGCAACGCCCATTCCGGCACGTCATGCGGCCCGGCCGACGGGCCGAGCTCGACGGCGACGCCGCCGACGACGCCGCGATTGACCCGGACCGTCCCGGGCCACACGAGGTCCGTCGCAACCGCCGGCGGACCAACCGAACCGATGGCGTCCGACAGGGCCAGCGCCGCCGCCAGCACGACCGGCCGAACCTGCTGCTTCGGATCGTCCGGTCGCAGCACCACGGCGCAGTCGAGCCGGTCGCGATCGGGCCGCCAGGCGAAGACGCCGGCTTCGGCGCCGTTGCCGGCCAGTTCATGGGCATGCGCCAGGGCGTCCGCGCCGCCGCCGGCCAGGATGACCGGACGATAGAGCGGCGGCAGGGACAGCGTCGCGTTCAACTGGCGCGCTCTTGCGCCGCCGGCCCACAGCCGCAGGCCGCCAGCGCCTCGATCAGCGGCGCCACCGCCTCGCCGTAGCGCTTCCAGCGGCCGACCGACGTCGAATAGAGCTTTTGCCGCACCTGCGCCTTGCTTGCCGTGATCACGGTGCTCTTCGACTCGTAGAACCGCAAGCAAGCGTCATCCCACTCGAGTCCGACGAAGTCGATCAGGCGCCGTGCCTGCCCCTCCAGGTCTTCGATCGTATCCTCGTAGTCGATCTCGAGCATCCGCCCCGGCGGCAGGGCGGCCCGCCAGTGGGCCATGATGCGCAGATACTCGCAGTATTGATGCGCCGTGTCGCCGAAATCGCAGCTCCATCCGAGCCCGGACGCACCGAAATTCTGGATGTAACAGGACAGACAGGTGTCCATCGGGTCGCGCCTGCAGTGAATGATCCGCGCCTTCGGAAACAGCATGGCGATGAGTCCGAGATGCATGAAGTTGCCGGGCAGCTTGTCGGTCACGCGCAGGGCGCCCCCGCCGAGCTTCGCCAACGGGCCGACATAGCCGGCTGATATCTGCTTCATGACGCCCGGCGGCACGGGTTTTTCCGGATAGCCGAGACGGCGGCGCAGCTCCATCGCCGCACGGCCGAAGTAGGCAAGCTCCCCGGCTCCGAAGACTTGCGGGTGACTGGCGAGAATCTGCTCGGTCAGGGTCGTGCCGGACCGCGGCATGCCGACAATGAGCACCGGCAGTTCCGAGTCGTCCACGCCGCCGGCTTCGATCACCGCGCGCGAATACCGTCGGATCATCGAATCGACCGTGAGCTCCGTATGCGCCCGGTCGTAGGCATAGCCGTTCGCCGCCAGCGTGGCGCGCTTGATCCGGTTCGCCGCCGCATAGGAGTCGAGCGACCTCACATGATCTCCCAGGGCGGCGTAATGGCGGCCGAGCGAGTGGTGCAGCGCGATCCTGGTCTTGTCGCCGCCGGCATCCGAGGCCACCAGCCGTTCGATATCGCGGATCAGCACCTCGCTGCCCGCCTCGCCGGAGATCTCAGCGAGCCCCATATGCGCGCCGACCGCGGCCGGATCCGCGGCCAATGCCCGGTGGAACAGCCGGACCGCGCCGTCGCTGTCGCCCTTGGACTGCCGGGCCGCGCCCAGCTGGCACAGCAGGAAGGGTTCGTCGGGTCTCTGCTCCAGCAGATCTTGCGCCCGCGTCTCGACCTCGTCGATCAGGTTGAGCTGCATCAGGCAGCTGAACAGCGGTTCCTCCGCCGCCGGATCGAACGCCCCGGTCGCGGCCGCCCGACGCAGCAACGGGACCGCATCGGCCGCCAGCCCCGCATCCATCAGGGCCTGCCCCATATTGATCTGGGCGTCGCGGTAGTCGGGATCTGCCGCGACCGCCTGCTGGAATGCGGCGAGTGCGGCGCGCGGCTTGCCGCTCTCCCGGTGGACGGTGCCGAGGTTGTTCGCCGCCTCCGCATGTTTGGGAGCGCGCTCCAGGACCGCCTCGTAGGCGGCCGTCGCCTCGTCGCCGCGCCCGAGATCCTGCAGGGCCGTCGCCCGGCAGAACATCGCGTCGAGCGAGGCCGGATCGTCGCGCAGCGCCGCTTCGAACGCGGCGAGGGCCGCCGCCGCGTCGCCCGATCGCTGCAGCGCCGTGCCGAGTGCGAGGCGCCAGCCGGGATCGACCCGCCGACCCGCCCTTCCCGCCGCCGCGATGGCCTTGTTCAGATGCCGGACGGCATCCGTGTCGCGCCCGTCGTCGAGGCACAGCATGCCCAGCAGATACAGCGCATCGGGGTTGCCGGGTTGCGCCTTGACGACCTTGCGGTAGATCCGCTCGGCGGCGGCGAGGTCGCCCTTGCGGTGGCGCGCGAACGCATCGGCCAGGGCGGTGCCGGTCGGTTTCATGGCGCCGACCCCGCGCGATCCTCGGCGGGGCCGCAGCCACAGGCGGCCAGCGCACGGGCGAGGGGCAGCACGCCGTCGCCATAGCGCTTCCAGCGCCCGACGGATGTCCCGTAGATCGGATTGCGCACCTGTTCGCGGCTCGCGGTGACGACGGCGCGTTCGGTCTTGTGGAACTCCAGGCACGCATCGTCCCATTCAAGGCCGGCGAACGCGATCAGCCGGCGCGCCTGGGTCTCAAGGTCGGCCACGGTCTCCTCGTAATCGATCTCCAGCATGCGCCCCGGCGGCAGGACGGCGCGCCAGTGCGCCATCATCCTGCTGTACTGGCAGAAGTAGTGGCCGAGGTCGTCGAGATCGGTGCTCCAGCCGAGCCCGTCCGCCCGGAAGTTCTGGGCGAAGCAGGACAGGCAGGTGTCCATCGGGTCGCGCCGGCAATGGATGATCCGCGCCCTGGGAAACATGCGTGCGATCAGTCCCAGATTCATGAAATTGCCCGGCAACTTGTCGGTAACCCGTGCCGCGCCCCTGCCGATCTTTCCGACATGCGTGAGATAGCGCCTTGCCGCCTCGCGCACCTGCGCCGTCGCAAGCGACTTCGGGTATCCGTGCTCCACCGTCAACCGGCTGACGATCTGCCCGACCTGTTGCAGCTCGCCGCCGCCCACCACGTCCGGATGGCTCGCGAGGATCTGTTCGGTCAGGGTCGTCCCGGATCGCGGCATGCCGACGACGAACAGGGGCACCTCCGAGAGGTTGGCCCCCGGCCCGGGCCCCCCATCTCCGCCGAAGGCGCGGACGAGCGCATCGATCTGGCGTTCCGTTCGGTCCCGGATATAGCGCCGATCCAGGCGTTCGAGCTGCTCCTTTCGGGCCGTGTTGCCGGCGACGTAATGCGTAAATGCGGTTTCATAATCCTGTGTCCGTTCGCACAGCCTTGCCGCCGCGAACTGAAGGCCGATGCGATGCGCAAAGGCCTGCGTGTCGATATCGAGGGCGCCGATCTCGGCCAGCAGCTGCCGCGGATCGGCGTCGCGATCGGCTTCGGCGAGCAGCGTCAACGCCGCGGGGAGGTCCGGCGCAATGGAGCGCGCCGTGCGCGCGAGGGCGACGGCGCGGTCGCGTTGACCCAGGATCATCGAGATATTGCCGAGCTGGACCATCGCCTGCGGGTCGTCGGGATCGCGCTCGAGCGCGGTTTCCGCCATTCGCGCCGCCTCGTGGGCCTCGTCGCCGATCTGCAACGCATCGATGAGCGCGGTCTCGGCGGTCCGATTGTCGGGCTCGAGCGCATGCGCCCGCCGCAGGTTCGCGATCGCAGCCTCCCGCTGGCCCATATCCAGCAGCAGTTTGCCCAGGTTGGCGATCGCCGCGACGTAGTTCGGCCTGAGTTCCGCGGCCTTGCCGAACGCGTCAAACGCCTCCTTGAGGCGGCCCGTCGCCTGCAACGAAATTGCGCGGTTGTACAGCGCCTGGGCGTGATCGGGGGCGTGGCCGAGGAAGCGCGCATACGCAGCGATGGCCTCTTCATGGCGTTCGAGGCGCTGCAGGATCCCGGCGCGGAAGAACACGAACTCGGGCTTGTTCGGTGCCGCGGCGATCAACGCGTCGATCTCGGCCAGCGCCCCTTCGGCATCGCCCGCATCCCGTTTTGCGAAAGTCAGCGCCACCCGCCACGACGGGTCCGGCTTGCGGCCCTGCGCCGGCGCCGCATCGATCGCGCGCGCGATGAGCTCGATGCCCTCTTCCGCCCGCCCCGTGCGGCGCAACAGATCGCCGAGCAGCAACAGCGCATCGGGATGGTCGGGGGCCTGCATGAGAACGGCACGAAATCCGGCCTCCGCACCCTCGAGATCGCCCTTGCGCTGACAGGCGAGTGCCGAGTCGAGGGCGGACATCTTCTTCTGCTTGGCGGTCATCGCCCGGAAACTTGCCCGAATCGAACGGGATTGCAAGTGGGATTGCAGGCGTCGCGTGCCGGGGCCGAGCGCACGTCTTGCGGGTTGGCAAACGTGGGACCGGGCGTATAAACGGAGAGCCATGAGCGGCACAGCACCCATGCCCACGTCCGGCAAGACCGCGGGGGACGAGAACTTCCCCGTCGGCTCGATCCTGCTGCCGGCGCGGCTGCGCCCGCACGTGGCGACGTTCTATGCCTTCGCGCGCGCGGCCGACGACATCGCCGACGATCCGGACCTGGCCGCCGAGATGAAGATCGCGCGGCTCGACCGGATGGCGGCGGCGCTGCGCGACGGCGACGGGCACGACGACGGCACCGCGGCGCGCATGCGGGCGAGCCTCGCGGACACCGGGATCGCGCCGCGCCATTGCCTCGACCTGCTGGACGCCTTCCGCCAGGACGCGACGACACGGCGCTACGGCGACTGGGACGACCTGATCGCCTACTGCCTGCGCTCCGCGGCGCCGGTCGGGCGCTACCTCATCGACCTGCACGGCGAGGACCGCGCGCTGTATCGAGCGTCGGACGCGCTGTGCAACGCGCTGCAGCTGCTCAATCACCTGCAGGACTGCGCGAGCGACTATCGCAGGCTCGACCGCGTCTACATCCCCCAACCCTGGCTGGCGGCCGAGGGGCTGACGGTGGAGGCGCTGGCGGCGGCGCGCTGCGAGCCGGCCCTGCGGCGGGTGCTGGACCGCGTGCTCGACGGCATCGACGATCTGCTCGCGGCGGCGGCGCCGCTCGCCGCGGGGATGCGCAGCCGGCGTCTGGCGATGGAGGCGGCGGCGATCCACGCGATCGCGCGGCGGCTCGCCGCCCGCCTGCGACGGCGCGATCCGCTGGTCGCGCAGGTCCGGCTGGGTCGTATGGCCTATGCCGGCTGCCTCGCCGAGGGGGTGGCGCGGGAGGGGTTGCGCCGGCGCCGCAGCCCAGCCGCATGAAACGAGCCCATGCGTTAGGGTTTTCCGCGGGCCTCAGGGCGCGCCGCTTCACAAGCGGGGCGCGGCGGCCGATAATCCGCAAGGCTTGACCACGAGGATCCGAACAGGGAGGCCGCATGCAGTTCTTCGCATGGGGGATCAACCGGCCGGGGGTGAAGGAGGCGCGCGCCGCCATCATCCACGACCACTGGGATTTCATCGACCGCTACGCCGACCGGCTGCTCGCGCGCGGCCCGGTGCTGGATCCCGCGGATTTCAGCGTCGTGACCGGCAGCATCCATATCGTCGACCTCGAGGACGAAGAGGCCTTCCGGCGGTTCGTCGACGACGAGCCTTTCGCCGCTTCCGGCCTGTTCGCCGAGATCCACCGTGGGCGCTTCCGGCTGGAGCTGGGCCGCACCCAGTTCGCGTTCGAGAGCACGCCCGGCTGCCCGCGGTTCTTCATCCATTGCCCGGCGCGGGACGGGGCGCGCGAGCGGCAGGCCGCGCTCGCAGAGGCCCACGAGTCGTATTGCCGGTCCTTCGACCGCCACATGGTCTGCCGCGGCGCGCTGCTGGACGGCGATGGCGCATGGGACGGCGCGCTGTTCCTCGTCGAGTTCCCCTCGGAGGACGAGGCCGCGCGTTTCCTTGCGGGCGAGCCCTACAACGCCGCCGGCCTGTTCGCGGAAAGCCCGATCCGGCGCTGGACCATGGGCGGCCGCGAGAACCTGAGCGCCGCCGGCGCCCTGAAATAGGTCCTGCGCGCCGCGCCGGGCTGGCGCCGGCGGGCGGGTCCTGTATAAGGACTGCACGAGCGAAGGCGGCGGGATGGATGCGATCGTGACGGATGCGGAAACCAGGGCGCAGGTGCGGCGGGTCGCAGCCGGGTCGGGCTCGTCCTTCTACTGGCCAATGCGGCTGCTGCCGCCGGACCGCCGTGACGCCATGTTCGCGGTCTACGCCTTTTGCCGCGCGGTCGACGATATCGCCGACGGCGAGCTTTCGGCCGCCGAGAAGGCGCAGGCCCTCGACGGGTGGCGGGACGAAATCGGGCGCATCTTCGGCGGCACGCCGGAGACCGCGACGGGCCGCGCGCTGCAGGACGCGGCGATGCGGTTCGGGCTCCAGCGCAGCGTCATGGAGACGATCGTCGACGGCGTGGCGATGGACGCGACGGGGGAAGCGGTCTCGCCCGACATGGACACGCTGGTCGAATACTGCAACCGCGTGGCCAGCGCCGTCGGG
>JBFGQV010000114.1:0-7762 GCA_041563955.1 Alphaproteobacteria bacterium | reverse complement strand
GGCATGGTGATGACGCGCCTCAACCAGCCGGCGATCGTCGGCTACATCCTGGCCGGGGTGCTGCTCGGCCCGTCGGGATTGAAGCTCGTCACCGATCGCGCACAGGTCGGCGCGCTAGCCGAGCTGGGCGTGCTGATGCTGCTGTTCTTCATCGGCATGGAGCTGTCGCTGCGCAGCTTCCGCTTTACTTGGCGGATCGGCCTGTTTTCGACCCTGATCCAGATCGCGGTCAGCATCGGCGCGATGCTGGTGGTGCAGCACTTCATGGGCTGGCCGCTCGGCTACGCGGTGTTCTTCGGCTTCGTCGTGGCGCTCAGCAGCACCGCCGTCGCGGTCAAGATGCTCGACGATGTCGGCGAGCTGCACACCCGCATCGGCCGCACCGCGATCAGCGTGCTGATCGCCCAGGACCTGGCGGTGGCGCCGATGCTGCTGATCGTCGGCGGGCTGTCCGGCGGCGAGCTGCAGATCGCCGTGGTCCTGAAGGTGGCGGCGTCGATCGGGCTGCTGATGGCGGTCACGATGTTTTTCAGCCGGCGCCGGCGCATCAACCTGCCACTCAAGCTTGTGGTCGGCAACATTGACCTCCTGCCGCTGGCGGCGATCGGCTGGTGCTTCGGCTTCGCCGCGCTTGGCGGCGTCACCGGGCTGACCCCGGCCTACGGCGCGTTCTTCGCCGGGCTGCTGGTCGGCAACAGCGCCCAGCGGCACGCCGTCGCCGAGGTCGCCCAGCCGGTGCAGTCGATCCTTCTGATGGTGTTCTTCCTGTCGATCGGCCTTTTGATTGACTTGACGTATCTGTGGGCGAATCTGTGGCTGGTGCTCGGCCTGTGGTTCTTCGTTGCGGTGTTCAAGACCGGGCTCAACGTGGCCATCCTGCAGGCCATGGGCGAGCCGCCGCAGCGCGCCTTCATGACCAGCCTCAGCCTCGCCCAGGTCGGCGAGTTCTCCTTCGTGCTGGGCGCGGCGGCGCTGGATCACGGCCTCATCGCCTCCGACATCCACCGCCTGGTGGTCGCGGTCACCGTGGTCTCGCTGGTGACCAGCCCGTTGTGGATGCACAGCGCCCGGCGCCTGCACAACCGGGCGGCGCGCAGCGCGCCGACGCCGATGGCGCTCCTGAAGGTCGTCTACGTCCGCGAATGGCGGCTGACGCTGCGGCTCACCTCGGGCGTCGCGCAGTGGTTCGAGGGCCTGGTCTTCCGCATCCGGGCGCATTACTGGCGCTACAAGCACCGGCGCGAGATGCTGGCCCGGGGCGAGATCCTGCCGGCCCCGGCGAACGACCCGCTGCCCGATGCGGACCCGGCCGAGGACGCCTCGGATGCGACGGACGACGAATCGCGGCGGAGCGCCGGCGATGCCTGACTTTGCGTTCGAGGCCGCACTCGGCGGGCGGGTCGCAGGGATTGACGAGGCCGGCCGCGGCCCGTGGGCCGGCCCGGTGGTCGCGGCCGCGGTGGTGCTGGACCCGACGCGCATGCCGGGCCCGCTCGTGGCGGGACTCGACGATTCCAAGAAGCTGAAGAAGCCGGACCGCGAGCGCATGTTCGACCTGGTCGTATCCCAGGCCGAGGTCGGCGTCGGGGCGGCCGGCGTCGCCGAGATCGATGCGCTCAACATCCTCGAGGCGACCTTCCTTGCGATGCGGCGGGCGCTCGCCGCCCTGCCGGTGCGGCCCGACCATGCCCTGATCGACGGCAACCGCGCGCCGGCGCTGGACATTCCGCACCGCTGCCTTGTCGGCGGCGACGGACGGGCGCTGTCGATCGCCGCGGCGTCGATCGTCGCCAAGGTGACGCGCGACCGGATCATGGTGCAGCTGGCGGGCGAATGCCCGCATTACGGCTGGGAATGCAACGCCGGCTACGGCACGAGGCAGCACGGCGAGGCGCTGAGGGCGCACGGCGTCACGCGGCACCACCGCCGCAGCTTCGCCCCCGTGGCCCGGCTCCTGAAGTAATAATTCCGTAAGATTTGGAATTCAAAATGGATTGACCTGTGGAATCGCAGGATTCATATTCGTCCGATGTCCAGATCAAAGAAAAATCAGACAATATTTCCGGTCAATCAAATCCTCGCCGGCGACTGCGTCGAAATCATGCGCAGCCTGCCGGAGAAATCGGTCGACATGATTTTCGCCGACCCGCCGTACAACCTGCAGCTCGGCGGCGAGCTGCACCGGCCGAACAACACCCGGGTCGACGGGGTCGAGGAGCACTGGGACAAGTTCGACTCGCTCGCCGCCTACGACCGTTTCACCCGCGACTGGCTCGCCGAAGCGCACCGGATCCTGAAGACGGACGGCACGATCTGGGTGATCGGCAGCTACCACAACATCTTCCGCGTCGGCGCGACGCTCCAGGATCTCGGCTTCTGGGTGCTCAACGACGTGGTCTGGGTCAAGACCAACCCGATGCCGAACTTCCGCGGCACGCGCTTTGCCAATGCGCACGAGACGCTGATCTGGTGCGCGCGCGACAAGGATGCCCGCTACACCTTCAACTACCAGGCGATGAAGGCGCTGAACGACGATCTGCAAATGCGCAGCGACTGGCTGATCCCGCTGTGCGGCGGGCCGGAGCGGCTGCGCCGCGGCGACGGCGGCAAGGCCCATCCGACGCAGAAGCCGGAGGCGCTGCTGCACCGCGTCATCATGGCCTCGACCCGGCCCGACGATGTGGTGCTGGATCCGTTCTTCGGCACCGGCACGACCGGCGCCGTCGCCCGCAAGCTGGGCCGCCGCTTCATCGGCATCGAGCGCGAGGCGGAGTACCGCCGCATCGCCGAGAAGCGGCTGGCGACGATCTCCGACGTCGTCGACCGAGAGCTCGTCGATGCGCCGGCGAAGCGCCGCGAGCCGCGAATCCCGTTTGGCTGGGTCGTCGAGCACGGGCTGCTGCAGCCGGGGGACATCCTGTTCGATCCGGCCAAGCGCTGGACCGCCCGGGTGCGCGCCGACGGCTCGATCGTCTCGGCCGAGCATCGCGGCTCGATCCACCAGGTCGGCGCCGCCGTGCAGGGCGCGCCGAGCTGCAACGGCTGGACCTTCTGGATGACCGACCGTTACGGCAAGCCGGCACCGATCGACCTCTTGCGCCAGCGCCTGCGGGCGGAGCTGGCCGCCGGGCGCTGACAGGCCGCGAGGGCGCCGGGCCGGGCGCGATATCATGCTATGACTGTGACAGGGGAGAGAAACCGGAGCATCGCGATGATCGCAGAGACCTCTCGCCTGATCCTTGCCGCGGCCGTAATGCTGGCGGTGCTGGCGGGATGCCCGCCGGCGAACCAGGGTGCCGACGGCGCCGCGGGCGCGGACACGGCCGGTCAGGGGAAGCCGATCTTGCGACTTGCCGGAGTCGAGGAGTTCGATATCGTAATGCTGGAATCCGAGCCGGTGCAGCTCCGCGTCGTCGTGTACGGCTGGATGTCCGATTCCTGCACGACGATCCGCAACTTCGAGCAGAGCCGCGAGGGCGCGACGATCCGCCTCAGAATCATCACCACGCGCCCCGCCGACCTCATGTGCGTCCAGATGATCAAGCGCTTCCGCGAGACCTTCCCGCTGGAAACGAAGGACCTTCCCCCCGGTACCTACACGCTGGACGTCAGCGGCAAGACGCAGGTGTTCACCCTGCCCTAAGGCACATGTGCACGCAACCCTACCCGTATTTCAGCGCGTGCCGGGCGAGCTTCTTCATCACCGTCGGCAGGGCCTGCTCGCCGAGGCGGTCGGGATGGCACCAGATCGCGCCGTTGGCGGCTCCGGCGTCGCGTTCGACGCGGCCGGCGAGGACCGCGAGCTCGAGCCGGAAATGGGTGAAGCCATGCTCCACGACGCCCGGCAGTTCGCGCCAGTCGCGGGCCGGCAGCGGCGCCAGCTCTCGCGCCGCAGCGAGGGTCGGTAGCGGCCCCTCGCGCCATTCGGTCGACGGCGCCTCGATCATGCCGCCCAAGAGGCCGCTCTCGGGCCGGCGGCGCAGCAGCACGCTGCCGTCCGGGCGGGTGATCCAGAACGCCATGGCGCGGCGCAGCGGCCGCTCCGGCTTCGGGGCGCGGCGCGGCAGCGACTCGGCGATCTCGCGCCCGGCGCAGGCGTCGCCCCAGGGGCACACCAGGCAGTTCGGGCTGCGCGGCGTGCAGATCGTCGCGCCCAGGTCCATCACCGCCTGCGCATAATCGCCCGCGCGTGCCTCCGGCGTGAGGGTGTCGGCAAGCGCGCGCAGGCGGCGCTTGGCGCCGGGTAGAGGTTCGCCGACCGCGAAGACACGGGCCATTACCCGCTCGACATTGCCGTCGACGACGACGGCGCGGCGGCCGAAGGCGATGGCGGCGATTGCCGCCGCGGTGTAGGGGCCGATGCCGGGAAGCTTCAGGAGCTCCGCCTCGCTGTCGGGAAAGCGGCCGCCGGCCGCGGCCACCTCGCGGGCGCAGCGGTGCAGGTTGCGCGCACGGGCGTAGTAGCCGAGCCCCTGCCAGGCGTGCAGCACCTCGTCCAGCCCCGCGGCCGCGAGATCGGCGACGCCCGGCCAGCGCCGCAGGAACGCTTCGAAATACGGGCCGACGGCGGCGACCGTGGTCTGCTGCAGCATGATTTCGGACAGCCAGACGCGGTACGGGTCCGTGGTCGCGCCGGGCAGCGCGCGCCAGGGCAGGCGGCGGCGGTGCCGATCGTACCAGGCGAGCAGCGAATCGGCCGACGGGGTCTTGCGCGACCGGGTCATGGAGGCGTAACTACGGTCCGGGACATCATCGCGGCAGGACAGCATGGCCGGGGACCGGACTCAAGGAAAACGCGGCGGTGGCGGCCGCGGCAGCAAGCGTGGCGGCGGGCCACGGCCGCTGGCGGCGGCGCTCGGCGGCGTCGCCCGGCGCACGCTCGGCCGGCGCGGCTTTGCCGAGGGCGGGCTGCTCGCCGACTGGACGGCCGTCGTCGGGCCCGAGCTGGCCGCCTCCTGCTGGCCCGACCGGCTCAGCTTTCCGCCCGGCAGGAAGGAGGGCGGCGTGCTGCGGATCCGCATTGCCGGCGGTCTCGCCACCGAGCTGCAGCACCTGGCGCCGCAGGTGCTGGAGCGCATCAACGGGCATTTCGGCTATCGGGCGATCGACCGCATCAGCATCCTGCAGGCGCCGCCGGACGCGCCCGCGGCGCCCCGAAGGCCGGTGCCGAAACGGACGGGCAAGAGACCCGGCCGGAGCAGCGACGGCGACCTTGCCGCGGTATTGTCGGAGATCGAGGACCCGGAGATCCGGGCCGCCCTTGCGCGGCTGGGCCGGGCCATGATAAGCGACGGGCCCACCGAAGACGGCGGGTGACCGGGGCCGGCGCGGCGCCACCTTGTTCCCGCCACATTCGCGACCCAGTATCCGTGTCGGCCGGATACGCCGCCAGGAGATGCCATCGTTATGAGAGCCGTTTCCGTTCTAGCCGCTGTCCTTGTGTCGCTGGCCGTCGCCGGCTGCGACGATTCGCCGGAGGAGATGCTGCTGGAGGACCGGGTGCTCGGCGACCCGAACGCACCGATCACGATCATCGAATACGCCTCGCTGACCTGTTCGCATTGCGCCACCTTCCATCGCAACACGATGCCGCGGCTGAAGCGGGAGTGGCTGGATACCGGCCGCGCCAAGCTGGTGTACCGGGACTTCGCGCTCGACAACAACGCGGCGACCGCGGCGGTGATCGCCCAGTGCGCCCCGGACGACGAGTATTTCCGGCTGCTCGGCGTGCTCTTCAGCCGGCAGGCCTCATGGTCGCGGATGGAGGATCCGGTCCCGATCCTGACGCAGATCGCGGTGGCGCGCGGCCTCGGCCGCGAGGCGATCGAAGCCTGCCTCGCCGACGATAATCTCGTCGACGGCGTCCTGCAGTCGCGCCTCGTCGGACAGTCGCAGCACGGCGTCGACAGCACGCCGACCTTCATCGTCGGCGAGCGGGTGCTGCGCGGCGCCGTGAGTTTCGAGGATTTCGATGCGGTACTGCGCTCGATGGCGCGGTAGGCGTGGCTGGTTGGAACCCCGCTTGATCGAGCCCAACTAGTAGGTCTATATTCCGGGGCCACCAGATATTGTGGATTTGATGCATGATTGCGGCGGGAGATGACAAGTGACGAGACTTCTTCCTTTGATTGCGGGCTTGGCTGCGCTGGCGTTCGCCGCCGCTGCCCAGGCCGAGCCGCTGCCGACGGATCAGGCGCTCAAGGAGCGGATCATGGGCGATCCGGAGGCGCCGGTGACGATCATCGAATATGCCTCGCTGACCTGTCCGCACTGCGCCGATTTCCATGCCGAGACGCTGCCTCAGATCAAGAAGGACTGGATCGACACGGGCCGGGCCAAGCTCGTGTACCGCGACTTCCCCACCTCCCCGGTCGCGCTGGCGGTGTACGCCGCCATGGTCGCGCGCTGCGCCCCGGAGGACAGCTATTTCAAGTTCCTCGAGGTGTTCTACAAGCAGCAGCGGGCCTGGACCAACAGCGCCGACCCGATGAGGGCGCTGTCCCAGCTGGCGCGGCTCGGCGGCATGAGCCAGGCCGATTTCGACGCCTGCACCGAGAACGAGGCGCTGTTCACGGGCATCCGCGAACAGGCGCTCGACGGGCAGATGGAATTCGGCATCGAGAGCACGCCGAGCTTCGTGGTCAACGGCCGCGTGATCAAGGGCGGGATGAATTACGCGGACTTCAAGTCTGTCCTGGAGGACGCCGCGAAATGAGTCCGGTCGCGGCGCCCCGATAGAGAGAACGGGCACGCAGCAGTGCATTTCACCAAGCTTCGCGTTTCCGGCTTCAAATCCTTCGTCGATCCGGTCGAGCTGCTGATCGAGCCGGGCATGACGGGGATCGTCGGGCCGAACGGCTGCGGCAAGTCCAACGTCGTCGAGGCGCTGCGCTGGGTGATGGGCGAGACCTCCGCCAAGAGCATGCGCGGCGGTGGCATGGACGACGTCATCTTCGGCGGCACCTCGACGCGGCCGGCACGCAACATCGCCGAGGTCATCCTCCACATCGACAACAGCGACCGCCGCGCGCCGGCGGTGTTCAACGATACCGACGAGCTGGAGGTCTCGCGCCGGATCGAGCGCGAGGCCGGCTCGACCTATCGGATCAACGGCAAGGAGGTGAGGGCGCGCGACGTCCAGCTGCTGTTCGCCGACCTCGCCACCGGGGCGCATTCGACTGCCCTCGTCGGCCAGGGCCGGATCACCGCGATCATCGGCGCCAAGCCGATCGCGCGCCGCGCCCTGCTGGAGGAAGCCGCCGGCATCAAGGGCCTGCACACCCGCCGCCACGAGGCCGAGCTGCGCCTGCGCGCCGCGGCGAGCAACCTGGAGCGCCTCGAGGATGTGATCGTGGCGCTGGAGGGCCAGCATCAGGGCTTGCAACGCCAGGCGCGCCAGGCCGCCCGATACCGCCGCCTGTCGGAGCAGATCCGGCGGTTCGACGCGATCCTGCTGCACCATGCCTGGACCGAGGCGACGCGGACGGTGGACGACGCCGAGGCGGCGCTCGAGGACGCCCGCCGCATCGTCACCGACTGTACCGCGGCGGCCGCCGGTGCCGCCACGGCCCAGGCCGACGCGGCGGCTGCCCTGCCGCCGCTGCGCGAGGCCGAGGTCGCGGCGGCGGCGGCGCTGCAGCATCTGCAGCTGGCGCGCCGCGAGCTCGACGGCGAGGCCGACCGGATCGCCGCGGCGCAGGCCGAGCTCCAGCAGCGGCAGCAGCAGATCACCGGCGACATCGATCGCGAGCGCACGCTGGAG
>JBFGQV010000113.1:0-7765 GCA_041563955.1 Alphaproteobacteria bacterium | reverse complement strand
GGATCCCGTCGGCCCTCACCGTGTCACGCAGCTGGCGCATGAGTCGCGTCAGTTCCTGTGCCGTACCGATCTCGAGGGGAATCTGCGGCGCCGCGTCGATGTCGCGTGATCGACCGGCCGCGACGACCCGCACGAATCGTTCGAGCCAGGGCAGGGCCTCCACCTGCAGAGCAACGGCTGGCAGCGTCGCGACGTCCCCCGCGCCCGTCTTAAAGGTCCAGAACTGGCTGACCCTGGCAGGAACCTTCGGCATTGGAAAGGGACCAAGGCCGGCAGCCGCTTCGGCGAAAACGAGAACGGGTGACTGCACGGACTGTGTGACAACATTCCCCGACCCCACCGAATCCTGGCTTAGGCGCTGCAACAGGACCACGCGACCCGCCCGTGCGATCGCCTGCGCAAACGCGCGGTCCTCAACAGGATCACCTTGCTCGCCGAAAAAGATATCAAAAACAATGACCGACGCACCCCACCGATCCAGACGTTCGACGAGCTTTGTATAAACACATCGCGGATGGCGGCCGCCGGACGAACGCAGGCGGTCAAGGCAGTTGCGTGCAAACTCTGGCTCGTCAGACGAGGATGGCATCAACGGTAATGGATCTGCAGTACTCACGATTACAATTCCGGACGGCGCTTCGATGGGCCCGCGCATGTGGAAAAGCCACTGCAGTCCCAAACCTTCCTCGATATCCAGTCCGGCCGGCGTCAGTGTAATGACGCCGGTGATTGCTCCGACAATCAGTCCCGTGATTAGTGCTGATCGATAAGCGCGCATTCCGAAACTCTACCGGGATGGATAACCGCGCCTCGGTCACTCTGGTAGCCGTGTCGCCTCCGCGTCCGTGGCGCCTCTTTGACCGGGTCGACGCGTCTTAACGAAACCCGGCCAACGCAGGATAGCATTCCCTGCTTCGCTGTCACGATTGTATGGCGGACTCATGGAACCGCTGGGTTTTCCCGTTCGCGCCGCGCCGCTGACCCGACACTCACACATTGACCGCCAAGCGCCGTAGGACTGTCTTCATCGAGATGCCAGCGATCGCTCGGCCCTGGTCGAGGCGCCCTTGGTCGTGAAATCGTTGGCCACCACGCCGATACGCGCCCGTCAATGCGGTCCAAGCCGGCGATCTTGCCGTCGCGCGGGGTCTCCGGCGCGCCCGCGTCGAACACGCCGGAGGCGCCGAGCAGGTCCAGCTCCACGGAGCTGTCGGGATCGACCAGCGCCGCAAGCCGCTCCTCGGCAGACGGCCGGTCTTCAATTGATCGGGTGCTGAGGAATATTTGGCGGAGGGAGGGGGACTCGAACCCCCGCAACCCTATCGGGTTGACGGATTAGCAATCCGCTGCATTACCGCTCTGCCATCCCTCCGTACGGGCCCGGGCCGGCAAGGTATGGGGCCGGCGACGGTGCGCCTTAACTAGCGACGGCGCCGGGCAGCGTCAAGGGGGTCGCCGCTCGACGCACCGGTCAGCCGCCGAGCGTCTGACGGACGATTTCGTCCACTTCGACCTGGAGACCCTGGGCCAGCGTGTCCATGTAGTTGCCAAGTGCCGCCAGCCCCACGATCTCGACCAGTTCCCGGTCGCCGACGCCGTGCTGCCTGACGGAGTCGTAATCCACCCTGCCGAGCGCCTGCGGGTCGAGCGCCGCCTTGCGCGCGAATTCGACGATGGCGCGCGTGCGGGGCGGCTCCAGCGCGGCGAGATCACCTTCCAGGGACCGCAGCGTGGAGTCCTCGACGCCCAGCGACCGGCAGGTCAGGTAATGGGCCGACCGGGAGTATTCGCAGCCCTTTGCCGCCGAAATGGCGTACAGGACCATGCCGGCAAGGGGCATCGGCAGGCTCGTGTTGACGAAGAGGTTCCGTTCCAGCGCCCAGGTTCCGGCCAGCACGTGCGGGGCGTGCGCGGCGGTCTTGAACAGGTCGGGAACAAACGGCAGCTCGAGCACCCTGCGGATGTCCGCGTATTCCTCGGCAACGGCGCCGGCGGCCGTCGTCTCGGCCACGGGTACGAGCCCGCTCGCCGGGCCGCCGTCGATTCCCGATACCTCCGCCGTCCGGGGCCCGCGCCGTTCGTCAGCTTCGGATCGATCAAGCTCGTCCACGGCACACTCCTTCATGAGCAATGCGTTCCGGCATTTGCAGTTAGATTGTTCTGGCCTAACGGAAAATGCAACCTCACAGCGTACCGGCCAAACCCCGAGGCGCCCGCACTATGCGTTAAGCGCGGCCAGCGCCTGCTCGAGATCGGCGATCAGGTCGGCGGTTTCCTCGATGCCGACGGACAGGCGCAGCAGGTTTTCCGGCGTCGCGTTGCCTGGCGGCTCGATGCTGTGACGATGCTCGATCAGGCTCTCGACCCCGCCGAGGGACGTCGCGGTCAGGAAGATCCGGCAGGCCCGGGCGACGCGGATCGCGTCTTTGGCGGTGCCGCGGACGCACAACGAGAGCATCGCGCCGAACCCGTCCTGCATCTGCCGCTGCGCGACCGCGTGTCCGGGATGCGCGGTAAGGCCCGGGTAGAGGACGCGCTCGACCGAAGGATGCTGGGCGAAATGCGCGGCGATGGCCTGGGCGCTGGCGCTGGCCTGGCGCACGCGCACGAACAGGGTCCGCATGCCGCGCAGCAACAACCAGGACTCAACGGCCCCCGGCAGCATGCCGTTGAGATAGCGATGGCGCCGGATGCGTTGCCAGAACGCATCGTCCCGCGCCGCCACCAGCGCGCCCGCCAGGACGTCGGAATGGCCGTTGAGGTATTTGGTGGCGGAATGCGCGACGATGTCGGCGCCAAGCGCGATCGGCGTGGTGTGGACCGGCGTCGCCACGGTGCTGTCGACGCCGAGCAGGGCGCCGGCACGGTGGGCGATCTCGGCGGCGCCGGCGATATCGGTGACCGTCCAGGTCGGGTTGGCCGGCGTCTCGATCCACACCAGCCTCGTGCGGCCCGGCCGGACGGTGGCGGAGAGGGCGTCGAGGTCCCCGGCCCGCACGAAATCGACATCGAGCCCCCAATGCGTGCCGAATTCCTCGAGCCAGCGCGCGAGCCCGTAATACATCACGTCGGGCGCCACCACATGGTCGCCCGGCGCGAGCGCGTGAAAGGCCGCGGTACAGGCCCACATGCCGGCCGAGAACAGCATCGCGTCGGCGCCACCCTCAAGGGCGGCAAGTACCGCTTCCGGCTGCGCGAACGCATGCCCCTCATCCCGGATATACTGGCGCCCACCCCGTTTTTCGTAGTTCGCGTCGCGCTCCAGCGTCGTCGCCATGTGGATCGGCGGGATGATTGCGCCGGTCGCCGCGTCGATCTCGCCGAGGGCGCGCGCCGCCAGTGTCGCCGGATGCTGGTCTCTTTCGTTCGCCATGCCTGCCGCTTTAGCACAGGCGGAAAGCGAGTCAAAGCGCCGCCCCCGCACCGCATTATCGCGACAAATCGAGTCGATTCGACAATCCGCTCTTGCAGCCGCGCCGCAGAGGGCGTTTGATCGGAACAGGCCGGGACCCGTCCGGGATCCGGCACCAGGATGGAGACGTATGACATGACGGAAACGACGCCGCTGACCATTCGCCTTGCCGCTGCCGACAATGTCGTCGTCGCCCGCACGGCGATTGCGGAAGGGGCGATGATCCCGGGCGAGGGCGTAACAGCTGCGACTGCGATCCCGGCTGGCCACAAGATCGCGACTGCTCCGATCGCACCCGGCGACCCCATCCGGAAGTACAACCAGATCATCGGCTTCGCCAGCGCCGACATCGCGCCTGGCGCCCATGTCCACACGCAAAACTGTACCTTTGCAACCTTTGAACGCGATTATGCCTTCGGCGCCGACGCGCAGCCGACGGCCTACCTGCCCGAGGCCGAGCGAGCGACGTTCCAGGGCATCGTCCGCAAGGACGGGCGGATCGCGACCCGGAACTACATCGGAGTCCTGACGACGGTGAACTGCTCGGCGACGGTCGGCAAGTCGATCGCCCGCGCCTTCGACGGCGATGCGCTGGTGGACCACCCCAACGTCGACGGGGTGGTCGCCTTCACCCATGGCTTCGGCTGCTGCATGGCCACCGACGGCGACGGCTTCGGCATTCTGCAGCGCCTGATGTGGGGCTATGCGCGGCACGCCAATCTCGCCGGCGTCGTGCTGGTCGGGCTCGGCTGCGAGGCCAACCAGATCAGTTTCCTGCTCGACGCCTACGGCCTTGCCGAAGGGCCGACCTTCCGGGTCATGAACATTCAGGACACCGGCGGCACCCGCTCGACGATCGAGGCCGGGGTGCGAATCATCCGCGAGATGTTGCCGGCGGCGAACGAGGTGGAGCGGCAGGCTGTGCCGGCCAGCCATCTGACCGTCGCCCTGCAATGCGGCGGATCGGACGGCTATTCCGGTATCACCGCCAATCCCGCGCTCGGCGCCGCCAGCGATATCCTGGTGCGCAACGGCGGCACGGTGATCCTGGCCGAGACGCCGGAAATCTATGGGGCCGAGCACCTGCTGACCCGCCGCGCCGCCAGCCGCGCCGTCGGCGAGAAGCTGATCGAGCGCATCCGCTGGTGGGAGGACTACACCGCCCGCAACGGCGGCAGCATGGACAACAACCCGACTCCAGGAAACAAGGCCGGCGGGTTGACGACGATCCTCGAGAAATCGCTCGGCGCCGCGGCCAAGGGTGGCACCACCAACCTGACCGGTGTCTACACATATGCCGAGCCGGTGACCGAGAAAGGCTTCGTCTTCATGGACTCGCCGGGCTACGACCCGGCCTCGATCACCGGCCAGGTCGCCAGCGGCGCCAACCTCGTGTGTTTCACCACGGGCCGCGGCTCCGCCTTCGGCTTCAAGCCGGCGCCGTCGATCAAGCTGGCCACCAACACGGCGATGTACGAACGCCTCGAGGAGGACATGGACATCAACTGCGGCGCGATCCTCGATGAGGGCGTGTCGGTGGCGGAAATGGGCGAGCGGATCTTCCGGGTTTTCCTCGCGGTGGCGTCGGGCGAGCAGACGAAAAGCGAGGCCCTGGGGCTCGGCGACAACGAGTTCGTGCCCTGGCTGGTCGGCGCCGTCATGTAGCTGGGGGCGGCATGGCCACACCGGAGATGTCGCTGGCGCCCGACACGGCGCTGCCTGAAGACCGCGATCGGGCGCTTCTGGTCGGCCGCGTGTGGCGCCCCGGCAACCCCGCGGGGCCCAGCATCGCGGTGCTGCGCGGCGGCGATCTGCACGACGTCTCGCATCTGGCGCCGACCATGGCGGAGCTGCTTCAGCGCGACGATCCTGTTGCCGCGCTGCGCGCGCATGAGGGCGAGCGGATCGGCCCGGTCGAGGCGACCCTCGACAACAGCGCCGCGGACCGGCGGGATCCCGGGCGTCCCTTCCTGCTGGCACCGGTCGATTTGCAGGCGCTGAAGGCTTGCGGCGTCACCTTCGTGCGCTCGACGCTGGAGCGGGTGATCGAGGAGCACACCAAGGGCGATCCCGCCGGCGCCGCCGCCGCCCGTGCCATGATCGACCGCGAGATCGGCGGCGACCTCGCCGCCGTGCGGCCCGGCTCGGAGGAGGCGGAGCGCCTGAAACAGGCGCTGATCGACCGCGGCCTGTGGTCGCAATATCTCGAGGTCGGGATCGGCCCCTACGCCGAGGTGTTCACCAAGGCGCAGCCGATGTCCGCGGTCGGCACCGGCGCCGACATCGGCCTGCACCCCGAGTCCGGCTGGAACAACCCGGAGCCGGAGCTGGTGCTCATCGTCAACGCCGACGGACGGGCGGTCGGCGCGACACTGGGCAACGACGTCAATTTGCGCGACTTCGAGGGCCGCAGCGCCCTGCTGCTCGGCCGCGCCAAGGACAACAACGCGTCCTGCGCGCTCGGCCCCTTCATCCGCCTGTTCGACGAGGAATTCGGCGTCGACGATGCAAGGACGCTCGAGATCACGTTGGCCGTCGAGGGGGCGGACGGGTTCCGTATGCAGGGCCGCAATTCGCTCGGCGAGATCAGCCGCGATCCGCTCGACCTCGTGGCCCAGACGATCGGCGCCAACCACCAGTATCCGGACGGGCTCGCCCTGTTCACCGGAACCATGTTCGCGCCGGTCGAGGACCGCGACGCGCCGGGCATGGGCTTTACCCACCGGCAAGGCGACGTCGTCACCATCTCGGCGCCGCAGCTCGGTGCCCTGACCAACCGGGTGACGACCTCCGACAAGGCCCCGCCCTGGACCTTCGGCGCCGGCGCGCTGATGCGCAACCTCGCGGCGCGGAAGCTGATCTGAGGGGGCGAGCCGGCGAAACGAGCCCATGCGTTAGGGTTTTCCGCGGCTTTCGGACGGGTGCATCGACGATGTCGCCGCCGTGTGCGACCTCGGTCAGCGCCGGCATCCAGAGGGGATCGACCATGGCATCGAGCAGGCGAATTCTCGGACCACTCGTCGCCGCGCTGATTCTGCCGATCGCCACCGATTCCCTGGCGGCCGAGTTCGTCGTGCTGGGCGACATGCCTTACGGGAGCGGCCAGGTCGCCAAGCTGGACGTCATCGGCGCGAAAATCAGGGAGAGGGGATTTCCCTTCGCCATCCATTACGGCGACGTCAAGGGCGGCGGCGCGCCCTGCGACCTCATCCCCGCACGGCGCGACCTGATCTACGGCCTGATCCCGGGCCACGTGTTCTATACGCCGGGGGACAACGACTGGACCGACTGCGACCGGCCGGGGGCGGGGGAATACGACGAGCTCGCGCGCCTCGATCTGTTGCGCCGCATCTTCTTTTCGCAAGCTCTGCCGGCGGAGCCCGAATGGCGCATCGCGCGCCAGACCCCGGACTATCCCGAGAACGCGCGCTGGGTCTATGGCGGGCTGCAGTTCGTCACCCTCCACATCGTCGGGACCGACAACGGCCGGCAGGAAATCCGCAAATCCGATGTCGCCAGGGCCCTCGATGCCGTCGACGCCCGGGACCGCGCGAATCTGACGTGGCTGGACGCCGCCTTCGACGACGCGGCCGAAGACGGCGCGGACGGGCTTGTCGCGGTCATCCACGCCGACCCGTCGGACTTCAGGCACCGGCGGTATCGCGACCGCCCCTGTACGCGGGACGAGCGGACCCGATGCAATCCGTATCTGGCGTTCGTGCAGCGGCTGCGCGAGCGGGCCGCGCGGCTCGACAAGCCGGTCCTGCTGGTGCACGGCAGCACCAGCGCTTACTGCCTCGATGCGCAGTTCGGCGGCGCGCTTGCCCCGAAGCTGTGGCGGCTGAACGGCCCCGGCGATTTCGCGGTCATCGACGCCGCCGTCGTCGAATTCGATGCGAAGCGCGGACGGCCGTTCGAGATCCGCGGCCTGATGTCGGAGCGCCCGGTCTCGCCCTGTCCCGCGACGGGCCCGCCCGGGTGACTGACGCAGCGCGTGCCGGCTGGATGGTCGGAGGCTGGAGCGGGTCCAACGCTTCGGGCCCCGGCCGCGACGAGCCTGCGGTTTTCGCCGACGAGCCCGACCATGCACATCCCTTCCCGCCCCGGCTGCAGGTCGCTATAACGGGCCCTCATGGGCCCCGGCCCGGCGCAGGAGGCAACGACAAGAGGCAGGTCCCACCCCCTCAACCCGCTCGTCGCCGGCGCGGTGGAGCCGCCGATCGCCGAGGCGCGTTCGTGGATCGCCGGGCGCCGCTTTCCCGCGGAGCGGCCGCTGCTCGACCTCGCCCAGGCGGTGCCGAGCTACCCGCCGGCCGCGCCGCTGCTGGACCACCTCGCCGAGATCGTGCGCCG
>JBFGQV010000112.1:0-7914 GCA_041563955.1 Alphaproteobacteria bacterium | reverse complement strand
CACCGGCTCCCAGAAGGGCCGCGTCAGGACGGCGACGGCAAAGGCAACCGCCACCATCAGGGCCAGCCAGGCGATGCCTCCGCCCGCCGCCCGTGCCGGCCGCGGCGCCTCCACCCGTTGTTCCGTCGCAACCGGTTCCTTCGCCGGGGCCGGCGCCGGTTCCGCGGTCGCCGGTTCCGCGGCCGCCGGTTTCTTCCCGGCGACGGGCGGCGGCGGGCCTTTTGTTTCTTTCGGCGCGGATGACGGCTCAGGGGGCGTTGGCCGGGCCGGGGGTTCCGGCGCGGCCGCCGTGCGCTGCGAAGCGGCCGGGGTCTCGGCTGGCGGCGCCGCAGTCGCGCCTTCGCCGAGATCGATGCCGTGCGCGGCGGCGGCGGCGGCAATCTGCGGCCAGCGGCTGGGGGGAATGTGGCCGCGCTCCTTCCAGCCCTGAACCGTCGTTACGGCAGCGCCGAGCTTTGCGGCCATCGGCCGGATGCCGCCGAACCGCTCGATCACCTCGTTGTCCGAAATCGCGGGGCGGCCGCTGGAGGGCGTTTCGTTCGTTGTCATATCCGTCCGTTCGATCCCTGCTCAGGAAGAATCCAGTGATGAAAGCAGCGCCGCCTGGGTCGGCTCGGCCGCGATGGTGACCCGCTTCCAGGGCAACGCCGCGGCGCGCTTCGCCACCGCCGGGCTGAGGCAGAAGGCGTTGATGTTCCGGCAGGCATCTTCCAGCCCGGCGCCCTGTGCGAGAGTAACAAAGGTCGATGCGGTGCGGGGAGAGAAAAACAGCACCGCGTCGATCCGCCCGTTCTTCATCGCGGTGCGCGTTTCCGGGCGAATCGCCGTCGCCGCTTGCGCCTGGTAGATCGGGACTCGATCGATGACGAATCCGGCCGCGCGCAACGCGCCGGCGAGATCCCCGGCGCTGACGGTGCCGGCGATCTGGACGAGCCTGCCGTTGGGCGGCTGGCAATGCTCGATCACGTAGTTGGCCAGGGCGTCGACATCGCCGGACGCGCTGTGCACCTGCGCAAATCCGGCATCCCGGCACGCGCGTGCGGTGGCATCGCCGACCGCGAACGCCGGCAGATCGCGCACCTCGGACAGGCTGGCAAACGCCCGCACGCCATTGCTGGAGGTGAACAGCAGCCCCTGGACCCCGGTCGTATCGATGGCAACGTCGGTCATGCGCTCGATCGTGAGCATCGGCTCGTGCATGACGGCGATGCCGCGGCGGCGCAGCTCCGCCTGCAAGCTCTTGGCATCCTCTGCGGGACGGGTAATCAATGCTCGCATTTCCAACCCTTCGCCACTAATGCAGACGGCTCTCGAAGCCGGGAAATTAGCCCGTGTCTGCACGCCTACGTAAAGAAACCCTCCGGCATCAGGGCCCGCAGCTCTTCGCCCAGCGCCGTTCCCAGCGCCCCGGCGTCATCGGCCGCACCGGATCGCTGCAGCCGGTGGCATTCGCTGCCATCCGGCAGCGCGACGAGCCCGGTCAGGGTAAGCTCGGATCCGCGGAGTTCGGCGAGCCCGGCGATCGGCGTATGGCAGGAGCCGTCCAGCGCCGCCAGCATTGCCCGCTCGGCCGCGATCCGGATCGCCGTCGGCTCGTGGTTGAGTGGCGCCACCGCCGCCTCGACAGCCGTGTCAGCCTTGCGAATCTCTATACCCACCGCGCCCTGGGCCACCGCGGGGAGGATGACGTCCGTCTCGATGATGCCGGTGGCGACATCGGCGCGACCCAGCCGGTTGAGGCCGGCCAGCGCCAAGAGTGTCGCGTCGACCACCCCTTCGGCGAGCTTGCGCAGCCGCGTCTGCACGTTGCCGCGGAGCGTCTCGACACGCAGATCCGGTCGGCGGTGCAGGATCTGCGCCTGGCGGCGCAGCGACGACGTGCCGACCACCGCACCGGGGGCGAGCGCGTCCAGCGAATTCGCCTTCTCGCTGAGGAACACGTCGCGCGGGTCCTCGCGCTCCAGCACCGCAGCGATCGCGGTTCCCTCGGGCAGCCAGGTCTCGACGTCCTTCATCGAATGGACGGCGAGGTCGATGCGGCCGTCGAGCAGCGCCTCCTGGATTTCCTTGGTGAACAGCCCCTTGCCGCCGACCTCCGACAGGCGGCGGTCCTGGACCGCATCGCCGGTGGTGTTGATGATCACGATGTCTGCGGCAATGCCGGTGCCCTGCAGGCGATTGCGGACGTCGTGGGCCTGCGCGAGCGCCAGCGGCGAGCCACGTGTACCGACCTTCAGGGTGGAAACGGCGTCCGTTTTCATGGCAGCAGTGTGTACCCGTTCGCCTCGCCATAAGGAAGTGGTTTTGCGGCTTTCATTGCAGTTCGCGCCGCCAGCCGGTAAATCCAGTTCATGATTGTTCTGGGCATCGAGACTTCCTGCGACGAGACGGCGGCGGCGCTGGTGGCGGAGGACCGGCGCATCCTGTGCGACGTTGTTCTCTCGCAGGTCGAGGAACACCGGCCTTACCTCGGCGTCGTGCCGGAGATCGCGGCGCGCAGCCACCTCGACCATATCGACCGGCTGGTCGCGCAGGCGCTCGACGACGCCCGGTGCGGCTGGGACGATCTCGACGGCATCGCGGCAACGGCGGGGCCGGGACTCATCGGCGGGGTCCTGGTCGGCCTGACCACCGCCAAGGCGATCGCCATGGTCCGCAACCTGCCGCTGGTCGCCGTCAACCATCTCGAAGGACACGCGCTGACGGCGCGCCTGACCGACGGCATCGCCTTCCCCTACCTGCTGCTTCTGGTCTCTGGCGGCCATTGCCAGCTGGTCGCGGTCGAGGGCGTCGGCGCCTACCGACCCTATGGCGGCACCGTCGACGATGCGGTCGGCGAGGCCTTCGACAAGACGGCGGCGCTGCTGCGGCTGGGCTATCCCGGCGGGCCCGCCGTCGAGGCCGCCGCGCGGCGGGGCGATCCCGGCCGCTTCGCCCTGCCGCGTCCGATGGCCGGCCGGCCGGGCTGCGATTTCTCCTTCTCCGGGCTGAAGACGGCGGTACGGCATGCGGTCGCGGCGCTGCCGGGCGGCGAGGCGGATGCGGACAGCGCCGCCGACCTCGCGGCCGCGTTCCAGGAGGCGGTGGCAGACGTGCTGGCCGACCGCACCGCCAACGCAATCATGCGGTTCCGTGAGGAGTTCCCCGGCGGCGGCCATTTCGTCGTCGCCGGCGGCGTTGCCGCCAACGAACGGCTCCGCGCGGTGCTGGCGGACCTTGCGGCGGCACGCGACATGCCGTTCATCGCGCCCCCGGCGGAGCTGTGCACGGACAATGCCGCGATGATCGCCTGGGCCGGGGTGGAGCGGCTGCGCCTCGGCCTGACGGACGGGCTCGATTTTGCGGCGCGACCGCGCTGGCCGCTCGACGCGCTGACGGACCGGCGGGGGGCTGCGAGGTGAGCCGCATCGCCGTCATCGGGGCCGGCGCGTTCGGCACATCGCTCGCCTGCGTCGCCCGGCGCGCCGGTTCCGAGGCCGTCATCTGGGCGCGCGACGCGGCGATCGCGGATTCGATCGAGGCTGGACGGGGCAACCCGCCCTACCTGCCGGACATCGATCTCGAGCCGGGCATCGTCGCGACCACCGACATGGCGGAGGCGCTGGACGGGCCGAACGCGGTCCTGCTGGTGGTGCCGGCACAGTTCCTGCGCGCCGCATCACAAAGGCTGGCGCCGCACCTGCCGGCCGGGGTGCCGGTGGTGCTGTGCGCCAAGGGGATCGAGCGCGGCAGCGGCGCGCTGATGACCGAGGTCGTCGCGGAAACGCTGCCGGCGGCGCCGGTCGCGGTGCTGTCGGGCCCCACCTTCGCGAAGGAGGTCGCGCTCGGCCTGCCGACGGCGATCACGCTCGCCGCCTTCGACACGGCGCTCGGCGAGCGACTGGTCGGCATGATCGGCTCGACCACCTTCCGCCCCTATCTCTCGGACGATCCGGTCGGTGCCGAGGTCGGCGGCGCGGTCAAGAACGTCATCGCCATCGCCTGCGGCATCATGGTCGGGCGCGGGCTCGGCGACAACGCGCGGGCCGCGACCATGACCCGCGGGCTGGCCGAGATCGTGCGGCTCGGCCGGACGATGGGCGCGCGCGGCGAGACCCTGATGGGCCTGTCCGGCATCGGCGACCTGTCGCTGACCTGCAGCGGCCTCCTGTCGCGCAACCTGACGCTCGGCATCGCGCTCGGCGAGGGGCGCGCGCTGGACGACATTCTCGGCGCGCGGCGCGGCGTCACCGAAGGCGTCGCGACCGCGGCCTCGGTGGTCGAGCTCGCCGAACGGCGCCAGGTCGACATGCCGATCGCCCAAGCGGTCAACCGCATCGTCACCCACGGCGCCGACATCGACGCCACCATCGCCGAGGTGCTGGCGCGTCCGTTCCGCGCGGAGTTCCCGGGGGATTAGCCCGGCAATCGATCTCGCTGTGTTGTCCTGGCCCGCTACGGCAGCAACGCGAGCACCCGCGCCTGGGCCTGCGAGCCGTCCTTGACCGGCAGCACGCCGACGATGACGGTGGCGCCCGTCGCCGGCAGCGCGTCCAGGTTCGCCAGGTTCTCGATCTGGTACCTGTTCGCCTTGAGCATGGCGACGTGGAAGGCGAAATCCTTCGAGGCGCCGAAATCGAGGCTCAGCGTATCGATGCCGACGCCGACGACGTCGCGGTCGATCAGCGGCGCGGCGCTGTCGGATCCGTAGCCCGGGAAGTGCATCACGTTGCCCGCGTCCATGTTGACATAGGCCTTCGGGTCGCCGAAGCGCTTGTGCCAGCCGGTGTTCAGGATCACCAGGGAGCCCGACGGGATCTTGCCGTGCCGGGCCTCCCAGTCCGCCACGTCGGCGGCGCTGAGCTGGTAGTCGGGATTGCCGGCGACCTTGGCCTGCACGTCGATGACCACGGCGGGCACCACGATATCCGTGAGCGCCAGCTTGTCGATCGGGGTGTTTCCCTTGACGAAATGGGACGGCGCATCGACGTGCGTGCCGGTATTCTCGCCCATTTCGAACTTGTGCAGCTGGTAGCCCTGGTCGTAATCGACCAGCTGCGTCTTCTTGAACGGGACGCCGCCGGGCCAGAACGGCATGCCGTCATGCATCGGGTGGGTCAGGTCGATCACCCGGGTGGCGACGACCTTGTGCCGCAGCGCGTCCGCCGACGCCGGCAGCGCCAGTACCAGTGACACCAATCCAGCCGCCGCGCAGGCCAATCGGAACTTGCCAGACATCATCATCCTCCCTTGGGCTAATTCTTGGTTTCCCGCATCCCGCGAATGATTCCACGTGATGCGGCGGGAGTCCATGCGGCCGGCGGCGGCCACGCGAAATCCAGTGGTTCTGTCAGTCAACTCACGAAGGGCGCGAGGCCTCGGCTAGAAATCGATGCAGCGGCCGGCCTTCTCCCAGTCGCCGTAACGGGTCGGCTCCAGCCCCTGCGGGCCGCCGGTCTCTTCCGGTGTCTCGCCGCATTTGCGGGCGGCGTTGCGGGCCTTGCGGCCGGCTTCCTCGGCGACCCGGTCCGCCTTGCGCCGCGCATCGATGCCCCTGACGCCGTCGTCTGGTTCGCGCTCGGCCGGGAATCCGCCCCCTTTGGCCGGTTCGCTGTCCTTGTGCCGCTCCGTCATGACTCCATGATATGCCCCGGATCGCGCTGCTTGCCAAGTCTTGAAGGGCGTTTTGCCGCTCCCAATCTATCTTTGAAAGACATGGAGGACGGCGGTGAACTATCTGCGGACAGCGATACTTCTTGCGGCTTTGACGGCCCTGTTCATGGGCGTCGGATACATGCTGGGCGGCAGGGGCGGCATGATCGTCGCGCTCGTCATCGCGGCGGGCATGAACTTGTTCGCCTGGTGGGGCTCGGACCGAATGGTGCTGGCGATGTACCGCGCGCAGCCGGTCGGCAAGGGCCATGCGCTGTACGGCATCGTCGAGACCCTGGCGCACAACGCCGGGCTGCCGATGCCCAAGGTCTATATCATCGAGAACGACCAGCCGAATGCCTTCGCCACCGGCCGCAATCCGCGGAACGCCGCGGTCGCGGCCACCACGGGCCTGCTGCGCAATCTTTCGGCGACCGAGGTCTCCGGCGTCATGGCACATGAGCTCGCCCATGTGAAGAGCCGCGACACGCTGATCATGACGATCACCGCGACGATCGCCGGCGCGATCGGCATGCTGGCGAATTTCGCCTTCTTCTTCGGCGGGCGGCGCGACAGCCCGCTGGGATTTATCGGCGTGCTGCTGGTCATGTTCCTCGCACCGATGGCCGCCGCGCTGGTGCAGATGGCGATCAGCCGGGCCCGCGAATACGACGCCGACCGCATCGGCGCCGAGATCTGCGGCCATCCGCTGTGGCTCGCCGGCGCCCTGCAGAAGCTCGCCCACGGCGCCGCCGTGATCGACAACCCGCAGGCCGAGGACAACCCGGCAACGGCACACATGTTCATCGTCAACCCGCTGCACGCGCACAAGATCGACGGCCTGTTCTCGACCCACCCGCCGATCGGCGAGCGCATCCAGCGCCTGCGCGCGATGGCCGGCGAGGCGCCGGCGGCGCAGCGGCGTCCGCGGGGGTGAGCGTCGCCGCGCTGCTTGGTTACCGTCCCGTTTTGCCGTAAACCGGCGCGATGACCGATTCCCGCGCCGTCGCCCTGGATCTCCTCGAGTCCGTCCTCCGTCGCCGCCGGCCGCTCGACGAGGCGCTGGCGGCGCACCGCGACCTCCCCCGGCTGGAGGCGCGCGACCGGGCGTTCGCGCGGCTGCTGGTCGCGACGGGGTTGCGGCGGCTCGGCCAGATCGACGCGGCGATCGATGCACGTCTGGAACGTCCCCTGCCGCAGAAGCGCGCCGTCGTGCACGACATACTGCGCCTTGGCGTGGCCCAGGCGGCGGTGCTGGGCACGCGGCCGCACGCCGCCGTCGATACGGCGGTCGCGCTGGCCGAAGCGCGGGGACAGCGCGGGCTCAAAGGGCTGGTCAACGCCGTCCTGCGGCGGATCGCCGAGGCGGGCCCGCTGCCGCCGGACGATCCCGAACATCTCAACGTCCCCGAATGGCTGTGGGACAGCTGGGCGGCGGCCTATGGCGCAGCGACCGCCGCGGCCATCGCCCGGATCCACCTGGCCGAGCCGGCCCTCGACCTGACCCTGAAGCATCCCGAAAGCGCCGCGCAGTGGGCCGTTTCGCTGGACGCCGAGATCCTGCCGACCGGCAGCCTGCGGCGGACCGCCGGCGGCGACCCCGCCGCCCTCCCCGGCTTCGCCGAGGGCGCCTGGTGGGTGCAGGACGCCGCGGCGGCCCTGCCCGCCCGACTGCTCGGCAACGTCGCGGGGAAGCGCGTCGCCGATCTCTGCGCGGCGCCCGGCGGCAAGACGGCGCAGCTGGCCGCCGCCGGCGCCGCGGTGACCGCGGTCGATATCTCGGACAGGCGGCTCGAACGGCTCCGCGAGAACCTTGCGCGCCTGGGCCTTGCCGCCGAAACCGTGGCCGCCGACGCCACCGCTTGGATGCCGCCGGCGCCGTTCGATGCCGTGCTGCTGGACGCGCCGTGCAGCGGCACCGGCACGCTGCGCCGCCACCCCGACATCGCCTGGACCAAGGGCGCGGACGACGTCCGCCGCCTCGCCGCGCTGCAGGACCGGCTGCTCGCCGCGGCGCTGCGTATCGTGCAGCCGGGCGGCACGCTGGTCTACGCCACCTGCTCGCTGCAACCCGAAGAGTGCGAGCAGCGCATCGCGGCGCTGCTGGAAACGGGAGCTTCGGCGGAACGGGCGCCCATCGCGGCCGCCGAGCTGCCCGGGCTCGAGGCGGCGATCACGCCGTCGGGCGATTTGCGCACCCTGCCCTGCCACTGGGCCGGGTCGGGCGGTCTCGACGGCTTCTACACCGCCCGCCTGCGCCGCACCGCCTAGCGCGGTATCCGT
>JBFGQV010000111.1:0-8164 GCA_041563955.1 Alphaproteobacteria bacterium | reverse complement strand
GAGGTTCTCAAGGCAACGCAGCGTCTGCAGGAAGGCGGTGTCGGAGTCGAGGCGATCGACCTGCGCTCGCTCAAACCCATGGACACCGAGACCCTGGTCAAGTCGGTGCAGAAGACCAAACGGCTGCTGACCGTCGACCAGTCGTACTACACGTTGTGTCCGGGCGCAGAGGTCATCGCACGGGTGGCCGAGAACGTGGACGGCGCGCGGTACAAACGCATCGCCTTCCCCGACGCGCCGCCGCCGGCCTCTCCCGAGATGTTCGTGTGGATGCGGCCCAACGCGGAGCACATCATGGGGGCGGCGAAGAAGCTTTTGGGCTGAGCGGTCGACAGGCAGGCGCACGGGCGTTCGAGGGCGGGCTGCGGCTCGCTCTCGACGCGCCGTGTCGGCAGGCTTCGGCAGCAATCATCGAACCATGACCGAGGTATGGAGCGGTGCCGACGATGGACCAGGATGAGCAGCAGACGAAGCCGGCCTGCGAGCAGTGCGGGGGCACCGACCTGCGCGAAGATGAAGTGCGGTCGGCGTTCTGGCACGGCGATCGCCTGGTGGTGGTCGAGGATGTCCCGGCCATGATCTGCGCGACCTGCAGCGAGCAGTTCTTCGACGACTCGACGGTGATGTTGATCGACCTTTTGCGCGGAGAGGGGTTTCCGCCCGACAAGGCGCGGCGTGAGTTGCGCGTGCCCGTGTTCTCGCTGAAGGACCGGGCCGGGCGCGCGGAGGAGCCGCAATGAGACTGCCTGTATTCATCCTGATACTTTTGTGCACCGGGCTTGCGGGCGCGGCACCGGCGTCCGGCCAGGAGACCTACGATTTCATGCCGAAAGGTGGCAAGACGCTGTTGCTGGATATGCTGGGGCATCCCCCGGATGCCGCGGCACTGCGCGAGATCGCGACGGCGAAACGCGACGAGCAGCAGTGGCTGCAGTACCTCGTTGCACAGGAAGGCCCAATGAGCGATCGGGAGCGGCGTACCCTGGCCGATTATCTGGCGGTCAACATGCCGGTGCCGGCCGCCGAACTCGAAGCGGCCGAACAGAAGGGCGATCCCGGCCTCGCGCTGCCCGCGGACGGCCGCGAACTGGCCTGGAACCACTGCCAGTTCTGCCACTCGCTGTTCGCCAGCCATCTGACGCAGGACCGCGACGTGCAGGGCTGGCGCGGCATGTTCGAATCGCCGTTCCATCGCGAGATCAAGATGACCTCACGCGAGCGCGAGACATTCGCCCGGTATTCGGCCGTCAACATGCCGATGAAGATCGACGACGTCCCGGAAGATCTGCGGTTCTAGCTCGGAGCTGCGGCGGCCGGGCGCGCAGAAGAGGATGGGCACGCCATGACGACCAATCGCCTGAACCTGTACCTCGCCGTTATTGCAGCCATCCTCGCGCTCGCCGGCCTGTCGCGGGCGCAGACCGAGGACGTGTTCGCCTTCATCCCGCCGGGTGGCAAGACGCTTCTGATGCAGCTGGCCGAGAGCGAGCCGCCGGCCGAGGAGATGCGGGCTCTGCTGTCCGGCACGCGCAGCGGCGACGAGTGGCTGGCGTATCTGCGCGGGCGCACGCCGGCGCTGCCGGCGCTCGGCGACCTCGGCGAGCACGAGCTGGTGACGCTCGCCGAGTATCTGGCGTCCAACATGCCGCTGCCCGCGAAATCGGTGCCCGCCGACCCGGCACGGGCAAACTGGAACAAGATCCTGCCGCCGGACGGGCGCGACCTCGCCCTCCAGAACTGCCAGTTCTGCCATATCATCACGGTCGTCGTGACCCAGGACAAGACGGAGGACGCCTGGCTGGGCACGCTGAACAAGCCGAGTCATGTCGAGATCGAGCTGACGGCTGCACAGCGCCGCGCGCTGGCGCGTTACCTCGTGCTCAACGGAGCGATCCCGATCGATCTCGTGCCCGAAGATCTGCGGGCCGGCGGCGCATCCTACTAGCGCGGCTCGGCCTGGCGGGCGCGGGCCATTGAGGGCGCGAACCGATGCTGTTCACGTCCTTCGCCTTTTTCGTGTTTCTGCCGCTGGTGCTGGCGGTGAATGCTGCCACGCCCGCGCGCTGGCGTTGGGCTTGGCTGCTGCTGGCGAGCTACGTGTTCTACGCGGCTTGGGAGCCGTTCAACCTTCTGTATCTCGGCGTCGTCACCGTGGTCGTCTACGGCTGCGGGCGGGGCATCGCCCTTGCCAGCAGCCGAGGGCTGCGGATAACCCTGCTCGTGGCCGGCCTTGCCGTCGTGCTCGGCCTGATGGTCGCGTTCAAGTTCTACGATTTCCTGATCGGCGAACTTGAGCAGATCGCCGGCATTGCCCGGGTGCTGCCGCGGCTCGGGGTCGCGACGCCGGTCGGCTATTCGTTCTATGCCTTCTGCGCGGTCAGCTACCTGGTGGACGCTTACGCCGGGCGCCTTGCGCCGGAACGCCATGCGGGGAACGTGGCGCTGTACGTGGCCTGGTTCCCGAAGATCTTCGCCGGTCCGATCGAGCGCGCCACCACCTTCCTGCCGCAGCTCGGCGGCGCGCTGAGGGCGACGCCGGAGCAGACGGTCGCCGGGTTGCAGCTGATCGGCTGGGGGCTGTTCAAGAAGCTGGTCATCGCCGACAACCTCGCGCCGCTGGTCGACAGAAGCTTTTCCATCGCCGCCTATGCGACGCCGGTCGACCTGCTGCTCAGCGTCTACTTCTTCGCCTTCCAGATCTACTGCGACTTCTCCGGTTACACCGACATCGCGATCGGCGTCTCGCTGCTGTTCGGGATCTCCCTGATGGAGAACTTCCGGCGGCCGTATCTGTCGGCCAGCACCGCCGAGTTCTGGGGCCGGCGTTGGCACATCTCGCTCGGACGCTGGTTCCGCGACTATCTCTACGTGCCGCTGGGCGGCAGCCGGATCGGACCGGTGCGCCGTTATGTGAACCTGATGGCGGTCTTCGTGGTCAGCGGGTTGTGGCACGCGGGGCTCGGCTACGGGGTCGGCTGGACGTTCCTCGTCTGGGGCGCGCTGAACGGGCTCTACCAATGGGCCGGGGTCGCGACGGGCCCCGTGTGGCGACGGCTCGGCGCCCGTTTGCCGCGGCTCGCCGCGAGCACGCCGCTGCGCGTGCTGCGCGTGCTCCTGACCTTCCATCTGATCGCCGTCGCCTGGGTGTTCTTTCGCGCCGCCTCGGTCGGCGACGCGCTGCTGATCCTGGAGCGGATCGGATCCGGGCTATGGCGCATGCCCGGCCTCCTTTTGCGCTACCCCTTCTCGGTGGACCATTACCTCGGGCTCGGCCTCATTGCGCTGCTGGTCGTGCTCGAGATCCTCGACGAGAGGCGGTCGATCTGGCAGCGCCTCGCCGCCGCGCCCGTGGCGCTGCGCTGGGCCGTGTACTACGCCGGCATCTTCGCGCTGCTGGTCCTCGGCCGCTGGCAGGCGCGCGAGTTCATCTATATGCAGTTCTGAGGCCACGATGACACACCCCCGCAAGACCGCACTCCTGTTCGTCGCCATCGGCCTCGCCCTCTATGCCGGGGTGTATTACGCGGCCGAGCGGCAGATGTACCGCACCGGCGACGCCAACCCGTTCTTCAAGATCGCGACGGCTGCAGAGGAGGACTTCGACTGGGTGATCCTCGGCGCATCGCATGCCATGCCGCTCGACTTCGAGGATTTCAATGCAAAGATCGAGCGCGCGACCGGTCAACGGATCCTCAACCTTGCAGCACCCGGGGCCGGGCCGCTCTACAACCGCTTCGTGCTGGAGCATTTCCTCGACCGACGCCATACCGACAATGTGCTCTACGTCCTCGACTCCTTCGCCTTCCATTCAAGCACCTGGAACGAGGAGCGCTTCGCCGACGCCAAGCTGCTGCGGCGGACGCCGTTCGCGCCGGCGCTGGCGTGGCACCTCACCAGCTACAGCCTGCAAGAGGGGGTCGATGCGCTGGCCGTGCTCGATTACGTCAGCGGCTTCTCCAAGATCAACAACCGTGATCGCTTCCAACGCGACGTCTGGGAGGGCGAGGCGCAGTTCGACCGCACCCACCGCCCGTCCGCCGCCGCCGACCGCAAACGCATCGACTACCTGTACCCCTCGCCCGAGGCGGATCCCGCGGTGTTCGCGCGGTACCGCGACGTCTTCACATCGCTGCTCGACACGGCCGAGCGGGCGGGCGTCCGCGTCGTCGTCGTCAAGATGCCCGTTCCGGCACGGTTTCACCGCCTGCTGCCGGAAGAGCCGGCGTTCGATCAGGCGATCGGCCGGCTGCTCCTGAACCGCGGCATTCCGTTCCATGATTTCTCGCTGGCGATGGACGAGCCGCGCTTCTACTTCGACACCGACCACCTCAACAGGGCCGGGGTCACGGCGTTCCTCTCCGATCACCTCGGGCCGATCCTGCGCGGTGACTGACCGGGAGATCAGGCGAAGTCCCGCACGCGCCGGCGAGGGCCGGGCGCCTCAGTCCTGTTTCGGCGGCATGGCCGCGTCGTCGAGCTCTTTCGCGCGCCGCCAGGCGTCGCGGTCCCTGACGCGGTCGGCATAGGCGCGGAACCCGGGCCGTTCCTCCATCGAGCCGTATTCCAGGCCCCAGCCGATATGCGATCCGACATAGACATCGGCGGCGGTGAAGCGGTCGCCGGCGATATAGCCGTCCCCGGCTACCGCCAGCGCCAGCGTGCCCATCACCGCCTCGAACGTGCCGTAGCCGACCATGCCGCGCTTCTCGGCCGGCGGCTCGAGCCCGAAGGCGCGGTTGGTGACCGCGGCCTCCAGCGGCCCGGCGGCGAAGAACAGCCAGCGGTAATAGGCGCCGCGCTCGTGCAGCGGCGGCGCCAGCCCCGCCTCGGGGAACGCGTCGGCGAGGTAGGCGCAGATCGCGGCGGTCTCGGTGACCACGACGTCGCCGTGGCGGATCGCCGGGACCTTGCCCATCGGGTTGATTGCGAGGTATGCGGGCGCCTTCATCGTGGTGCCGTATTCGAGCAACTCGGTGCGGTAGGCCGCGCCGGTCTCCTCCAGCATCCAGCGAACGATGCGGCCGCGCGACATGGGGTTTGTGTAGAAGATGAGCTCTTCGGCCATCGCCGTCCTCCGCAAATTTCACGAGGCCAATGTCATCGGACGCGCGTTCGGCGTGCCTAAGCCGCCGCGATCCGGGTCCGTTCGATTTTGTCGGTGTTGCGCCCCTCGATGCGGATCAGCCGCGTCGGGCCGTCACGCAGCGGCGCGTGGACGTCGCCGGGCTCGTAGAGATGCGCGTCGCCCGGGCGCAGCCGGTAGGTCCGCGCCAGCTCGACCCTGGCGGGCGCACCGTTTCGTGCCGGGGAGACGATGCGCCAGTCGGTCATCTCCGTCTCGCCCTCGGCCTGGCCGTAGATCGCCCAGGTCGGCCCGTGGTCGTGCGGCTTGCCGCGCTTCGCCCCCTTGTAGTTATGGGCGCAGATGCAGAAGCCCAGCTCCGGGTCCTCGTAGAGCACGGTACGCTCGTCCGCCTGGGCCGGCGGCACGTGCTCGGCGATGAAGTCCTGGTCCCGCAACACCTGCTCCAGCAGCGTGCGCACAGCCTCGCGCCCGCCCGGCCCGGGATCGACCGTCAGCGCCGCCCGAATGTCTGCGATGAACTCCTCCAGCGTGTACGACATGCGATTCGGCCCTCCTCGTTACCCGGACACAATCTAGCATGCGCGCCTCGATTCCGACAATTTTCGGACACCCTTGTCGCATATGGTCCGCGCATGAAATACATCGATCTTATCTGAATGGATTTAGGGCCTAAGGGGGAACTCATGAAGAACATGAAGAAGTCTTGTCTTGTTTTGCTGGCCGCGCTGGCCGCCGGCGGCTGTTCGGTGCCGATGACCACGACCGAGCGGCCGGATTCGTATTACGATGCGGCCTATGCCGGTGCGGTGCGCGAGCGCGAGACCGAGTCGCTGTTCACCTCCGACGAGGCGATCCTGTCGAGCGCGGATATCGAGCGGATCCTCGCCTTTCGCTGGCAGGCACAGCCGCTCAACCGGATCGGCATCGTCGCCTTGGGCCGGAACCTGTGGTTCGGCTATTCCGAGGAGCTGACCCGAAGCGGCACCGAGATCCAGGGGCGGCTGGTCGGCCGGCTGCGCGCCTCGCCGCGGGTCTACGACGCCTCCTACGTGCCCACCCTGCTGATCCCGGAGAAAAGGACTGTCGGCCATTTCCGCGAGGCCGCGGCGCGCTACCAGGCGGACCTCATCATGATCTACCAGGCATCGTGCCGGACCTACGACAAGTACCGCGTGTTCTCGCCAGACGAGGCCAAGTCCTACTGCAACGTCGAGGCTGTGCTGCTCGATACGCGCACCGGCATCGTGCCGTTCACGGTGACCGCCAGCCGCGACTTCATGACCAGGGAGAACAAGGCGGACCTCAATTTCCGCGAGACCCTGGCGCGCGCCGAGCTCGCCGCCTTGGCCGACGCCCTCGACGAGGTCGGTGCCGCGGTGGTGACGTTCCTCGCGAGGGGGTGACGTCTCAAGAACATCCCCGGGCCGACGTCCCAAAATTCCCCGGCCCGGGCACGAACCGTGCCGTCCTGCGGCAATCCGCCGCGTCGTGCGCGCCGAACGCCGCGCTGGCGAGGCGTTCGGCGGCGGTGACGATGTCCCGGCCGCCGTGAATGTCATTCGCAAGGCCGGCGGAACACCCTGTAACCATTGGCAAATTGTCGCACCCCCGCGACAAAAGCGCCGCATTTGTCTAAAAATGACTCAGATCAACGTCCGCATTTTTGGATTTCGATAGCGGGTTGATCGTCGATGCCCTTCATGTCTCGGTAACAAGAAAACACGAGAGGGATGTGAGGGCCAACGAGACCGGGACAGGAGCGTGTCGACGCGCCGAAGGTGCGCGACGGCACAGGATTTGGTCCCGTGTACTGCCGCGATGCCACCGGCGCC
Organism: Alphaproteobacteria bacterium; assembly: GCA_041563955.1. Lineage (GTDB taxonomy): Bacteria > Pseudomonadota > Alphaproteobacteria > UBA8366 > JADFVY01. The sequence continues at coordinate 1,246 of JBFGQV010000111.1, read as the reverse complement.
ATCCCGATGGGGCCAACGCATTCTCGCAGGGGGCAGTACAGATGTTCAGTCGATACACCGCCAAAATCGCAACCATGATTTCGCTCCGCGTTTTCGGGGCACGAAACTTGATCCGGACAGGTGCCCTGTCTGTTGTCGTCGCGGTGCTCGCGATGTTTACCTGGGCGCCCGAGGCGGATGCCTTTCAGTATTATTCGGAGAACCTAAACAACGTCGGATTTTGCGCGGACTGCCACGGCGAGTTCGCGGGGCTGAATTACATCTCCCGCAAGGACAGTGTAGCCTGGGGCACCACCCTGCACGAAGGCCACCGCGCCAACCCGCCGGTCGGGATGGTCAGCCGCGACTGCAACACCTGCCATTCAGGTACCGGGACATCCGGTCGCCAGGTCGATATCGACAATTCCGCCGGCGGCACCGGGTTCGCTCCGCTCGCCTGCATGGGCTGTCACGGCCGTGCGGAAGATGCCAATCCCGCCGCCAATCCCCCCAATCCCAACACAACGGGAACCGGCATCGGCGCCGGCCTGCGGCGGCAACACTGGACCGGCGGCATCACCCTGTGCGCCGACTGCCATGAAGACGCCAACCCTGCGAACGGCTATGTGCCGGTCGCGGAAAACGTGAACCCGCCCTATTATTTCACGCCCGATCCCAATCATCCCAGTAAGCCGGTCGACCCGTGCTTGGTGGATCCCACGTTGGCGGATCCCGGAAGAGAAAACCGCTACGGCGCGACCGGCCTCGACAATGACGGCGACGGCCAGATCGACGGCGCCGACGCCGACTGTGCGGCGCCCAACACTCCGCCGGTGGCCGTGAACGACAGCTATTCGACGAACGAGGATACGGTCCTCACCGTGACGGCACCAGGCGTGCTCGGCAACGACACCGATGCTGACGGCAATCCTCTGACGGCCGTCTACGTGACCGCCAGCGGCCCGAGCAACGGCACCCTGACGCTGAATGCGAACGGCTCCTTCACCTACACGCCTAACCTCAATTTCAACGGCTCGGACAGCTTCCGGTACGTTGCCAACGACGGGACCGCAGATTCCAACGAGGCGACGGTGACGATCACGGTCAATGCGGTGAACGATCCACCGGTGGCCGTGAACGACACCTATGCGACGGATGAGGATACGCCGCTTAGCATCCCGGCACCGGGCGTGTTGGACAACGATACCGACGCCGACGGCAATCCTCTGACGGCCGCTCGCGTGCCGGCCAGCGGGCCGACCAACGG
>JBFGQV010000110.1:0-8298 GCA_041563955.1 Alphaproteobacteria bacterium | reverse complement strand
TCGCCGCCTGGACCGCCTTGACGTGCGTCAAACGCGGCGTCAGCGCCGGTCAGCGATCGAGCGCGGCGATTAGCCTGGCGTCGCGGTCGTAGATGTCGTCGAGGAAGCGCACCGTATCGGCGCCGTCGGAGACCACGGTCCAGTACAGGATGTGCACCGGGATCGGCTGCGCAAGCCGCACCAGCGTCTCCTCGTCGCCGGCGGCGAGCACGCGGATCCGCGCGCGGTCCCAGCCGGGCGTCTCGGCCAGCACCCAGTCGGCGAACTCGAGCGCGTCGCGCACCCGCACGCAGCCGGAGGAAAAGTCGCGCCGCGTCCGCGCGAACAGCCCGCGCGTCGGCGTGTCGTGCAGGTAGACGTTGTGGCGGTTGGGGAACATGAACTTCACGTCGCCGAGCGCGTTGTTCGGCCCCGGCGCCTGGCGGATGCGGTAGGGGAATGCGCGCTCCGGCACCGCGTTCCAATCGATCGTCTTCGCGTCGACCTGCGCGCCGTTGCGGTCGATCACCTGGAAGCCCAGCGTCTCCACGGAATTCGGGTCGCGCCGGAACACCGGCAGCTTGTCCTTTACCGCAAGGTTGGGCGGCGTCTCCCACCACGGGTTGAGGACGAGGTAGGTCATCGTGCCGGTGAAGATCGGCGTCTTGCGGTAGAGACGGCCGACGATGATCTCGTGCATGCGCTCGACCCGCCCGTTGGCATGCGCCTCGAGGCGGTAGTCGGCGATGTTGACGCGGACGTGGCGGCGCCCGAGATCGTCCGGCAGCCAGCGCCAGCGCTCCATGTTGGCGCGGATCTGCGCGATCCGCTCCGCAACGCTCGTGTTGAGCTGGGCCAGGGTGCGTGGCCCGACAGTGCCGTCAGGCTCGAGGTTCGTGCGTTTCTGGAAGCGCCGCACCGCCTCCGCCAGCGCCTCGTCGAACAGCTCCGGGTGGGACGCGGCGCCGGTGATGTCGCCGGTCGTCGCGAGCCGCCGCCGCAGCTGCGCAACGCGCCGGCCGCGGTCGCCGATGCGCAGCGTCGGGCCGCTGTCGATCGCTGGCCAGCCACCCTTCTCGGCGATCACGCGGTAATGCGCCAGCGCCCGTTGCAGGTCGCGGTAGCCGCGCTGCGTCGGCGCCAGCGCATCGAGGCTCTCGGCGACGGCGCCGTTGGCGAGTGCGCTTTCCAGGTAGGCTGCGAGGTCGCGCTCGCGCGGGGCCGCGGTCCAGTTGGGCTCTATGCTGACCGGATCGAGGCGGCCCGACAGGAGATGGGCGGCGAGCGTAAGGTACGCGTCGGTGGCGATGCGATCGAGCTGCGCGTCGCCCGCGGCGGGGGATGCGGCGGCCAGTTCGGCGAGGCGGTAATCGGCGGGGTCCAGCCCGTGCAGCTCGGCCATGCCGATGGCGGACACGAGGTCGCGCCAGACGGCCGCGTTGGCCAGGCCGGTCCAGGCGAGGGCGCCATTCCGCCACTGGTAGAAGCGATCCACCGTCGCCTTGGCGCGCAACGGCTCAGCGCCGGCCGCTTCCGCATCCCGCAGCTGCGCGGCGAACGACAGACCCAGCACGGCAAAGACCATGACGCCTGCACGGAATATCGACACCGATCTGTCCCGGTAAAGGTTCCCCGACGCGGCCATGACGCCCATCGCCATGGATATCATTGTTTTAGTGTGTCCGCGCGCCGCCGCAAGGGACGGGTCGCCGCCGCCGGATCAATTCTCCGTAATCCCGGCGGCGGCACGCCGACCCGCCCGCCCCCGTCAAGGGACGGGATAACCGGTGCGGCGTCAGAGCGTCTTCGGGCGCCGCGGGATGCCCAGAGCGTCCTGGGCCGCCCACACGTATTTCATGTCGACGTACTTGCGCCAGGCGAGGCCCTTCGGCACGTCGCCCGTTATCGCCAGGGACTCGACGAACTTGTCCATCACCTCGGCGCTCTCGAAACCGCCATCGGGACTGATCTGATCGAGCTCGAGCTTGTACTGGGCCTCGAATGCCGGCGGGATATCGAAGCCGAGGCCGCGCATGATCCTGTACGACTCGTCCTTGTTGGCCGGCTCGAACATCCATTTGCGCGCCTTGATGTCGGCCTCGGCCCAGGCATAGGCAGTGTCCTCGTTTTTCGACAGCCAGTTGCCCATCGCGGCAAAGCCTTCCTGCGGCACCTCGTGCAGCTTCGCCGAGAGGAACTTGCCGCCAGCGGCCTCCAGCCCCGCCTGGTGGCGCGGGAACAGGCTGGCGGCATCGACCGTGCCGGCAAGCAGCGCCTGCAGCCGGGCATCGGATCCGCCGGACATCGGAACGAACGTCATGTCCTTTTCGGGGTCGAGGCCCATTTCGGTGACGACCTGCTTCATGACCCAGGTATTGCGGCCCTGCAGGCCGCCGCCGGTAATCTTGCCGCCCTTGAGGTCCTCGGGCGTGTTGATGCCCTTGCGGACGCCCATGATCCACCACTCCTTGTCGCGGTAGAGGGAGACCATCTTGATGGGCAGCCCACTGGCTTCGCCTGAGCCGAAGAAGACGCTGGTGTCGCCGTGGGTGACGTCGAGGCTGCCGCCGATCAGGCCGGGCATGTACTGCTCGGAGAGCTGGACCTCGAACTCCTCAATACCGACCGCCTTGAAATAGCCCAGAGCCTGCGCCAGCCGGTAGGACCACTGCGTGGCGTAGTTCGGATTGAACTCTCCCATCGTGAGCTTTTTCAAATTGGCCATGACGTTTGCGGCGTTCGCTACCTGCACGCCGCCGATATCGAGCGTGCCCGCGGCGATGAACGTGCCAAGCACGCCGGCGCCGCCCCGCTTCAGGAAATCCCGGCGCGGCAAAACGATCCGATGTCTTTTCATTCTTTTCCTCCCTTTGGTGTTGTTTCAATCCAAAACAGCGTGGGCGGCGTCGCTCCGCTCACAGTCCTTCGATTCGCCGCCACGGGGCGACATGGGCCTCCAACCATCGGGTTGCCTGGATCAGCGACAGCGACACGACCACCAGCAAGAACAGCACCGCATACATGAGCGAGGAATTGAACGTATCGGCCGCGCGATTGACCAGATATCCCAGTCCGTTCGAGCCGCCGAATATCTCGGCGATGACGACGCCGATCAGGCCGCGCCCGATACCCTGTTGAATTCCTGCGATGATGAACGGCAGCGTGTAGGGCAGCACCACCTTCAGGTAAAGCTCGCGCCGGTTGGCACCGAAGACTTTGGCCGCGGCGAGCAGCGATTTTTCCGTCGTCTTCACCCCAGCCCAGGCGTTGATGATGATCGGAAACACCGCGGACAGCACGATGATCGTGATCTGCATCTTGATCGTGAAGCCGAGAAACAGGATGAACAGCGGCACCAGCGCGATGCGCGGCAGCGACGCGAGCGCCCAGACATAGGGGCTGAGGATCTTCTCGACATATTTGTTGCCGCCCATCAACAGGCCGGCCGGGATGCCGATTACGCAGGCGATCAACAGTCCGATGCCGAGATTGGTCAGGCTGTACAACAGGTGGTCGCGGATGCTGCCGGAGATGACCGCGCCCGGCGGCGCCGACGTGGTGAGCCCGTCCCACAGCGCCGCGAACATGCTGCTGGCTTTCGGCAGGAACAGGGGACTGACCGCGCCGGAGCGGGCGAACAGCTCCCACAGGATGAAGAATATGGTCAGGTTGGCCACCGTAACGAGCCGGGGGCTGTACCGCTCCCATACCTCGCCGGCCGTCCATTTCGTTTCCTGGATGCGGTCGGCCTCGATCTCATTGATGTCGGGTGCGGCCTTTGCGACCGCCGTGGCCTCGCTGTCACCGCTGGTGTTCATGCTCAGTCTCCGTATGCGCTCTGCAGGGCTTCGTCCTTGACCAGCCGCCAGATATGGTCGCGCAGCTCGGTGTACGCGGGCAGCGATTTCACGTCGTGCTCGAAGCGCGGGCGCGGCAGGTCGACGTCGACGATCTCCTTGATCCGCCCCGGTCGGTAGGAAATCACGACGACGCGGTCGGCCAGCGTGATCGCCTCGTCGATCGAGTGGGTGATGAAGACGACGGTCTGGCCGGTCTTGGCGACGAACCGCTCGAGCTCGCCCTGCATCGCCTCGCGCGTCATCGCGTCGATCGCCGCGAACGGCTCGTCGGCGAGCAGGATGTCCGGCTCCGAGACCAGCGCCCGGGCGATGCCGACGCGCTGCTTCATGCCGCCCGACAACTCGTAGGGGAACGATTTCTCGAACCCGTTCAGGTCGACGAGGTCGATGTAGCGGCTCACCCGCTCGTCCATCTCCTTGCGCGAAATGCCGAGATCCTGAAACTCGAACGGCATGCGGATATTGGATTCCACGGTGCGCCACGGCATCAGCGCGTAGTCCTGGAACACCATCGCGCGATCGGGGCCAGGCCCGGTGACCGGCTTGCCGTTGACCTCGATGCCGCCCTCCCACGGCTCGACGAGGCCGGCGATGGCGTTGATGAACGTCGTCTTGCCGCAACCGGAGGGCCCGACCAGGACGACGAACTCGCCGGCATCGACGGTCAGGCTGATGTCGCGCAACGCGGTCAGCATCTTGCGCTCGCGATGCAGCTTGTAGCCGACGGTCAGGTTCCGGGAGGCGATGACCGGCACGCTGGCCGCCGGTGCGGACGATGGCTCTGGCGCCGCGTTGCGGCGCCCGGTTGCTGCGTCGCTCATTGACCCCTGTCGTCCTCCCGCAGACGTTGTTGGTTCGCTCGCACCTTCGTCGGTGCGTGTCGTCTTTGCATGGGGCGGAGCGTAACCGGCGGGCGCGTGCCATGCTGAGGACTGGTCCCGCCAATCGGCCTTATCCCTCCCAAGTGTCTATCTTATCCTGTTTTCCGGCTTTGAGAAGGGCGGTCGCGAATCCATTGGCGCCGCGCGCCCCTGTCAAAGCGCGGGGCGGTGGACTATAGTCCTGCCTCGGCAGTTTTGGCGTTCCCAGATCGGGAGGACATCGCGATGAAGACGCTGCAGCTTCTGCTCGCCGGGCTGGCCGCCTGGATGGTGGCCGGGATGGCATGGGCGCAGGTACAGGGCGGCGAGACCGGCGGCTACGGCTACGGCCATCATCCGCATATGTGGGGCGGCGAATGGGGCTGGGGCGGCATGTTTCTGGGGCCGGTCTTCGGCATCCTCTTCATCGCCGCCATCGCCATCGCTATCGTGCTGGTGGTGCGCGCCCTCGGCGGCGGGGCGCCGGCAAGGGGCGGCCGGTCCGCCCTCGATATCCTCGATGAACGGTTCGCCCGCGGCGAGATCGACCGCGAGGAATACGAGGAGCGCAAGCGGGTCCTCCGCGGCGGCTGAGCGCAGCAGCAGCGGGAGTTTTCGGGCCCCGGGCAGGGTCCCGCCCCGGCACGGGGGGTCCCCAACGGATCGTTAACCAATTCTTAGCACGATTCTTGCGATCTTGCTTTTCGCACACCGCACGGGGCGCTCGATTCGCATTGTGCGATTTTTTTTTGCCGATACGGGTCGGCAAAGTCTCGTTTGCGACCGGACCATTTGGAGGAAGCAATAATGAATCGATTCTTTTATCGTTTGATGCTCGGCGTGCTGATCGCTGCGCCGGCGCTGCCCGCGGCGTTGTCGACCGCACAGGCGCAGGACGGCGTCACCCTGGTGATCGGCCGCATCACCGATTCGCCGGACAAGCATTACAAGCGCATGGCCCAGATGGCTGAATACCTGGCCGCCGAACTCGTCGATTACGGCGTCGGCGGGGTCGACGTGATGATCTACCCAACCGAAGAGGAGATGGCCGAGGCGCTACGCCGTGGCAGAGTCGATATCGTGTCCGAGACGCCGTTCCTGGCGCTCGAGCTGCAGGAAGAGGGCGTCGTCGACATCCTGATGCGCGAATGGAAGAAGGGCGTGCCCGAGTATCACAGCGTCATCGTGGTCCGCAAGGACAGCCCGGCGCAGAGCCTGGCCGACCTGGCCGGGCGTCGCGTCACCTTCGAGGACCCCGGCTCGACCTCGGGCTACCTGCTGCCGCGCGCGGCACTCGAGGACGCCGGACTGTCGCTGCTGGAGGTTGCCAATCCCAACAGGCCGGTCCCCGCGGACCGTGTCGGCTACCGGTTCTCGGGCAGCGAGTCCAAGGTTGTCAGGGCCGTCGCCGAAGGCACCGCCGATGCCGGCGCCTACAGCAACCTCGACTGGGATGACGAGGAGTCGACCCCGCCGGAGGTCAAGGCCCAGTTGCGGATCCTCCATGAGACCAAGCCGGTGATCCGCTCGACCCTGATGGTGCGCCGCTCGATCCCGGCCGACATCAAGACGCGCTTGGCCGAGGTGCTGGAGCACATGCACGAGTCCGAGGACGGCCGTGCGGCCATGAAGAAGTATGCGAAGGTCGCCAAATACGATCGGATCGAGGGCGAGGCCCTGCGCGGCCTGGAAGAGGCCCGGCGGATCTGGCTGCGCGTCCGCGGGCGTCAGAGCTAGGGCGACATTCCCGACAATCGACCCAAACACACGTTCCCATCGCCGCGGGCCGGATTTCGCATCCGGCCCCGGCGAGAGGGAATCCGTCCCGCGCTGCGGCGCACGCGACTCGGCATCCGCCGTCGCGTAACGCGCACCAGTGGTTCATTTTCCTTGCCTTTTGGGCCGAGAGGCTCCATATAACTGTGACCGACCCAGCCGAAAATCCCATTGGATAACGGTGAGCTGAGAGGCGCTCGCGGTGAGTATGCGGCGCGCTTTGACCGGGTCGGCGGCGTGGACCGGCACGGTCCGGCCGCGCCGCGGGATGGCGACGTCCCGCTGTGAACCCCATGGATTCATGGCAAGCATCAACATACGCATGACTGATAAGACATCGCAGGCGGAATCGGTCGCGCCGGCACCCGACGACGAAGAGATCGCCGAAGCAGCAGCGCGGCTGAGCGCGAAATGGGCCAGGGAACGGTCGGCCAACGGCGCGCATCGCACGGCCGAGAACGGCCGGATTGTCCAGACCCTGGAAAAGGGGCGGGCACACATGGTGACCGTGCAGGTCAAACGCTCGCGCCGCGGCCTGCGCTGAGCCGGCGCTCGCCGGCGGGGGACCATCCCCCGGATAGAGAAGACGGCAGAAAAACGGAAGGACGACTATGCTTGAGTCAAGACAGCCGGACGAGTTGGCCGGCGACGAGTCCGGGTCGTACGAAGCAACCACCCATCAGGAGAAGATCCGGCGGTGCCTGTGCTGCGGCGGGGATTTCAACAGTGCCTGGGCGGGTGAGCGCGTGTGCAAGAAATGCCGGTCCAGCGCCCGCTGGCGACAGGGGTACGAATAGACAGACGGCCCGCGCGCGCCGGATCCGGCCGCCTGAGCCAGCCGTACGGGGTCGCGCAGATCCGGCCTGAGCGATCGCGCCCGCGATAGGCCACGACCCGCGTCATCGGCCCCAGCGTAGCGCCGCGAGATCCAGTTGCGCCGCCAGACGCAGAAGCTCGGCCTTGGTCGCCGGGTGCAGGGGCGGCACGGGATGGCGGACATGGTCCGAAGCGATCACCCCGCCTGCGGCCATGACCGACTTGCAGGCACGCAACCCGCACTGCCGGTTCTCGAAATTGATCAGCGGCAGAATCCGGGCATACTGCGCCGCCGCCTCGTCGAACCGCCCTGCCCGGTGATGCTCGACGACCGGCTTGATCAGGTCGGGCAGCAGCGCGCTCGGCATGGTGCCCGTGGCACCGGCATGCAGATCGGCCAGCAGGGTGATTGCCTCCTCCCCGTCGAACGGCCCCTCGATGGCGCCGCCGCCCGCGTCGATCAGATCGCGCAGCTTGGCCGCGGCCATCGGCGTCTCGATCTTGAAATAGGAAACCTCGCCGATCCCGGCGGCCATCCGCGCCAGCAGATCGACGGACAGATCGACGCCGCTCAACGGCGCATCCTGGACCATGACGGGAACGCCCCCGGCCTCTGCGACCCGGGCGAAATGCTCGTAGACGCCCTGGTCGGAGGCCTTCAGCGTGGCGCCGTGGTAGGGCGGCATCAGCATGATCATCGCCGCGCCGAGCGCAGCCGCCCGGGCCGCGCGCGCCGCGGCGATGCGCGTCGAGAAATGCGAGCAGGTGGCGATCACCGGCACCCGGCCGGCGACCTGCTCGAGACAGAGCACGAGCAAATCGTCGCGTTCCTCGTCGGTGAGCGCGAATTGCTCGGAATAGTTGGCGAGTATGCAGATGCCATCGACCCCCTGGTCGATCATGCAGTCGATGACGCGCTTCTGCCCCGCGCTGTCGATGGCGCCGTCATCGCTGAACGGGGTCGGCGCGATCGGGAACACCCCGCGATAAGGCCTGGCCGTCATGCC
>JBFGQV010000109.1:0-8438 GCA_041563955.1 Alphaproteobacteria bacterium | reverse complement strand
CGCTGGACCAGGCCGGGGCCGAGGTGATGCTGGTGACGCCGTCGGCGGATTTCTTCGCCGAGCCGCACATCGACGGGCTGATCGGCTACGCCAAGGTCTTCCACCAGGCGGGCATCAGCTGGACGCTGAGCAGCCACGCCTCGGAGGCGGCCAACTTCGGCCTGTTCATCGGCAGCTACGAGAACATGCGCAAGGTCGCGCTGCGCATCCGCGAGGCGGCCCTGGAGCTGGGCGTGAAGCGCATCGTGTTCGGCGAGTGCGGCCATGCGTGGCGGGTCGCGTACTCCTTCCTGAACACGCTGGCCGGCCCCTTCGACTTCCTGGACGCGCGCTACCCGGTGCCGCAGCACATCATCGAGGTCACCCACGGGCTCATCCAGCGCGGCGCGCTCACGCTGGACGCTTCGGCCAACGACGAGCGGCGGGTCACCTTCCACGACTCGTGCAACATCGCGCGGGCGTCGCGCATGGGCGATCGCCCCGGAGGCCAGTTCACGCTCCCGCGCGAGGTCATCCGCGCGAGCTGCAACCACTTCTTCGACATGTCGCCGGAGACCACCGGCGAGGCCACCTTCTGCTGCGGCGGCGGCGGCGGGCTGTTGACCGACGACCTGCTGGAGCTGCGCGTGAAGGGCGGCTCGCCGCGCATGCAGGCCTTCAAGGAGGTGGTGGAGGGCAACGGCGTGACCCACCTCGCCGCGATCTGCGCGATATGCAAGAGCCAGTTCAGCAAGATCCTTCCCTTCTACGGCTTCGAGATGGACCAGATCATCAGCGTCCACCAGCTCGTCGGCGACGCCCTCGTGCTCGGCGGCAAGGAATGACGCGCCGATAGCGAGCGGCGCGGCGCCAGACACTTTCAGGAGGCAACCCGTGGCAACGCCCTGGAGCAAGACCTACAAAGGCGAGAACCATACGTTCCGCAAGTTCCGCGAGGGCGAGCACGAGTGGGAGCGCCCCGGGGAGAACATCTTCGAGGCGGACCATTCGCACAAGTGCCCCACCTACGTGCACCGCACGCCGCCGTGCCAGGGGAGCTGCCCGGCCGGCGAGGACATCCGCGGCTGGCTGAACATCGCCCGCGGCATCGAGAAGCCGCCGGAGGGGATGACCTGGCAGGAATACGCGTTCTACCGGCTGACCGACGCCAACCCGATGCCGGCGATCATGGGCCGCGTCTGCCCGGCGCCGTGCGAGGACGGCTGCAACCGCAACGAGGTCGAGGACCATGTCGGCATCAACGCGGTCGAGCAGTACATCGGCGACTATGCGCTGGAGCACAAGCTGAAGCTGCGCGATCCCGGGCCGGACACGGGCAAGAAGGTGGCCTGCATCGGCGGCGGGCCGGCGAGCCTGGCGGCGGCCTATCAGCTGCGCCGCAAAGGCCATGCTGTGACGATCTTCGACACCCATGAGCAGCTTGGCGGCATGATGCGCTACGGCATCCCCGGCTACCGCACGCCGCGCGAGGTGCTGGACGGCGAGATCCAGCGCATCCTCGACATGGGCGTCGAGACGCGCATGAACACCAAGATCGGCGTTGACGTCACGGTCGAAGAGCTGAAGAAGGAGTTCGATGCGTTCTTCGTCGGCGTCGGCGCGCAGAGCGGCCAGGCCCTCCCCGTCCCCGGCGGCGACGCGCCCAACGTGATCAGCGGCATCGCCTTCCTCGAGGCCTTCAACGACGGCCGCCTCAAGCACAGCGCCAGCAACGTGCTGGTGATCGGCGGCGGCGACACGGCGATGGACGTCGCGGCGGTGGCCCGCCGGCTCGGCCACATCACCCAGGAGCGCGAGCGCGACCGGCCCGAGATGGTCGTCCTCGGCCATACCGCGCACGACGTCGCCAACATCGCCAACCGCCAGGGCGCCGACGTGACCATCGTCTACCGCCGTCCGGTCGAGAAGATGCCGGCGGCCAAGATGGAAATCGAGCACGTCCGCCAGGAGGGCGTGCAGATCCGCAGCTCGCTGGCCCCCGTCTCGGTGGTGGTCGGCGAGGACGGCCGCGCCACCGCGCTCCGCGTCCAGGAGGTCGAGTGGGAAGGCAACAACATGACGGTCAAGGACACGCCCGAATTCGACATCGAGTGCGACCTGATCGTCGCCGCTATCGGCCAGAGCGGCGACCTGACCGGGATGGAGGATCTCGACAACGGGCGCGGCCTGATCAGACCGGACGACTTCTACCGCGCGGCGGACAAGAAGGATTTCTTCGTCGGCGGCGACATCGTCAAGCCGCATCTGCTGACCACCGCCATCGGCCATGCGGGAATTGCGGCCGAGGGCATCGATCACTTCCTGTCCGGCAAGGAGCCGGCGCGGCGGCCAAAGGTCGACAAGCACCACTTCGACCTGCTGGCGAAGCTGCACGAGGCGCATCTCGACCCCGAGCCCTACAGCCACGAGCAGGTCCGCGGCACCGACCATGAGAACTTCGCGGTGCACAATTACGAGGACCGCTCCTTCGTCGAGATCGTCCCGGCCGACGAGCTGTTCCTCGGCCACTGGAAGTACGAGGCAAGGCACAAGCGCCGGGAAAAACAAATCGGACCGGACGACGTGCTCGGCCATTTCGAGGAGCGCATCCACGGCTTCACCGAGGAAGAGGCCAAGGCCGAGGCCGACCGCTGCATGAGCTGCGGCATGTGCTTCGAATGCGACAACTGCGTCATCTACTGCCCGCAGGATGCGATCTTCCGCGTCAACAAGGCCAAATCGACGATGGGCCGCTACGTGGACACCGACTACAACAAGTGCATCGGCTGCCACATCTGCGAGGACGTCTGTCCCAGCGGCTATATCCAGATGGGGCTTGGCGAGTAGGCCGGACCGATGCGCGCGCTCGCTCTCCTGCTGGTGCTGCTCGTGCTGCCGTCGTCGGTGGTGGCGCAGGACGGCCGGGTGCCCGGCCCCGTCATCCCGCAGGCGAAGGGGGAGCGCTGCGTCGCCGATACCGGCTACATGCGGCGCTATCACATGCGCGAGCTGACGCATCAGCGCGACGAGACCATGCACCGGGGGATCCGCACCAAGCGCTTCAGCCTCAGGGAATGCATCGCCTGTCATGCGACGGCCGGCCCTGACGGCGTGGCGATCTCGATCAACGCGCCGGGCCAGTTCTGCGCCACCTGCCACGAATACGCCGCGGTGACGATCGACTGCTTCCAGTGCCATGCCTCCAAGCCGGAGCCTGGTGACACCGCCGGACAGTCGGCGCCGCTGCCGGTGTTCGCCGCAACCAGCCCGGAGTCGGGACGATGAACGGCTTCGATTTCCAGCGCCGCCGCTTCCTCAGCGCGGCCGCTGCCGCCGCCGGCGTCGTGCTCGCGCCCGGCGTTACGCTGTACGGGATCGGCGCCGCCGCGCGCGAGCCGGACGACCCGGCCTCGCCGGCGGTACGCTGGGGCCTGCTCATCGACGTCGACCGCTGCGGCGACGGCTGCGATGCCTGCATTGCCGCATGCAACGAGGAGAACGGCGTGACCGGGCACGGACGTCCGGCGACGGACGCGCAGTGGATCCGCAAGGTCACGGTGCGCAATCCGAAGACCGGCGAAAGCAAGCACGTGCCGGTGATGTGCCAGCACTGCGCCGCGCCACCCTGCGTCGATGTCTGCCCGACCGGCGCCTCGTTCCGGCGGGCCGACGGGATCGTGCTGGTGGACAAGCATACCTGCATCGGCTGCCGCTACTGCATGCTCGCCTGCCCCTACAAGGCGCGCTCCTTCATCCACGAGGTCGTGGACGACCAGAAGCCGCATGCGCCGCGCGGCAAGGGGACGGTGGAAAGCTGCACCATGTGCGTCCACCGGGTCGATGCGGGCGGCACGCCGGCCTGCGTCGAGGCCTGCGGCGAGCGCGGCAACGGCGCCATGCTGTTCGGCGACCTGAACGATCCGGACAGCGAGATCTCGCAGCGGATCGCGACCTATGCCAGCAGCCAGATCCGCGGCGACCTCGGCGTCGATCCGGCCGTCCGGTACCGGAACCTGTGAGGGCGCGGACGATGGCGAAACCGTTGAAGTTCAGCGAAGTCGAGGGCTGGGGCCCGGGATATCTCGCCCTGCTCGGCCTGCTGGGTCTGCTGGTGCTGGTCGGGCTGGGCGCGGCCTGGACCATGGAGCATTACGGCCATTACGTGACCGGCATGGACAACCAGATCGTCTGGGGCATGCCGCACGTCTTCGCGGTGTTCCTGATCGTCGCGGCGTCGGGCGCGTTGAACGTGGCATCGATCGCGTCGGTCTTCGGCAAGACCCCGTACAAGCCGCTGTCACGGCTGTCCGGCCTCCTGTCGCTGGCGCTGCTCGCCGGCGGTCTTGTCGTGCTGGTGCTCGACCTCGGCCGGCCGGACCGGCTGATCGTGGCCATGACGACCTATAACTTCAAGTCGATCTTCGCCTGGAACATCTATCTCTATACAGGGTTCTTCGCGATCGTCGCGGTCTATCTGTGGGTGCAGATGGAGCGCCGCATGAACCGGTACACCAAGGCGGCCGGCTGGTTCGCCTTCGTCTGGCGGCTGATCCTGACCACCGGTACCGGCTCGATCTTCGGCTTCCTGGTGGCGCGCGAGGCTTACGACACCGCGGTGATGGCGCCGCTGTTCATCGCCATGTCGTTCTCCTTCGGGCTGGCCATCTTCCTGCTGGTGATGATGGTGGCAAGCGCCGGCACCGGACGGCCGCTGGGCGACCGGATCCTCAAGCGCATGGGCACGCTGCTGGCCGTCTTCGTCGCGGCGGTGCTCTATTTCACCGCGGTCCAGCACCTGACCAACCTGTACGCCGCAGAGCATATCGGCGTCGAACGGTTCATCCTGATGGAGGGCGGCGTCTACACCGCGCTGTTCTGGCTGGGCCAGGTGCTGCTCGGCGGGTTCGTGCCGCTGCTGCTGCTGCTTTTGCCGGGCATCGCCGGCCTGCGGACGAGCGTCGTCCTGGGCTCGTTGCTGGTGATCCTCGGCGGGCTGGTGCAGGTCTACGTCATCATCATCGGCGGACAGGCCTACCCGATGGTCCTGTTCCCCGGCATGGAGGTCTCGAGCAGCTTCATGGACGGCACTGCGACCACCTATGTGCCGAGCCTCTACGAGATCGGTCTCGGCGTCAGCGGCATCGCCATGGCGCTGCTGCTGGTCGCCGTGGGCGTCAAGGTCCTGCCGTTCCTGCCGAACAGCCTGGCGGATGCGGTCGTCGATCCGCACCATGCGCGCCCCGCCGGTGCGGAGCCTGCCGCCGCCGGAGCCTGACATGGCCGGGCCGGAACATCCCTTCGCGCCCTATGTCCGCATCCTCGGACGCGGCAAGACGCTGACCCGTTCGCTGACCGCAGAAGAGGCCGAGGCCGCGATGACGATGATCCTGCGCGGCGAGGTGATGCCGGAACAGCTCGGCGCGTTCCTGATGCTGCTGCGGGTCAAGGAGGAGAGCCCCGAGGAGATCGCCGGATTCGTGCGCGCCGCACGCAGGCTGTTCGTCCTGCCCTCGCCGGCGCCCCGGGTCGATCTCGACTGGTCGTCTTACGCGGGCAAGCGTCGGCAGCTGCCGTGGTTCCTGCTGGCGGCGCTGCTGCTGGCGCAGAACGGCACGCGCATGTTCATGCACGGCGCCGAGGGACACACACCGGGCCGGCTGTACACGCGCGAGACGCTGGAGGCGCTGGGCATTTCGATCGCCGCGACGCTGAGCGAATCGGCGGCGCATATCGAGGCCCGGAACTTCGCCTATCTGCCGCTGGAAAAGCTGAGCCCGCGGCTGCACGAGGTCATCGAGTTGCGGCCGATCATGGGGCTGCGCTCGCCGGTGCATACGATCGCGCGGATGCTCAACCCGTTCGATGCCCCGGTGATGCTGCAGGGCATCTTTCATCCCAACTACATGGACATCCACCAACAGGCCGCGATCCTGCTCGGCCAGCGGCACATGTGCGTGTTCCGGGGCGAAGGCGGTGAGATCGAGCGCCGCCCGAGCAAGCTGACCGAGGTGCGGACCGTGGTGGACGGCATCGCCGGCTCGGAGGACTGGCCGCCGCTGCTGTCGGACGCGGTGCAGCCGACGGACGAGGAGATGGACATCGCGCGCCTCAAGGCGGTCTGGACCGGCGAGGCGGAGGACCCGTACGCCGAGGCGGCGATCACCGGCACCCTTGCGATTGCGCTGAAGACCCTCGGCCGCGCCGCCGACACGACGGAGGCCCAGCACCGCGCCGAAGCCCTGTGGCAGGACCGCGACCGGGCGCGCCTCGGCATCGCGGCATAAGGGCCATGGCGCATCTGCTGATCGCGGCAACGCAGAAATCCTCCGGCAAGACGACGATCACGACCGGGCTGGCCGCGGCCCTGGCGCGACGCGGCATGGCCGTCCAGCCGTTCAAGAAGGGCCCCGATTACATCGATCCGATGTGGCTCGCTCGCGCCGCCGGGCGGCCCTGCTACAACCTCGACTTCCACTGCATGGAAGAGGCGGAGATCATCGCCGCGTTCTGCCGCCGCCAGCGCGACGCCGACATTTCGCTGATCGAGGCCAACAAGGGGCTGTTCGACGGCGTCGACCTCGAGGGGCGCGACAGCAACGCGGCGCTGGCCGCCCTGCTCGGCGCGCCGGTGATCCTCGTTCTCGACACGCTGGGCATGACCCGCGGCATCGCCCCGCTGGTCCTCGGCTATCTCAACTTCGATGCCGGCGTGCGCATCGCCGGGGTGATCCTCAACAAGGTCGGTGGGCCGCGGCACGAGGGCAAGCTGCGCGCCGCGGTGGAGCATTACACCGACGTGCCGGTGCTGGGCGCGATCGGGCGCGGCCCGGCCATGGAGATCCCCGAGCGGCATCTCGGCCTGGTGCCCGCCAACGAGGCCGAGGCGGCCGACGCCACTATCGCCCGCATGGCGGATGCGGTCGCGCACGGCGTGGATCTCGACCGGCTCGTGGCGGCCGCCGACACGGCCGCGGGTCCCAAGGCCGCGCCGGCGCTGGCCCCGGAGGTGCCCACCGCAAAGGCCGGCGTGCGCATCGCCATCGCCCGCGACGCCGCCTTCGGCTTCTACTACCCGGACGATCTCGAGGCGCTGGAGCGGGCCGGCGCCGCGCTGGTTCCGTTCGATACGCTGCGCGACGCGCACTTGCCGGCGGTCGACGGCCTGTTCATCGGCGGCGGGTTCCCGGAAACGCAGATGGCGGCGCTGGAGGCCAACAGGACCATGCGGGACGATATCCGCGCGGCCATCGCCGCCGGTCTGCCCGCCTACGCCGAGTGCGGCGGCATGATGTACCTCTCGCAGAGTCTGAGCTGGCAGGGCAACACCTTCCAGATGTGCGGCGCCATTGCCGGCCACACGGTGATGCACGACCGTCCCCAGGGCCGCGGCTACGTTGTCCTCGAGGAGACCGGCGCCGGGCCATGGCCGGTTCCGCCCTCCAAGACCGGCGTTGCGGCGCGCATGCGAGCGCACGAGTTCCATTACGCCTCGCTCGAGGACCTGGCGCACGACCAGGTCTTCGCGTATCGCGTGATTCGCGGCCACGGGATCGACGGCCGGCATGACGGAATCGTGCAGGACGGCCTGCTCGCCAGCTTCAGCCATTTGCGGAACGTCGGCGGCAACCGCTGGCCCGCGCGGTTCGTCGACTTTGTCCGGCGCCGGAGCCGAGGCCAGCAGGCCCGGGCCGCAGCCACCTGAACCTCGCGGAAAGGCGACGGACCGTCCCTTTCCGCCTTTGCGGCCCCCGCACCCCCGTGCACTCGCGCCCCGTTGGTTGCGCAGTGACGCCGGCGGCCGCGCGCCGCCTCGACGTCGTGTCGCGCCACGCTGCCATGCGGCGATCGCACCGGACGGCGCCCCGCATGCCAGGCCGCGGGCCCGCAAAAGATAAATCGAAAAATAGCTAAAATGCCGAATAAGCGCGGAATAAAGCGACGACCTCATCGTTGTATAAATAATTAACGATTCGTTAACTGGCACAGGACGGGAAGCATTCGGAACCGCGTCGTCGGTACGGGAAACGGAATTATGCTTTTCAAGGTCGAGGAAAACATCAAGAAGAATGGATTCGGATGTGGTCGATTACTGCTGTCGCCCGTGGCGATTGCAGCAGGCGTCTTGACGTTCGCCCTCGTATGGTCCGCGCCGGTTACCATCGATTACGGCGACACGCAGCCTGACCTGATCGCGCCGGCCGCCGCTTATGCCAAGAACGACAAGGGCGGCGGCCGCGGTGGGAACGGCGGCGGCCGCGGTGGGAACGGCGGCGGCAAGGGCGGCGGTAAGGGCGGTGGCAAGGGTGGCGGTACCGGCGGCGGCACGGGTGGCGGTACCGGCGGCACGGGTGGCGGTACCGGCGGCGGCGTCGGTGGCGGCGGCCAGGACGGGCAGACAGGCGGCGGCGGCACCGGCGGCGGCAGCACCGGCGGCGGCAGCAATGGCGGCGGCAGCAATG
>JBFGQV010000108.1:0-8515 GCA_041563955.1 Alphaproteobacteria bacterium | reverse complement strand
GCCCGCGCCACGGCGTCCGCGACGTCTTCGCCGGACGCGTCCGCGACCTGGCCGACGACACGCTCCCGGTTCGCGGGGTCGGTTGCCGGCCGGGCGCCCGTCATGCGCAGCTCGCCGCCGACGATCGGCCCGGCCTGCCAATCTTTGCGCGCCGCCTTCGCCATGTCCGCCGCCAGCGGGGCCAGCACCGCCGGATCATTGAGGTCGACGCCGGCGGAGTTGCGCCGCGCGGTGCCGAACAGGTATGCCGGCAGCGGGATCGCGGGATGCGCCTTGTGCTCGAGTCGCGCCACCGCCTCCGCCGGGTCGGCGATGATCTCTTCGATATCGGTCTCGGCGTCGACGATGCGGTTGACGAAGGAGGTGTTGGCGCCGTTCTCCAGCAGCCGCCGCACCAGATAGGCCAGCAGGTCCTCGTGGCTGCCGACCGGGGCATAGATGCGGCAGGCGAGGCCCATGCCGTCCTTGCCGACGACCTGGTCGTACAGGTCCGCGCCCATGCCGTGCAGACGCTGGAACTCGAAATCCTTCGAGCCGCCCGCCAGCTCGAGCACGGTGGCCAGGGTGTGGGCGTTGTGGGTGGCGAACTGCGGGTAGAAGACGTCGGCGTTGGCGAACAGGCGCCTGGCGCAGGCGATGAAGGAGACGTCCGTCGAGGCCTTGCGCGTGAACACCGGATAGCCGGGCAGACCGAGCTCCTGCGTCCATTTGATCTCGCTGTCCCAGTAGGCGCCCTTGACGAGGCGGACCATCAGCCGCCGCCCATGGCGCCGCGCCATGTCGGCGAGCCAGTCGATCAGCGGCAGTCCGCGCTTCTGATAGGCCTGGACGGCGAGGCCGAGGCCGGACCAGCCGGCGAGCGCCGGGTCGGCCGAAACCGCCTCGATGACGTCGAGCGAGAGATCGAGGCGGTCGGCCTCCTCGGCGTCGACGCAGAACCCGATGTCGGCGGCCCTGGCGAGGGCGGCGAGCTCGTTGAGCCGCGGCACCAGCTCCGCCATCACCCGGCCTTTGCTCGCGAACTCGAAGCGCGGGTGCAGCGCCGACAGCTTCACAGAGATCCCCGGCGCGGCGACCGGGCCCCGCCCGGCCGCCGTCTTGCCGATCGCCTCGATGGCGCGAACATAGGCCTCGAAATAGCGGTCGGCGTCGTCCATGGTGCGGGCCGCCTCGCCCAGCATGTCATAGGAATAGCAGTAGCCGCGCCGTTCCGCTTCCCTGGCGCGGTCGAGCGCCTCGGCGATGGTCCGTCCCATGACGAACTGGCGGCCGAGGATGCGCATGCCCTGGGTGACCGCCTGGCGGATCACCGGCTCGCCGCTGCGGGCCAGCAGCCGGCCCATCGTGCCGGTGAGGTCCTGCGCCGCCTGCTCGCTGTCGAGATTGACGACGCGGCCGGTCAGCATCAGCGCGAAGGTGGAGGCGTTGACGAACAGCGACTCGGAGCTGCCGAGATGGCGCTTCCAGTTGGCGCCGCCGATCTTGTCCTTGATCAGCTTGTCGGCGGTGTCGGCGTCGGGGATGCGCAGCAGGGCTTCGGCGAGGCACATCAGCACGATGCCCTCGTCGCTCGACAGCTCGTATTCCGCCATGAAGGCGTCGAGCCCGCCGGTGCCGCGATGGCGGCGGCGCAACACGTCCACCAGGCGGCGCGCGGTCTCGGCGATGCGGTCGCGCGCCCCGGGCGGCAGCGACGCCTCGGCCAGGCGTTCCTCGACGCAGCGCGCCTCGTCCATGCGAATGGCGGTGCGCAGGGCGTCGCGCAACGGGGCGGGGGCGGAGGGCGGCTTGGCGAACAGCATCGCGGGCCTCACGATTGGACGGCCCAGTATAGGGCCAGCCGGGGGACGAGCGGAATGGCCATGCGGCGGCGGGCCGGCGTCATTCCTCCGGTTCGGCGACGGCGCCGTCGCGGAACTGCAGCTCGCTGAGCCGCGCATAAAGTCCGCCATCGCCGGTCAGCTGCGCGTGGCGGCCGCTTTCCACGATGCGCCCCCTGTCGAAGACGTAGATCATGTCGGCATCCACCACCGTCGACAGGCGATGCGCGATGACGATGGTGGTGCGGCCTTCCATCAGGCGTTCCAGCGCCGCCTGGACCTGCTGTTCGGATTCCGTGTCGAGCGCCGAGGTCGCCTCGTCGAGCAGCAGGATCGGCGCGTTCTTCAGCATCGCCCGGGCGATCGAGATCCGCTGCCGCTGGCCGCCGGAGAGAAACACGCCGCGCTCGCCGACGAAGGTGTCGTAGCCGTCGGGAAGCGCCGCGATGAAGTCCTCGGCGGCCGCGTTGCGCGCGGCCTCGCGGATCTCGTCGTCGCTTGCGCCGGGTCGGCCGTAGGCGATGTTGTTGCGCACGGTGTCGTTGAACAGGCCGGTTTCCTGCGTGACCAGCGCGACGGCGCCGCGCAGCGACTCGAGGGTGAGGTCGCGCACGTCCTGGCCGCCGACGGTGACCCTCCCGCTGCTGACATCGTAGAAGCGGGGTATCAGGTTGAGCACCGTGCTCTTGCCGGCGCCGGACGGCCCGACCAGCGCCGTCATGCTGCCCGCCGCCGCCGTAAGGGTCACCTTGTGCAGGGCGGGAATCTCGCCGTCATAGGAGAAACCCACGGCCTCGAGGCGCACGTCGTGGCGGCCGGCGGCGAGCGGCCGGGCGCCGGGCCGGTCGGCGATGTCCGTTTCGTAATCGACGATCTCGAACACGCGTTCCGCGGCGGCGAGCCCCTGCTGCACCCGCGTGTTGAGGTTGGCGAGCCGCCGCATTGGCTGGTAGGCCAGCAGCATGGCGACGAAGAAGGCCATGAAATTGCCGACGGTGGCCTGCTGGTGCATCACCTGGTAGCCGCCATAGGCGAGGATGGCGGCGAACACGAAGCCGCCCAGCGCTTCGAGCATCGGCGCGGCGCGGGCCTGGATCTTGATGATCTTGTACGACAGCGCGAACAGCGACGCGAACATGCCGGCGGCGCGGTCCGCCTCGTACCGCTCCATGGCGTAGGCCTTGACCTGCCGGATCCCCTTGAGGACATCGTCGAGGAAGCCGGTCAGGGTGCCGGTTTCGGCCTGCACGCTGCGCGCCGCGCGGCGCGTCCGCTGGCCCAGCTTGACGACGAGGATTGCGCTGACGGGGAAGACGATGAAGGTGGCCAGCGCGAGCCGCCAGTTGTTGTAGACCATCACGCCGACCAGGAACACGGTCATCAGGCTGTCGCGGATCAACGCGGTGAACGGCTCCGACAGCGTCTGGCCCATGAGCCGGGCGTCGGAGAGGAAGCGGGCGATCAGCTGGCCGGTGGGGCGCCCGTCGATATAGGCGAGATCGGCGCCGATCAGCCGGCCGAACATCTGCCGCTGGATCGCCTCTATGATGCGCAGCGTCGCCTTCTGCATCAGGACCGCCTGGCCGTAGGTCGCGACGGCCTTGACGATGATGATCACGACGAAGGCGAGCGGCAGCAGCCACAGGACGGCGGCCTCGCCGCGCACCAGCAGCCGGTCGAGCGCCGGCTGAACCAGCTGCGCCTGGGCCGCGGTCGTCGCCGCGACGATCACCATGCACAGCACCGCGGCGGTGAGCTTGCCCTTGTGGTGGCGCAGGTGATCGCGCCAGATGCGTCCCAGAAGCTGCCGCGTGGACAGATCCTGCAGCTGCTTCTGCTTCTCGTTCCCGGTCAAGTCGCGCCGTCCCGCATGGTTGCGCCGCCGATATAGCATGGCGGGGGGACGGGGGCCAGCGCAGGGCGGCGGCGCCGCGCTCCGGTCAGGCGAGCATGTGCCGGAAATAGGCGATCGTCTCCTCGAGCCCGTCCGCCAGGCGCACCGTCGGCTCCCAGCCGAGCGTCTCCTTCGCCCGGGTGATGTCGGGGCAGCGCTGCAGCGGATCGTCGGCCGGCAGCGGCCGGAACTCGATCGCCGATTTCGCGCCGGTCAGCCGCAGCACCTCCTCGGCGAGTTCGCGGATGCTGCGCTCGTCGGGATTGCCGAGATTGATCGGCCCGGTCACCGCCTCGTCCGTCCCCATCAGCCGCACGAACCCCTCGATCATGTCCGAGACGTAGCAGAAGGCCCGGGTCTGCGAGCCGTCGCCGTAGAGGGTGATCGGCTCGCCCCTGAGCGCGGCCATGATGAAGTTGGAGACGACGCGGCCGTCGTTCGGGTGCATGCGCGGCCCGTAGGTGTTGAAGATCCGCGCCACCTTGATGCGCATGCGGTGCTGGCGATGGTAGTCGAAGAACAGGGTCTCGGCGCAGCGCTTGCCCTCGTCGTAGCAGGCCCGCGGCCCGTTCGGGTTGACGTGGCCGCGATAGTCCTCGGTCTGCGGGTGGACCTCCGGGTCGCCGTAGACCTCGCTGGTCGACGCCTGGAAGATCGTCGCCTTGGTGCGCTTGGCCAGGCCCAGCATGTTGATGGCGCCGTGCACGCTGGTCTTGGTCGTCTGCACCGGGTCGAACTGGTAGTGGATCGGCGAGGCCGGGCAGGCGAGGTTGTAGATCTCGTCCGCCTCGACGTAGAGCGGGAAGGTGACGTCGTGGCGCAGCGCCTCGAAATGGGGATCGGCGAGCGCCGCGCGGATGTTGTCGCGCGTGCCGGTGAAGTAGTTGTCGACGCAGATCACCTCGCAGCCGTCGGCGAGCAACCGCTCGCACAGATGCGAGCCGAGGAACCCGGCGCCGCCGGTGATCAGGACGCGTTTGCGCAGGCTGTAGTTCATTTGCCGTGTTACGACCCTTGATGTTTCCCGAAAGGTTGCCTAAAAACCAGCGGCCGCGGCGCTGCAGCGAAAGATTGTATACCTGCCCTGACATGGCAATGAAAGCAAGGTTGCACTCATGAACCTCGAGCCTGTGGATGGCGGCAAATGGTCCGTGCCGCCAAGCGGGATCCTGATGGATCAGGGCCGGTGCGGCGCGCAAGGCGAAGCTGCGCACCGGAGCCTGGCGTGCTGGACAGCCCGGGGAGCGCATGGGCAAGCTTAGAAAGATCCTTCGGAAACTCGGTAGAACCGTAATGGCCATGCTGCCCGCAAATCTGCAGGGGCTCGTCGACTTTTACGTTCAGCCCGACTTGCGTGAGGGGTTCGGTCCACTCAACGGACAGGTGGTTCGCAGGCGAATCTTCGAAGACATACTCGCCGCGTTCGACGTCGCGCGCATTGTGGAAACCGGCACGTATCGCGGGACGTCCACCGAGTATTTCGCGGCATTCGGCATCCCGGTGCAAAGCGTCGAGGTGAACGACCGTTACCACGCATACAGCCGCAGGCGGCTCGCGCACTTGCCGAATGTCTCGCTCCATCACCTCGATTCGGTCGCGTTCCTCGAGAAACAGCTTGGACTCGGCGCGATCCGGGATGGTCTGACCGTGTTTTATCTCGACGCCCATTGGGAGGACGTCCTGCCGCTGGAAGATGAACTGCGGCTCATTTGCGGCAACGTGAAAGAGCACATCATCATGATCGATGACTTCGAGGTTCCCGGCGACCCCGGTTACGCATTCGATGATTATGGCCCGCGCAAGCGCCTCGCCGTCGACTATGTGAAATCGGTGCCCGGAAGCGAGGAGTTCCACGTCTTCTTTCCCAAGGCCCCCTCTTCCGAGGAAACCGGATACAAACGCGGGACGGCAATCATCACCGCCAACCCGGCCATTGCCAGGAAGCTCGAGTCGTTCGTGGCGCTGCGCGCCTACGATCTCGCGTTGGAAGCCTATGCCGCGTTGCGAAATACCGGGGCGAGGTGACGATCATGCCATCAGCCGGGGGGCGACGGTCGCCGAGACATTCCGCGAATCCGGACAGCGCGCCATTCAAGGGATATCGGGTTAGAGCATGAGCATCGCCATCATCACGGGTTCCGCGGGACTGATCGGATCCGAGGCCGTGCGTTACTTCGCCGGCAAGGGCCTGGACATCGTCGGCATCGACAACGACATGCGGGCCGCCTTCTTCGGTCCGGATGCGAGCACCAAATGGAACCGCCGGCGTCTCGAGCACGAGGTCGCGTCCTATCGTCACGAAGATCTCGACATCCGAAACGTCGACGGCCTGCGCAGCCTGTTCTCCCGTTTCGGCAAGGACGTCGCGGCCATCGTGCATTGCGCCGCCCAGCCGAGCCACGACTGGGCCGCGAGCGACGTGTTCACGGATTTCTCGATCAACGCGACCGGGACGCTGAACCTGCTGCAGTGCACGCGAGAGAGTTGCCCGGACGCCGTGTTCCTGCATCTGTCGACCAACAAGGTTTACGGCGACCGGCCCAACATGCTGCCGCTGCAAGAACTCGAAACCCGCTACGAGATCGACAGCGCACACCCCTATTACGCCGAAGGAATCCCCGAGGATATGAGCATCGATGAATCGATGCACAGCCTGTTCGGCGCGTCCAAGGCCGCCGCCGATCTGCTGGTTCAGGAATACGGGCGGTATTTCGGCATGCGGACGGCGTGCTTTCGCGGCGGCTGCCTGACCGGGCCGGCGCATTCCGGCGCCGAGCTGCACGGGTTTCTCGCCTATCTGATGGAGTGCACCGTGCGCGGCCGACCCTACCGGGTGTTCGGCTACAAGGGCAAGCAGGTCCGCGACAACATCCACAGCGCGGATGTGGTCAGCGCGATGTGGACGGTCTTTGAGGCCCCGCGCAGCGGTGCGGTCTACAACCTTGGCGGGACCCGGTTCTCCCACTGCTCCATGCTCGAGGCGATCGGCCTGTGCCAGGAATTGTCCGGCCGTGAACTCCAGTGGACATACGAAGAGCAGAACCGCGCAGGCGACCATATCTGGTATGTCAGCGATATGTCGCGGTTCAAGGCCGACTACCCGGGCTGGGCGCATGGCTACGACCTGGAGAGGATGCTGACCGAAATCCGCGACGCAGTTTCCGAGCGAACGTGACGAGGCCGGCCATTCGAGCTGGAAATTGAGCCCCGCCGCACCGTGACCCGAAGCGTCCCTGCCTTATAGAGCTGGCTGAACATTGGCTGACGAAGCAAGCACCCCCACCGCAAAGATCCGGAGAGTCTGTTATGTGGACGCCGCCCTCGTCGGCAATTTGGGGCATCACGCCAACGTCTGCCGACATATCACGGGCGAGCTTCGGCGCAGAGGGATCACGGTCGATATCCTGGCGAACGCCCGCGTCGAGCATGGGCTGATCGAAGAGCTGAACGCCAGTCCGGCCTTCCACCACTATCCGTACGCCAAGATCACGAGCCGCAAGGCGGCGAATTTCCATCTCGCGCGCGTCAGCTTCATTGCCGACTTCAGCCGGGCGACGAGGGATCGGCAATACGATCTCATCTATGCCAGCTCGGTCCTGCCGGCCCAGATGGCTGCCGTGATCCTCTGGGCGCAGACGCATTACTCCGCGGCCGACATGCCCCCGATCGCATTCGAGCTCGGGCTGCCGAGCGGGGTCGGCGGCGTGACATCGGAAAACTGGGGCCGATATACAAGGCAGTATCGATCAGCCGCCCGAAGAATCCGGAAGGACTATGCGGGTAAATTCCTCTTCTTTACCTTCGATGAGGCGTCATCTGGCGACTACAGCAAGCTCCTGGGATTTGCGGTGGACTTCCTTCCGCCGGCCTACGCGGGCAGCGAAGTCCGGTTGCGCAGCGGCGACGAGGAGGGACGGCCGGTCGTCGGATTTTTGGGCCAACAGAGGCCGGAGAAAGGCTATCACCTGATTCCGGACGTGCTTCGCCGGCTCGCGGACCAGGATGTCGGCGCCCGTTTCCTGATTCATAACGGCGTTACGAAGGAAACAGCACTGGATCGTGAACTGCGAGAGCTGGCGGCGGCCGATTCGCGAATTCGCTTTGACCAGCAGCCGGCTGACAAGTCGTACTGGAACGGTCTTCTGGACAGCACGGATATCGTCGTCCTGCCCTACGAGCCGAGTCGATATGCGGCGAGCTTCTCGGCGATCGCCGCTGAGGCCGTCAGTTGCGGGTTGCCCATGGTCTGCCCGCAAGGCACCACGATGAAGACGCTCGCTGAACGCTATCAGAACAATCCGATAGGTATCGCCGGCTGGACCGCGGAAGCCGTGGCCGATGCCATTTCCGATGCGGTGCGAAATTTTCCGGAGCTGGCGCGATCGGCATACGAGGGCGCCGATCGATGGGCAATCGAGAACGGCGCGCAGGTCTTCGCGTCCCGGCTTCTGGCCTTCGCCGACAGCCACGCCACGGCCCGGCCAACGCCTCCGGCCGGAACGGCGGGACCGTTCGTCCGTTTGCTGGCGTCTGTCGCACGGGTAAAGATGAAGCGCCGCGGGCTGTGACTTAGCGCATGTGGAGGACGAAAGGACCGCCGATGTTGACGATGCGTTCATCGTTTCGAACCCGAGCGGGAGGCTGACCCATGGCGTCGCAGGACTCCGCCGGGCATCGCGCCATCGTCATCGCGGTGTGCACCCGCAACCGCCCGGGGCTGCTGTCCGCCTGCCTTGCCAGCGTTGCCGCGCTGCGCACCCCGCCCGGCGATGACGTCGAGATCGTGGTGGTCGACAATTCG
>JBFGQV010000107.1:0-8538 GCA_041563955.1 Alphaproteobacteria bacterium | reverse complement strand
TATCTGGAGCGCGAGGCGCGCGAGGTCCTGCCGCTGGTGCTGGCCGCCTGCGGCGTGGCCGATCCGCTGCTGATCGGCCATTCCGACGGAGGCTCGATCGCGCTGCTGTATGCCGCGCGCTTTGCCGCCCACGCGGTGGTCACCGAGGCGGCGCACGTGTTCGTCGAGGCGGTGACCCGGGCCGGCATCGCAGATGCGGTGCGGGCCTGGCGTGAGTCCGACCTGGAGCAGAGGCTGGCGCGCTACCACGGGGACAAGACCGCCGCCCTGTTCGATGCCTGGGCAGAGACCTGGCTGTCCGATGCGTTCGCGTCCTGGAACATCGAGGCGGCGCTGCCTGCGATTGCCTGTCCGGTGCTGGTGATTCAGGGCGAGGACGACGAGTACGGCACGGCGCGGCAGGTCGAGGCGATCGCCGCCGGTGTCTCCGGCGACGCACAAAGCCTGCTGCTGCCCGGGTGCCGCCACGTCCCGCATCTTCAGGCAGCGGACCGCGTGCTGCCGGCAATCGCGGCGTTCGTCGCCGCCCGGCTCCGCTGACGGCGCGCGGGTCGCCGCGCCGCGGCACTTGGCTCTTCAAATCCCCGACGTTTCGGCCTATACAACTGCCG
The DNA here is from genome assembly GCA_041563955.1 of Alphaproteobacteria bacterium. Classification (GTDB taxonomy): domain Bacteria; phylum Pseudomonadota; class Alphaproteobacteria; order UBA8366; family JADFVY01. The sequence continues at coordinate 7,927 of JBFGQV010000107.1, read as the reverse complement.
CCCGTGCAAGGTTGTCGCCGCGGGCGGGAATCACACATCCCTAGTCAACACGGAATCGCGCAAGGGAGCATCGACGTGAGCGTCATCGGCCAGGACAGCCTGAATACGCGCCGGACCCTGAAGGTCGGCGATCGCGAATACGACTATTTCAGCTTCGAGGCGGCCAGTGCCGTGATCGGCGACGTCTCCAGGCTGCCCTATTCGCTGAAGGTGCTGCTCGAGAACCTGCTGCGCTACGAGGACGGCCGCAGCGTCACCGTCGACGACATCAAGAGCATGGCGGCGTGGCTCGAGGCGCGGCGCAGCGACCATGAGATCGCCTACCGGCCGGCGCGGGTGCTGCTGCAGGACCTGACCGGCGTGCCGGCGGTGGTCGACCTCGCCTCGATGCGCGAGGCGATGAAGGCGCTGGGCGGCGATCCGAAGCGGATCAACCCGCTCTCTCCGGTCGACCTAGTCATCGACCATTCGGTGATGATCGACAATTTCGGCACCAAGGACGCCTTCGCCAAGAACGTCGAGATCGAGTTCCAGCGCAACGGCGAGCGCTATGCCTTCCTGCGCTGGGGGCAGGAGGCGTTCGACAATTTCCGCGTCGTGCCGCCGGGCACCGGCATCTGCCACCAGGTCAATCTGGAGAACCTCTCGCAGGTCGTCTGGACCGCCGAGGAGGGCGGCCGCACGATCGCCTATCCCGACACGCTGGTCGGCACCGACAGCCACACGACGATGGTCAACGGCCTTGCCGTCCTCGGCTGGGGCGTCGGCGGCATCGAGGCCGAGGCGGCCATGCTGGGTCAGCCGATCTCGATGCTGCTGCCCGAGGTGATCGGCTTCAAGCTGACCGGGTCGCTGCGCGAAGGCACCACCGCGACCGACGTCGTGCTGACGGTCACACAGATGCTGCGCGCGCACGGCGTGGTCGGCAAGTTCGTCGAGTTCTACGGCCCGGGGCTGGACCACCTGACCCTCGCGGACCAGGCGACGATCGCCAACATGGCGCCGGAATACGGCGCCACCTGCGGCTTCTTCCCCATCGATCAGGAGACCATCCGCTACCTCAACTTCACCGGCCGCGACCCCGAGCGCGTCGCCCTGGTCGAGGCCTATGCCAAGGCCCAGGGCATGTGGCGCGAAACCGATACGCCCGACCCCGTGTTCACCCAGACGCTGGAGCTCGACCTCGGCTCGGTCGAGAGCAGCCTTGCCGGCCCGAAGCGCCCGCAGGACCGCATCGCCCTGTCAGCCGCCGCTGCGGCCAGCAAGGATGCGATCAAGGAGGGCGGGGCCGACCCGGCCAAGCGCGTGCCGGTGGAGGGCGCCGACTACGAGATGCGCCACGGCGACATCGTCATCGCCGCGATCACCAGCTGCACCAACACCTCCAACCCCAGCGTCCTCGTCGGCGCCGGCCTGGTCGCGCGCAAGGCGCGGGAGCAGGGCCTGCAGGTCAAGCCCTGGGTCAAGACCTCGCTGGCGCCGGGCTCGCAGGTCGTCGCCGATTATCTCACGGCGTCGGGCCTGCAGGACGATCTCGACGCGCTGGGCTTCAACATCGTCGGCTTCGGCTGCACCACCTGCATCGGCAATTCCGGCCCGCTCCCGGAGGCGGTCTCGGATGCGGTCGACACGGGCGGGCTGCACGTCGCCGCGGTTCTGTCCGGCAACCGCAATTTCGAGGGCCGCGTCCACGCGCAGGTCCGGCTCAACTACCTCGCCTCGCCGCCGCTCGTCGTCGCCTATGCGCTGGCCGGGACGATGACCCGCGACCTGTTGGGCGAGCCGCTCGGCAAGGGCACGGACGGGCAGCCGGTGTATCTGAAGGACGTCTGGCCGACCAATGCCGAGATCAACGCGGTCATCGAGCAGGCGCTGACGCCGGAGATGTTCCGCAGCCGCTACGCCAACATGTCGGAAGGCACGCCGGAATGGCGCGCGATCCAGGCCTCGTCGAGCCTGACCTACGATTGGGATGCGGTCAGCACCTATGTGCGCTTCCCGCCCTTCTTCGAGGACATGGGGGCGGAGCCGGCGCCGCTCGCCGACATCGCCGGCGCCCGGCCGCTGGCGATCCTCGCCGATTCGGTGACCACCGACCACATCTCGCCGGCCGGCGCCTTCAGGGAGGAGAGCCCGGCCGGCCAGTACCTGACCAGCCACCAGGTCCGCCCGGCCGAGTTCAACTCGTACGGTTCGCGCCGCGGCAACCACGAGGTGATGATGCGCGGCACCTTCGCCAACATCCGCATCCGCAACGAGATGGCGCCGGGCACCGAGGGCGGGGTGACGAAGCACCAGCCGAGCGGCGAGGTCATGCCGATCTATGACGCGGCGATGAAGTACAAGGACGAGGGCGTGCCGCTGGTCGTCGTCGCCGGCCGCGAATACGGCACCGGCTCGTCGCGCGACTGGGCCGCCAAGGGCACGCGGCTGCTCGGGGTCAAGGCGGTGATCGTCGAGAGCTTCGAGCGCATCCACCGCTCCAACCTCGTCGGCATGGGCGTGCTGCCGCTGGAGTTCAAGCCCGGCGTCAGCCGCAAGACGCTGCGGCTGGACGGCACGGAGCTGTTCGACATTTCCGGCATCGCTGATGGCATCGTGCCGCGCCAGGACGTCGCCTGCCGCATCACCCGCGCCGACGGCAGCGTCGAGGAGATCGCGCTCGTCTGCCGCATCGACACGCTCGACGAGGTCGAGTACTTCCGCCACGGCGGAATCCTGCAGTACGTGCTCAGGAAGCTGGCGCAGGAGGGGTGAGGGGCCCCGGTGCCTTACTTGAAGATCCCGCTTTGGCAAGCGCCCTGATCGGCTGTCGCCCCCGCCTTGCGGAGGATCGCGGCGGCCTCGTCGCGGCCATTCAGGATCGCATAGTCGAGCGCGGAACAATCGAAATTGTTCCGAAGCGTGACGTCGGCGCCGTGTTCCAGCAGAATCGTGACGGCCTGCGGATTGCCATTCCTCGCCGCCCACATCAGCGGCGACATACCCACCATGCCGTCGCTCGCCATCACCTGTCCCTTTGATCGTCGAACCTTGTTCCCGACCGCAATAAACCGGCGAATCAGCGTAACGTTTCCGCGGGCTGCGGCGATGTCGAGGTAAGACCTGCAAGGCGCTTCACCCGGGCAGATGAGCTTGTCCGTATCGGCGCCTCTTTGGATCAGTTCAAGCGCGAGGTCCGTCTGCCCGTGGGCGATGGCGTCGCTAAGGGTCGTATAGTTGCCGTTCGCCTCACTGATCCATTCCGCGTGAATGTCGGCGCCTGCCTCCGCCAGAAGCCGGAAGATTTCGATGTGACCGTTTTGAATGGCGGTGTGGATTGGCTGTGTCCCGTCACCGTACGTCACCGTCGGATCCGCGCCGGCGCGCAGAAACGCTCGGACGATGTCCATGTTCCCCGACGCCGTGGCCTTGTGCATGGCATTGCCGTCCATCTGGGCGCCGTTGGCGAGCAGGAGTCGGACGACGTCGAGATTCCCGGCCTCGATGGCGTAAATGACCGGCGCGGTCCGATGCCGGTCGGGCGAATCCACCTTCGCACCCCGCGCCAGGAGCACGCGAGCGACTTCCACGTGTCCGGCCGTCGCGGCCACGGCGAGCGGCGGCGGCGAAACAGCGCCGCCTTCGTTCGGGTCCAAACCGGCATCGAGAAGCTGTTCGACCCGCCCCGCATCGTCGCTCTCGATGGCCGCGATCAACCGCCGGGCGCGCCGCTCGGTCTCGAAAAACGAGATGGTCATCGGCTGCTTGTTCGCCTGCGCGTAATCCTCCGCCAGCAATCCCCTGGAGTCGCGTTGATCGATGTCAGCCCCTGCGCGTAACAGGAACCCTGTCGCCACCCACATCCCGGTCGCGGCAGCCGCGTGGAGGGGCGGCAGCAAAGGCCTTCCCCGAATATCCGGATCGTCGTCGGCAATTCCGTGCAAATTCAGGAAATCCTGGGTCGTCTTTTGATATTCGCGTGAGTAACTGCGCAGGGAATTCAGGAAATTATGCGGCCGGCGGCCGCCACGAATGGCGATCATGCTCAGGACGTTGCCGCAATAATCCGGTGAGCAGACCAGGCGCTGCAAGCTGTGCAGGAACCTGTCGCCAAGGTCGTTTCTGCCATGGGCTACCAGCGTGCGGAACACATAGTCGTCCGCATAGAGCACCGCGTAGCTGTAGGCCGTGTGAACTTCATGCCGGTCATTCCGGTAAATGAACTCTAGATCCGCCCCGGCCACCAGCAACTTACTCACAAGACCCCGGTTGCCCATCCGGATGGCTTCGAACAACGGCGGCATGCCCTTGTCTGACAGAGGCTCATTCGGGCTTTCGCCCGCTTGCAGCAGCGCCTCGACCCGGTCGGCGTCACCGACCCGGATCGCGTCGATCAGGTCCTCCGGCTTCGCCGCGGCCGCGCCGCCGAGGGTTGCCAGGAACACACATATCGCTATTGCAGCCCGCATGGCGTTCCTCATTTCCGGTACCGGTACATATCGCAGCCCGCTTCGTCGGCGACGCTGCCGGCCTTGCGCAGCAGTTCGGCCGCCTCGTCGTGTTTTTCGATGATGGCGAGGTCCACGCGCGCCAGTCTCGCGTATCATCGTAACGATTCGATTAAGCCTTATTCGTGCGGACGTTGTGTCATTCTCGTATCAATGCTCTGCACCGCGTTGCCGTAAACCCGTCGTCACTTAATATTGATTCGCGCGGAGGCGCTTGCGCGGATAATCTCGCGGCGCATGAAACGACTCGCTTTCCTTATGACGGCGCTGGCGACGCTGGTTCTTCCCGCTGCGGCCGGCGCGCAATCGGCGCCGCCGGTCGTCGTCGAGCTGTTCACCAGCCAGGGCTGTCCGGCCTGCCCGCCGGCCGAGGCCTATCTGCGCGAGCTCGCGCAGCGCGACGACGTGATCGCGCTCGAATACCACATCGATTATTACGATTATGCGGGCTGGAAGGACCCGTTCGGCCGCGCCGATTACACAAGGCGCTGGCAGGGATACGCGCGGGCGCTGGGCGCCCGATACGAATACACGCCGTTCATGGTGGTCGGCGGCGCCAGCCACGTCGTCGGATCGCAGCGCCGCGAGGCTGAATCCCGGATCCGCACGGCACGCGCGCAGTCGGGCGATGCGCCACGGCTCGCCGTCGAGAATCGCGGACTGGACGCCGTCATCACCGTCGATGGCACGGGGCCGGCGGGAATCTACGACATCCTGCTTGTCACCTTCGACCGCGAGCACGAGACGATGGTGACGGCCGGCGAGAACCGTGGCATGACCCTGATCGAGGCGAACGTCGTGCGCGGGTTCGAGCGCGTCGGGCAGTGGGCCGGTGCGCCGGTGTCGCTGACCGTGCCGCTGGAGCCGATGCCCGGCGACGGCGGCTGCGCCGTGTTGCTGCAGCGCGCCGGCGGCGGCCCCATCGCCGCCGCCAAGTCCTTCGCGCTGACCCGGTAAATCCGTCTGTCTGCATGCCGCGACCGCGTCCGGCGTCGCTGGATATGCCCGATCAATTATACATCGAAATAAATGTGCAAATAATGTAACTACGAATTCAACCGTGCAATACCGGGCACAACGCGGTACACTCGGTCATCGGCACGACTTCAGTTTGGCGGGACATGCGCGGTGGACGAACCGAACCCATTGCCTGAAATCGACGCGCCCACGGCCCGGGCGTGGCTGGACGCGCGCGAGGCGATCCTGCTGGACGTCCGCGAGGCGCACGAATACGAGTTCGAAAACGTCCCGGGCGCCCTGTTGCTGCCGCTGTCGTTCCTGGAGACCGACGTGTTCCCGCCGCTCGGCGGTGCGAAGGTGATCGTCATGTGCGCGGTCGGCAAGCGTTCCGCGGCGGCGCAGAAGCAGCTTGCCGAAGCCGGTATTCCCAACCTCTTCAACCTCGCCGGCGGTATCGATGCGTGGAAGAAGGCCGGCTATGAGACCCAGGGCGGCAAGTACGAGGCGATGGATTTTTCGATCTGAGGCGGCCCGGGTGTTATTGGCCGCGCTCCCTCCCTGACCGCGCCTTCGCTGTTGCCTTTTCGTCGAGCTCGCCGTCCACGATCACGACGCCGAACAGCTCTTCCGCCTCGGCCGGCGTGTAGTAGCCGCGCACCAGGTCCTGCAACACCGCTTGCGGGTCGCGCCGGAACGGGTCGCCGAAGCCGCCGCCGCCGGGGGTGGAGACGTGGATGCGGTCACCTTCGCCAACGTGGATGTCCTGGTCCTTGGACAGGTGCGGCGGGATATAGTCCGGCCGGCCGTCCCGTTCGATGCGCACCTTGTTGCGGCCACCGTCGCTGCCGCCGAGCGCGCCCTGCGGGCCAGTGCGCCCGTGGTCCATGACGAACGAGGCGCGCGCCGCACCGCGGCGGATTTTCACCGTGTAGTTGACGCCGAACCCGCCGCGGTGCTCGCCGGCGCCGCCCGATCCCTCGTGCAGCGCATAGCGCTCGATCAGGACCGGATAGCGCTGCTCGACCACCTCGATCGGCGTCGTCTTGGAGATGCCGATCGTCGAGCAGCCGTTGGATAGGCCGTCGCCCTCTTCGCTGCCGCCGTAACCGCCGCCGGAAATGAGATACAGCACGTAGGAGCGGCCGGTCTTGGGGTCGTCGCCGCCGAGCGCGAAGTTGCCGCTGGTGCCGGCCGGCGCGGCGAACAGCTGGTCGGGCAGGGCGGGCGTCAGCGCCGCGAACACCGCCTCGGCGATGCGCTGGCTGACCTCGGCGGCGCAGCCCGAGACCGGCCGCGGATACTTTGCATAGAGGAAGGTCCCCTCCGGATCCGTAATGCGCAGCGGCGCGAAAGTGCCGGCGTTTATCGGAACGTCGGGAAAGATGTGCTTGACGGCGAGGTAGACCGATGAGCGGGTCGTCGCGATGACGCTGTTCATCGGCCCGCGGCACGGCGGGCTGGAGCCCGACATGTCGAAATACAGGTCGGTGTCGCGTTTTTCGATCTTCATGTCGATGCGCAGCGGTTCATCGACCACGCCGTCGGAATCGACGAAAGCAACGCCGTGGTACTCGCCGTCCGGGATCGTCGCGATCTTCGCCCGCATCTGCTGCTCGGCGCGGCCGCGCAGCTCGGCGATGCAGGATTCGACGACGTCCATGCCATAGCGGTCCAGCAAGGCCGTGAACCGCCGTTCGCCGACGGTCAGCGCGGCCGCCTGCGCCTTGATGTCGCCGATGCGCTGATCGGCGATGCGGATGTTGGATAGCACGATGGAGAGGATCTCCTCGTCCATCTTGCCGCCCTTGAACAATTTGACCGGCGGCAGCCGCAGGCCTTCCTGCTCGACCTCGGTCGCGTTGGCGGAAAAGCCGCCCGGCACCGCGCCGCCGGTGTCCGGCCAGTGCCCGGTGTTGGCCAGCCAGGCGAAGATCTTGCCGCGGTAGAAGAACGGCTTGACGAAACGCACATCCATCAGGTGGGTGCCGCCCAGATAGGGGTCGTTGACGATGTACAGGTCGCCGGGCTTAAGGTCGCGGGCGCGCGCGATCACCTCGGCGGTGCCGAACTGCATGGTGCCGACGAACACCGGCAGGCCGAGGTCGCCCTGGGCGATCAGCGCCCCGTCGTCGCGGTGGTAGATGCCGTCCGAACGGTCGAGCGCCTCCGAGATCACCGGGCTGAACGCGGAGCGCACGAAGGCCAGGTCCATCTCGTTGCAGACCTGGCTCAGCCCGGCCTGCACGACCGCGAGGGTGACGGGGTCGATCGCGGTCATGCCAATACCCCCCATGATTGCGCGACCTCATGCTGCGAGACGCCCCTGCGGGGCTCCCCAGGATAAGGGCCTTCGCACGACAAAAACGACAGAACGCGGCCCCCTCCCCAACCCCTCCCCCCATGGCAGGGTTGACCAGACTTTTTGGCGCCGCCGCGAGGGAGAGGGGCTTTTCCGGCGCATGCGCGACGAACGAGCC
>JBFGQV010000106.1:0-8685 GCA_041563955.1 Alphaproteobacteria bacterium | reverse complement strand
GCCGGCCGTGGCGATGTGATAACGGGGATAACCGGGCGCCGGGCGGACTTGATCGCATGATTGTCGGGGTATGAAGAGAGGTTTCGACAGCTGGAGAACCCGGGCGCAAAGGATATGAATGCCTGAATGGAATCGGGACTGCCGCGGCACGATGGGGCTTTTCCACAAATTGCGCAGGGGCACCGGGAAAAGGCACAGGACAGGCGGAAGGTATGAAGTTTCATCTACATCTCGTGTCGGATGCGACGGGGGAGACCGTGCACAGCGTCGCGCGTGCCTGTCTGGTCCAGTTCGAGGGGGTCGAGCCCGTCGAGCACAACTGGTCCCTGATCCGCACGCACAGCCAGATCGAAAAGCTGTTGCGACAGCTGGAGAAAGACCCGGGCGTGGTGATGTTCACCATCGTCAATGCCGATCTGCGCAACGAGCTGCTCGAGGGATGTCGGCGCCTGCAGGTGCCCTGCATCGCCGTGCTCGACCCGGTGATCGCATCGCTGGGCAACTTTCTCGGCGTCAAGTCGCGCGGCCTGCCCGGGCGCCAGCACATCATGGATGCGGAGTATTTCAGCCGCATCGACGCGATGACCTTCGCGCTGCATCACGACGACGGCCAGTCGGTCCAGTCGCTCAAAGAGGCCGAGATCGTCCTGGTGGGCGTTTCGCGGACGTCCAAGACGCCGACCTGCATCTACCTTGCGAATCGCGGCATCAAGGCAGCCAACATCCCCATCGTGCCGGGTGTGCCGGTGCCGGAGGAACTCACGCGGCTACGCAACCGTCCGGGGGAGCCCTTTGTGATCGGCCTGACCAAGGATCCGGCCCGTCTCGTGCAGGTGCGGCGCAATCGCCTGCAGATGCTGGCCCAGGATCCCGACACCGACTATGTCGATCCCGGAGCGGTGCGGGACGAGGTCATGGCGGCGCGCAAGTTGTTCAACCGACACAAATGGCCGGTGATCGATGTCAGCCGGCGTTCCATCGAGGAGTCCGCGGCGGCGATTCTGCAGCTTTACGAACGGCGGGGATTGGACGGCAGTGACGACTGAGCCCACGAAGCCGGACGTGGTGCTCGCGTCCGGCAGCCGGTTCCGTGCGGCAATGCTCGGGGCCGCCGGCGTGCCGGTGGCGGCGGAGGCCCCCGCGGTCGATGAGGCCGCAGTGAAGGCCGCAATGCGGGCGCAGCACGCCGATGCCGCCGAAACGGCGGAAGCGCTCGCCGCTCTGAAGGCGCAGCGGATCAGCGGCCGCCACCCGGGCGCCCTGGTCATCGGCGGGGACCAGATGCTGGAGTGCGACGGCGCGTGGTTCGACAAGCCGGCCGACGAGGCACAGGCGCGGGATACCCTGCAGCGACTGCGCGGCCGCACCCATGAGCTCGTCACCGCGGCCTGCGTCGTGCGGGACGGTCTGATCCTGTGGCACCACGTCGCGCGTGCGCGGCTGACGATGCGGACATTCAGCGATGCCTTCCTCGACTCCTATCTTCGCCGGATCGGTGCCGCGGCGTGCGATTCGGTCGGGGCCTATCAGCTTGAAGGGCTCGGTGCGCAGCTGTTCAGCCGCGTCGAGGGCGATCATTTCACAATTGTCGGGCTGCCGTTGCTACCCTTGCTCGACTTCCTGCGCGGACACGGGGTGATCGAGCAATGATCTTGACGGGACAGGCCAGGCTTGCGGGAGTCGTCGGATGGCCGGTATCGCATTCGCGGTCGCCGCGGCTGCACGGCTACTGGCTCGATCGCCACGGCATCGACGGCGCCTACGTGCCACTCCCGGTCGCACCCGGGCGCATCGAGACCGCCTTGCGCGCCCTGCCGGTGCTCGGCTTCCGCGGCGCCAACGTGACGGTGCCGCACAAGGAAGCCGCCCTTGCGGTGTGCGACGAGCTGGATCCGCTGGCCCGGCGCATCGGCGCGGTGAACACGATCGTGGTCGGCGAGGACGGCCGCCTGATCGGCAGCAACACTGATGCTTTCGGGGTGACGGAGAACCTGCGCCGCCACAGCCCTTGGCGTTCGGGCCACGATCCGGCGGTGGTGCTCGGCGCCGGCGGCGCCGCGCGAGCGGCCTGCGTCGCCCTGCTCGACGCCGGCGCGGCGTCGGTGCGGATCGCCAACCGGACGGGTTTGCGCGCCGAGATCCTGGCCGAGGAGCTTGGTGCCGGGGTCGAGGCCGTCGACTGGGACCAGCGGCACGCGGCTTTGGACGGGGCGACCCTGCTGGTCAACGCGACGTCCCTCGGCATGGATGGCCAGCCGCCTCTCGAAATCGATCTGAGCGCTCTGCCCGCTTCCGCCGTGGTTTGCGATGTTGTGTACGTGCCGCTCGAGACGCCGCTCCTGGCTGCGGCGCGGGCCCGCGGCAATCCCGTCGTCGACGGCCTCGGCATGCTGCTTTACCAGGCGCAGCCGGCCTTCGAGGCCTGGTTCGGCGTCCGGCCCGAGGTGGACGACGAGCTTCGCCGATTCGTGCTTGCCGACCTCCAGGAATGAGCCGGGACGATGATCGTCATCGGGCTGACCGGCTCCATCGCGATGGGCAAGACCACGGCGGCGCGAATGCTGGGCCGCATGGGCCTGCCGGTTCATGACGCGGATGCCGCGGTCCACCGGCTGTTCGGGCAGGGCGGTGCCGCTGTCGCGGCCGTCGAGGCGGCTTTTCCCGGCACCGTCCGCGACGGTACGGTCGACCGTGCTGTCCTCGGCCGCCGGGTCTTCGAGGAGCGCGAGGCGCTGGACCGGCTCGAGGCCATCGTCCACCCGCTGGTGAAAGAGGACTCGAGCCGTTTCCTGCGCCGCTGCGGGCGCCGGCGCGACCCGATCGCCGTCCTCGACATCCCGCTGCTGTTCGAAGCCGGCCGCGATAGCGACTGCGATGCCACCGTGCTGGTCAGCGCCCCGGGCTTTCTCCAGGCGCAGCGCGTCCTGCGGCGGCCCGGCATGACGCGCCAGCGGCTCGCCGAGATCCGCGCGCGGCAAATGCCGGATGTCGAAAAACGGCGGCGCGCTGATTTCGTCGTGCGCACCGGTCTGTCGCGCCGCGAGACCTTGCGTCAACTGACTCGGATTGTCAGACTGGTCCGGCACGGCGGAGCCCGGCGCCGGACCCGGGATGCGAAGAGGCGGAATCGATATGCGTGAAATCGTACTGGACACGGAGACCACGGGCTTCAGCCCCACCGAGGGGCATCGCATCGTCGAAATCGGCTGTGTCGAACTGCACAATCACGTACCGACGGGAACGGTATGGCACAGCTACGTCAATCCGGAACGCGACATGCCCGACGGTGCGTTCCAGGTGCACGGGCTGAGCGAGGCGTTTCTCGCGGACCACCCGGTGTTTGCCGAAATCGCCACCGGTTTTCTCGAATTCGTCGGCGAATCGCGGCTGGTCATCCACAACGCCGCATTCGATCTCGGGTTCATCAATGCGGAGCTGGAAACACTGGGCTTCGCACCAATCCCGGCCGAGCGCACCGTCGATACCGTGCAGTTGGCGCGGACGAAATTCCCCGGAGCGCAGGCAAGCCTCGATGCGCTGTGCCGGCGCTTCGGCATCGACAATTCGGCGCGCACCAAGCATGGCGCACTGCTCGACGCGGAACTGCTGGCCGACGTGTACCTCGAGCTGGTCGGCGGCCGCCAGCGTGGCCTCGCGCTGGTGTCGACCGACGCCGCCGTCGCGGATCCCGGCGCGATGGCGCGGCCGATGCGGACGCCGCGGCCGCACGTCGCCAGCGACGCCGAACGCGCCGCCCACGCGGCCTTCCTGGAGGGCCTCGCCGACCCGGTGTGGAGAAGCTAGCGCGTTATGCGTCAGGGCCGCTGCGACCCGCTATCGACGGTGTGAAATTCCATTGGACGGCCTCGCGGGAGAGCGGGCCAGTGCCGGTACCACGGAACAGGATGATGTGCTAAGCGGCGTCTCCGTTGCCGCTTCCGCCGCCTTCCTCTTGCTTGGCCAGACGGTTGCGGTACAGGGAGACGAAGTCGATCGGGCTGATCATCAGCGGCGGCAGCCCGCCATCGCGGGTCAGGCCGGCGACGATATTGCGGGCGAAGGGGAACAGCAGCCGCGGTCCCTCGATCAGCAGCGCCGGCTGCAGCTGGTCCGCGGCCAGGCCCGAGGCCTCGATCAGCCCCGCATAGACGAGCTCGACGATGAACAGGGACTTCCCGGCCACGGTGCCGCGCGCATCGACGCGAAGGGCCACCTCGTATCTCGGCTCGCCCACCGCGTTGACGGTGACATCGACGTTCACCGCAACGTCCGGCGCCGTGCTTTCCCCGAACACCTGCGGCGCACCGGGCACTTCGAAGGACAGGTCCTTGATATACTGGTGGACGATATTGAAGCGCGGCGCCTCGGCGGCGCCGCCGCCGGCGGTCTCGTTGGTCATGGATCGCTCCGTGAAGTGCCTGGACCGCGCGTCGCTAGCACGGTTGGCGGCTGGAAACAACCTTCAAGCAAGCATCAGTCCGGCCGCCGGCGATCGGCGGACGCATCGCCCTCGGGCTCCGGGATCTCGGTATACTCGACGTCTATGGCGTCTTCCGGCGGCGCTTCCGGCTTGCCTGCGGGCGTGATGATCTCCTCGCCGTCGACCCATACGCGGGTGTTGCGGCTGCGCAAGAGCGCGTTCAGGGCCCAATGGCCGAGGACCCGGCGCACGGGCGGAATCAGCAACAAAAACCCAATGCTGTCGGTGATGAAGCCCGGCGTCAGCAACAGTGCGCCGCCGACCAGCAGGCAGACGCCGGTCAACACCTCGGCAATCGGGATCTGTCCCTGATCGAGCTGCCGGCGGGCGCGGCCGATCACCGCAAGGCCCTGGGCGCGCAGCAGCGCCGCGCCGACGACCGCCGTCACCACGACGGCGGCCAGGGTCGGCCACAGGCCGAACAGGTTGCCAGCCTTGATGAAAACCGCGATCTCGAGAATCGGGACGCCGACGAAAATAATTATGAGCAGCAGCGGCACGCTTGTTCTTTTCTTAACCAGAACCTATCTAGGGTGTATGCGGTCATCCCCCGGCTGCGGCGTGGCCTGTCGCACGGGACTCGACCTGCCCGTCGGAAGATGTGGTAGCTTAAGCATGTAGGGTCGGTAGCGTCCGTGTACAACCCGCGCCGGATGGGCGCGGTCGCAGCGTGGCACACGGCCCGAGGTTCTTGAGAGAGTATTCGTTTATGGGCGGCGGCTTCCAGTTTTTTGACATCATCCTGTTCGCCATTCTGGCGTTGTTTCTGATCTATCGGCTGGGCTCCGTCCTCGGACGCCGGCACGACGATCAGAATCACCGAACCGACCCGTTCGGGATTTCGTCGGAAAAGAACGACTCGAAGGGCGACAACGTGATCACCATACGCGGGCGCACCGAATCGCCGGGCGAGGCCCAGAGCGGCATGGATTCGCTGGAGGCGGGTCTGGCGCAGATCAAGTCGGTGGACGGGTCGTTCCGCGAGCGGGAGTTCCTCAAAGGCGCGCGCAATGCCTTCGAGATGATCGTGGAGGCCTTCGCGAAAGGCGATGGCAAGGTCCTGAAATCCTTGCTGGATGGGCCGGTGTACGAGAATTTCGCGGCGGCGATCCGCGAGCGCGAAAAGGCGGGCCACACGCTGGAGACGACGCTGGTCGGCATCGACGAGGCCGAGATCATCGGCGCCGAGATGCAGGGCCGCAACGCGGTCGTCACCGTGAAGTTCGTGACCGGCCAGGTCAACGCGACGCGTGATGCAAGCGGCGAGATCGTGGACGGCGACGTCAACAATGTCGTGCAGGTCACCGACATCTGGACGTTCGGCCGCGATACCCGCACGGGCAACCCGAACTGGGTCCTGATCGCAACGGGCGGCTCGAACTGACGGCGGCATGGCCCGCTGCGCCCGGACACCGGATGCCCGCAGCCCCGTCACCGGGCGATGGTACGGCGCCGGCCGGTGGTTCGCCCTGGCCGCGGCGTTCATCGCCGTGTCCTGCGAGCCGGAACCCGAGAAGCCGCCGACCGTCCCTCCCCCCGACCAGGCCGTCCTGACGCCGGCGACATTCGCCGACCTGCCCGGCTGGTCCGACGATCGCCAGGCCGCGGCGGTGCCGGCGTTCCTGCGTTCCTGCGAGCGATTTCGCTCGGGCCCGCTCGACCGCCCCCTCGGACCGAACATGCCGGGTGGTGCGGTCGCGGACGTCCTGCCCGCCTGTGCCGCGGCGCTGGCGCTGCCCGCCGGCGACGACGAGGCGGCGCGCCGCTTTTTCGAGACCTGGTTCCGGCCCTATCTGGTCGCTAACAACGATAGCGCCGAAGGGCTGTTCACCGGCTATTACGAGATCGAACTGCGCGGTGCCCTCGAGGCCGACGCCACCTACCGCGTGCCGGTGTACCGCAGGCCGCGCGACCAGGTCGCGGTCGATCTCGGCGAGTTCGACCCCGACCTCGCCGGCCGATCGCTCGTCGGCCGCGTCGAGAACGGGCGGCTGAAGCCGTACTATGCGCGCCGCGCGATCCAGCAGGGCGCGCTGCAGGGGCGCGGACTCGAGCTGGTGTGGCTCGACGACCTGCTTGATGCCTTCATGCTGCACGTCCAGGGCTCGGGGCGGGTGCGCCTGCCCGACGGCCGGACGACCCGCATCGGCTACGCCGGCAACAACGGCCATGACTACCGCTCGATCGGCCGCGAACTGATCCGCCGCGGCGCGCTGCAGTCGCACGAGGCGTCGTGGCAGGGAATCCGCGCCTGGATGGAGCGCAATCCCGACGAGGCGGCCGATTTGCTAGCGGTGAACCGGCGCTACATCTTCTTCGACGAAATCGATGGCGACGGGCCGATCGGGGCGCAGGGCGTCGTGCTGACCGCGGGCCGAAGCCTTGCCGTCGATACCCGCTATGTGCCGCTCGGCCTGCCGCTGTGGCTCGACACGCTGCAACCTGGAACCGAGCCGCAGCCATTGCGGCGCCTCGTCGTCGCGCAGGACACCGGCGCGGCGATCAAGGGCCCGGTGCGCGGCGACTTCTTCTGGGGCACCGGCGATGCCGCCCTCGAATACGCCGGCCGCATGAAGCACCGCGGCCGCTATTACCTGCTGCTGCCGCGCCGGCTGGCCAACCGCCTCGCCGTCAATTGACATCGCCGCTGTTGCCTTTCCCACCGGCAGCCGCCATCTTGGGCGCGAAACCGCCGGGGAAGACGCTGCATGACCGATGATACCCGCCCCAACGTGGCGCTGTTCGTCACCTGCCTGGTCGACCTGTTCCGCCCCTCGGTCGGCTTCGCCGCGGTCAAGCTCCTGGAATCCGCCGGATGTACGGTCACCGTGCCGCGCGCCCAGACCTGTTGCGGCCAGCCCGCCTATAATTCCGGCGACCGCGCTGACGCGGCCGAGATCGTGCGCCGAACCCTGCCGGTGCTCGAGCCGTGCGACTACGTCGTCCTGCCCTCCGGCTCCTGCGCCGCGATGATCCGGCATCACTGGCCGGCGCTGCTGTCGGACGATGCGGCGCTGTCGGACCGGGTGGCGGCCGTCGCCGCCAAGACCTGGGAGCTGACCCAGTTCCTGACCGAGGTGCGCGGCATGGACTCGGTGGACGCCGGCTATGAGGGAGTCGCCGCCTATCACGATTCCTGCTCCGGCCTGCGCGAGCTCGGGGTGCGCGACCAGCCGCGCCAGCTGCTGCGGAGCGTCGCCGGCCTCGAGGTGCGGGACCTCGGCGCACCCGAGGAATGCTGCGGGTTCGGCGGCCTGTTCGCGGTCAAATACCCGGACATCTCGGGCCGCATGGTGTCCGACAAGGCGGACGACATCGTCGCCACCGGCGCCGACACGCTGCTGGCCGGCGATCTCGGCTGCCTGATGAACATGGCCGGCAAGCTGAAGCGCCGCGGCGCGAGGATCCGTGTGCGCCATGTCGCGGAGGTGCTGGCCGGCGCCACCGACGCCGCACCGCCGATCGGCGAGGGCGACTCGTGAGCGCCGACGCCCCCACCAGCCACCGCTTCCCCGAGAACGCCAGGGCGGCGCTGGCGGACGAGACGCTGCAGCGCGGCCTCGCCTCGGCCAAGGTCGGATTCCGGGTCCGCCGCAGCGAGGCCGCGGCGCGCCTGCCCGAGTTCGAGACCCTGCGCGACGAGGCGCGCGACATCAAGAACCACGTCCTTGCCCATCTCGACCTCTATCTCGAGGCCTTTGAGCAGCGGGTGACCGAGCGCGGCGGCCACGTCCACTGGGCGCGGGACGCGGCCGAGGCGCGCGACGCCGTGCTGGCGATCTGCCACGCCGCCGGGGCACGCACCGTGACCAAGGGCAAGTCGATGATCTCCGAGGAGATCGGGCTCAACGCCTTCCTTGAGGACCACGGCATCGAGCCGGTCGAGACCGACCTTGGCGAATATATCATCCAGCTGCGGCACGAGGCGCCGAGCCATATCATCGCCCCGGCCTTCCACGTGCCCAAGAGCGAGGTCGCCGAGACCTTCCACAAGCATCACACGGCGCTCGACCCGGAGCGCCCGCTGGAGCAGCCGCGCCAGCTGCTCGAGGAGGCGCGCGGCGTGCTGCGCGACCGCTTCCTTGCCGCCGATGTCGGCATCACCGGCGCCAATTTCCTCATTGCCGAGACCGGCGCCACCGTGATCGTCACCAACGAGGGCAACGCCGACCTCACCCAGACCCTGCCGCCCGTCCACATCGTGC
>JBFGQV010000105.1:0-8909 GCA_041563955.1 Alphaproteobacteria bacterium | reverse complement strand
CCCGACCCTCTCCCATCAAGGGAGAGGGGGCTTTCGCCGCGAATTCGGAGCCCTCTCCCTTGATGGGAGAGGGATGGGTGAGGGTGGAAAATAAGCCAATTGCCGGCGAAAGCCGGCGCCGAATTGAACCTTTTCCCCTACTCCCCCAGCTTTCGCCCGACATGGGCCACCACCGCGCGACAGCGGCCGGCGTCGAGGCGGAAATACAGGCGCCCCGCGCCCGGCGTGAACCGGGCGTGCAGGTCGAACACCCTTGTCTTGCCGTCGAGATCCTCGAACCGGCATAACCGCTTGCGCCGCGCATGCTCCGCCGTCACGCGGCTGCGGTAGTGCGGCTCCGGCGCGTTGGCCGGAGTCCATTCGTCGACCACGGCGTTCAGTTCCTCGAGCCGCCGCGCTGCGGATCCGAACCAGGGATTGCTGGCCTGCAGCGCGCGCAGCTGATCCTCGACGCGCGGCAGGAAGTCGAGACGGGGGAACAGCTCGCCGCGCCGCCGCCACATATCATCGCCGTCCGCCACGGGAAGACGGCACGCGTGCGCCAGCCAGTCCTGGAGCTCCGAGACGTGCTCCTGCTGGCTGGCATGGACCGCCTCGACAGCGGCGGCGACGATGTCGACCTCGCCGTCGTCCCGCTCCTCCAGCGCCTCGCGGGTCAGCGCCACCCTGAGGTCGCGCCAGCGCGGCTCGTAGTCCAGGCTGACGGCGAGCCCGCCGAACAGATGCGCAAGCCCGAGCCCCTCGGCGCGATCCTCGCCGAGCCGGTAGTCGGTCTCCATGACGTCGATGCCGAGCTCGGCGAGCCGCACCTGGAACGGCGCGCGGTCCTGCAGGCTGCGCAGGAAGCGCCACTCCTCGCGGCGATCGCCGTCGTTGCACCAGACGGCGATGGAGTAGCTGTCGCCGATGCGCACGTCGCGCAGCGGAACGGCGCTGTGCAGCACGGCGTCGCGGCGCTGCCGCTTGACGGCGCGCAGCAGGTCGACCAGGCCGTTGACGACGAGGCCGCCGGGCTCCGGTGCGATCGGGTTGTCCGGTTGCGACAGTTCGTTCAGGAAGACATACAGCGCCATGATCGGGCCCCGTCAGTCGAGCAGCTCGTCGAGGCTCTTGTCCCACTGGTCGAAGAAGCCGTCCGGCCAGAAGCTGAGACGCCCCTGCTCGTTGATCGCCGGGCTGTCGATCGCCGCGGCGCCACTGGCCGCGTCGCGCCGGAAGAAATGCACCAGCGCATCGGCCGGCGGCAGCACGCCCTGCTTGACCGCGATGCGGATGCCGTTGAGCACGTGGTCGCTGTGGGTTTCGACGACGACCTGCACCCCGACCGCCGCGGTCAGCGCCATCAGCCGGCCCATCGCCACCTGTCCCTGCGGATGCAGGTGGGCTTCGGGGTTTTCCAGCAGCACGATGCCGCCGGACGCAGTGGACAGGCAGGCGACCACGACCGGCAGCGAATAGGTCAGGCCGAAGCCGACATTGGTCGGCCGGTACGGGTTGGAGCTGTCGACGCCGGCGCCGAAGGTATAGCTGAGGCGGACGAAATCGGTCTTTTCGATCTCGTGCACGTCGATCGTCGCGCCGGGGCTGAACTCCTGCATCCAGGCGTTGACCTGGGCGAGCAGGCCGCTGGTGGCTTTCGAGTCCGGATGCTTGAGCGAGTCGTCGCGGATCGGCTCGTCGCGGTAGAGGCTCAGGAAATGCGCCGCATACTCGCCGCGGCTGCCGAGGAACCGGCGCTGCGAGACCGCATGGAAGGATTTCGGGTAGCTGACCATAGGGTTGACGCGGTCGGCGCGCAGATACTGGAAACCGTCGCCGAACAGGGCGCCCCCGGCATCCGCCGTACCGTCGCCGTTCTGCGGATAGCGCAAGACGTCGCCTTCGCGGACGTATTCGACCTCCCATTTCGCCGATTGCCCGTCTTCGGCAAGCTCGATGGCGAGAAGCGAGCTGGACGCGTTCTCGTGCAGCACGTCCTCGCCGGCGCCGACCTCGACGAGCTCGCCGTTCAGCAGCCAGCCGGCTTCCTGCAGCAACCCGGCATCGTGCGACTGGCGCAGCAGCGAGAGCGCCTGCATGGCCGAGCTCTTGCCGGCGCCGTTGAGGCCGGAGAGCAGGGTAAGCGGTGCGAGCGGAATGGTCTGGTCGGAGAAGATCTTGAAATTGGTCAGCCGGATGGACTCGAGCATGAAAGTGCTTTCTTGAATAAGCCCTCGATTTCGCCGAACCGTTTGCGGACCCGCGCCGGGTCGCCCGTGTCCTGCGAAATCGCTTTTACGAATCCACTGTTGTGCATCAAATCTATGAAATCTTTCTTTATCGACTCGCCTTGCGCGGCGAGATTCTTCCGCGCCGCCTCATCGATCCCGGCGAGCGTGACCGCGACCGCCTCGAACAGCGCCCCGTTGACCGGGTTGCGCGCTTCGGCCGTCAGGGCGGGCCGGCGGAACCCATCGTCGCCGAAGATCGCGGCCGCGGCCGTCATCGCCGCCCTGAACTCACGGTCCAGGCCGGCCAGCGTGACCGGCTCGGGGGCCGGTTCGGGCTCGGGGGCCGGTTCGGGCTCGGGGGCCGGTTCGGGTTGGGGCTCGGGCGCAGGTTCGGACCGGGACTCTGCTTCCGGTTCCGGGGGCGCCGCCTGCTCCGTCGGCGCGTCGGGCGGAGCTTCCTCTTCCGCCGGCGTGTCCGGCGGCGGGTTGTCCGGCGGCGCGGCCTCGGGAAGTTCGGGCTCCGCCGCCGGCTCCGGCATCTGGGGCGGGGCAACGTCCAGCTCGTTCAGCCGCCGCATGGCGAGGCTGAGGAAGGAGTCGAAATCGGCCGAGTCGTAATCGGTCCACGAGGTCAGGCGGAACGCGAGGAACCGCAGCACCAGCTCGCGGTCGGCCATGCCTTCGCCGCCGACGCTGTTCGCCGTCGCCTTGCGGAATTCACCGCTCTCGGCAAGATCGCGCAGGATGTCCCGGGCCGGGCCGGGGACGAGCGCGTGGCGCAGCTCCTGGTTCGACAGCGCCGTGCCGCCGGCGCTGACGCGCCGGGCGATGTTGAATTTCACCCGCTCCGGGGTGGCGTGGCGAATCACGTGGACCGTGAGGTCGGTCTCGCCGAGGCGCCGTTGCATGCGCGGCGGCAGCCCGCCGTAGCTGACCCCCTCGAAATCGTCGCGAAGATATTCGAGGCCCCGCAGCGCCAGCGGCGTTTGGCCGATCGCCGCCGCATCGACGAACCGCGCCACCGCCGTAAGGCGCCGCATGCCGTCGACGATGGTCCAGCCCTCCGAAGCGTCCTCGACCGCGTAGACGGGCGGCAGCGGGATCTTGAGCAGCAGCGACTCGACGAGCCGGCTCTGGCGCACGTCGCTCCAGTCGCCGCGACCCGCGGTCAGTTCGGGCAGCAGGTCGAGGGTCCCGGCCGAAATCCGGGACAGCAGTTGTGCGACGTTCATGGCGCGCGTCTGGACCTCGATGCGCTCCGGGTCGAGCGGCGCGCCGCCCGACGCCGCGGCATCGGTCACGGCTTCCCCCTCGACGCCTCCACCGGCACCGCTCTGGCCCGCTTCCTGCTCGATTCCGGTCCGCTTGTCTCCAGCCATGCGACACCTTCGCCAATGACGGCCTCCTGCAGCCGGGCCTATCACTAGCACCAATCCGGGACGGCGCAAAACAGCCGTTCGTCGAGGCCCCCGGCGCGTGGCGCCGGGCGGGACTGGTCGTGCCGCAGCCGGCCGACTATATGACGAAAGACGTCCCACCTCAGACCGCAGAGGCCCGCCATGCTTCTCAAGCGCCTTGCCCTCGCCGCCCTGCTGCCGCTCGCCGCCTGCGCGACCGGCGGCGTCAGCCTCAGCCACCAGGAGGTGGACACCGCCTACAGCCCGGGCGAGTTCGCCTATGCCGGGGCCGGCCGCGACCTGCGCGTCGACGTCGTCGGCAACCCGTTCGGCGGCGACCGGGCCGCCTTCGCAGCCGCGGTGACCGACGCCATGCAGGGGCGCCACTGGGGCCAGCGGACGAACTTCACGACGACGCCGGGCGAGACCGCGCGCCCGAAATACCGCGTGTTGATGCTGTTCGATCCGCCCGTCAGCCTGAACGCGATGCGGCTGTGCCCCGAGCAGCCGTCCGCGCTGCCGACCGTCGCCGCCGGCGACGAGGTCGTGCTGTTCGCCGCCTTCTGCCGCGACGGGAAATCGCTGACGTCGATCAAGGGCCGGGTCTCGGGGGTCGCCGGCGCCCGCGACCCGATATTCCGCGAGCTGGTCGGCGGCGTCACCAACGGCCTCTTCCCGCCGGAGCGCAGCCGCCAGCGCGGCAACAGATGCCCGCCCTGGGTCAAGTGCTGAGGCCGGGCCCGGCTATTTGACCAGCGCCAGCAGGTCGCGGAACTCCGGCCGGTCGGAATGCCGCAGCCATTCGAAGACGGCCATCTCGGTGGACAGGATGTGGACACCGGTCCGCGCCAGCCGCTCAAGCGCGAGGCGGTGGTTCTCGGCCGTGCGGCTCGCCGTGGCGTCGGCGGCAAGGAAGACCTGCCGGCCGGGCAATGCCTGGAGTTCGGTTGCGGTCTGAAGCACGCAGACATGGGCCTCGGCGCCGCAGACCAGGATCTGCGTCCGCCCCGACTCGGCGATGCGCCGGGCGAACGCCGGCTCGGCGAGGGCCGAGAAACGGGTCTTCTCCAGCGTGCACCCTTTCGGTAGCCGTCCGGCGATCTCAGGCACGGTGTGCCCGATCCCCTTCGGGTATTGTTCCGTTGCGATGACCGGGATGGCGAGGCGGCGCGCCGACTCGATGAGAATCGCGATGTTGCGCAGCACCGAATCGGGGTCGCGGACCGCCGGCAGCAGCCGGTCTTGGGCATCGACGACCAGCAGCAGGCTCGTTTCGGCGTCGATCAGCATGGCGTCCCCTTTACAATGGCGGGCGACGGACCATATCCCTTGTCGATCCGCGGGACAACGAATGCCGCGGTGTGGCATTTGGCGGCACCGCGGAATGATTGACAGGCTGAAAGCAGCCCCTATGATCCGGCCCCGATGCAAACCTCCGAGGATCCCGGCGCCGGATCTACCGGCGAGATATAGCAGGGCATATGAGCTTTCCCGAACTGGGCCTTAGCGAGGGCGTGCTGCGCGCGGTAGCCGAGGCCGGCTACGAGCGCCCGACCCCGATCCAGAAACAGGCGATCCCCCAGATCCTGATGGGGCAAGACGTGCTGGGCTGCGCCCAGACCGGCACCGGCAAGACCGCCGGGTTCACGCTGCCGATGATCGACATCCTCAGCCAGGGCCGCGCCAAGGCGCGCATGCCGCGCTCGCTGATTCTCGAGCCGACGCGCGAGCTGGCGGCCCAGGTCGCCGACGCGTTCGAGACTTACGGCAAGTATTCCCGCCTGACCACGGCGCTGCTGATCGGCGGCGTGTCGTTCACCGAGCAGTTCCAGAAGCTCGACCGCGGCGTCGACGTGCTGATCGCCACGCCCGGGCGGCTGCTCGACCATTTCGAGCGCGGCAAGGTCTTGATGAACGACGTCGGCTTCCTGGTGATCGACGAGGCCGACCGGATGCTGGACATGGGGTTCATCCCGGATGTCGAGCGCATCGTCAGCCTGATTACTCGCAAGCATCAGACGCTGTTCTTCTCGGCCACAATGCCGCCGGAGATCCGCCGTCTCGCCGACCGCTTCCTGCGCGAGCCCAAGGAAATCTCCGTGTCGCCTCCGGCAACGGTCGCGGAAACCGTCGAGCAGGCGATGACGGTGATCGGCCCGCGCGACAAGCGCGCCGCCCTGCGCGCGTTCCTGCGCACCCAGGTGGTCAAGAACGCGCTGCTGTTCTGCAACCGCAAGCGCGACGTCGGCGTCCTGCACCGTTCGCTGGAACGGCACGGGTTCAACGCCGGCGCGCTGCACGGCGACTTGGAACAGTGGCAGCGCATGGAAACGCTGGACAAATTCAAGAACGGTGAGATCCGGTTTCTCGTCTGCTCGGACGTCGCCGCACGCGGGCTCGATATTCCCGCGGTCAGTCACGTGTTCAATTTCGACGTGCCGACCCACGCCGAGGACTACGTGCATCGCATCGGGCGGACCGGCCGCGCCGGCCGCAAGGGCCACGCCTTCACCCTGGCGACGCCGGAGGACGGCAAGTACATCGCCGCGATCGAAAAGCTGATCGGCAATCGGATCCCCCGGGTCGACATCGAGGAGGTCGCCGGCGCCGAGCTGCGCGAGGAGAGCCGCAAGGGCCGCGGCGGAGGCCGGCGCAAGTCCGACGGCCAGAAACCGCCGGAGCGGGAGGGGCGCAGGAAGGACGGCCGCAAGAAGGGCGACGAGGGCAAGGGCCAGTCGCGACGCAAGCGCGGCAAGATCGAGGACGCGCCGGATTACGGCGATACCCCGTTCGGCAAGACGGACCAGGTCCCCGCCTTCCTCAAGCGCAAGACCGGGTGACGCACGCCCGCGCGCCGAGGCAGGAGACAGCGATGCAGACGATCTTCGTGCAGGTCAAATGCGAGTTGGGCCGCGCCTACGAGGTGGCAGACGCCGCCGTCCTCAACGTCGAAGAAGTATCGGAAGTCCATTCTATTTCAGGCAATTACGACCTTCTGATGAAGTGCTTTCTGCCGGCGGATGCCGATATCGGGCATTTCGTCACCGGCAAGCTCCAGACCCTGCCCGGCGTCAAGGACACGTATACGATCATCGCCTTCAAGGCCTTCGGATAGATGCCCCGGGGACCGGCCGGGGCCGGCGGGGCGAAGCTCGATCCGCGGCTGCACGCCTGGCGACCCGACCTCGCCGACGAGGTGCTGCGCGGCCGCGTGACGGCGCCGCGGTTCGTCGCCGGCGCACCGCACCATGTCGCCTCCGCCGCCCTGTCGCTGCGCACGGACCCTTCGCCGCAGGCGCGTCAGGGCAGCGAATTGCTGTTCGGCGAGAACGTGACCGTGTTCGAGGTCGCCGGGGGCTGGGCCTGGCTGCAGAACGCGGCCGACGGCTATGTCGGCTACGCGGTGGCCGAAGGCCTTGCGCCCGGGGCGACGGTGCCGACCCACCGCGTCGCCGTGCTGCGCACCTACCTCTATGACGCGCCCGACCTCAAATCGCCGGTTCGCAAGCTGCTCAGCATGAACGCCGCGGTCACGGCGACAACGGAGTCCGGCCCGTTCCTCGGCCTTGCCGACGGCAGCTGGGTGTGGGCCGCCCATCTTTCGCCGGACGGCGCATTCGAATCCGATCATGGTGCCGTCGCGCTGCGGTTCGTCGGCACCCCCTATCTGTGGGGCGGGCGCAGCAGCCTCGGGCTCGACTGCTCGGCGCTGGTACAGCTGGCGCTGACGCGGTGCGGCACCGGGGCCCCGCGCGACACCGACATGCAAGCCGAATCGGTTGGCGCGCCGGTGCCGTTCGACGGCGACGACTCCGTCCTTGCGCGCGGCGACCTCGTGTTCTGGGCGGGCCATGTCGGGATCTGGCTCGACCCGGACCGGTTCGTGCACGCCAACGCAACGCACATGATGACAGTGGTCGAGCCGCTGCGCGACACCGCCGGGCGGATCCGCAAGGCGACCGGCGACCGGGTCAGCGTGGTGCGGCGCCCCTGAGCGAGCCGCAGCCGGCATCGACGGCCCACGCCGAGAGCCGTGCCGCGGCCGCGTCCCGCTGGGCGGCGCTCATGTTCGACGCGATCCGCGCCTGCCGCGCGGCGGCCCAGCGGTTGCCGTTGCGCGCCGCCAGCCCGAGCCAGACATAGGCCGCCACGGGATCGCGCGCGACACCAGTCCCGCTGCTGTACAGCTCGCCCAGATTGAGCTGCGCGATCACGTGGCCGCAGCGCGCGGCCTCGTGGTACCACCGGGCGCCCGTCGCCTGAACGCGCCCGCGCTCGGTCGGGCCGTCCGGCTCGACCAGCAGCTCGGAGAGGTAGAGATCGGCGATGGCGGCGCGGGCGTCGAGGTTGCCGGCCTCGGCCAGCGGCAGCCAGGCGCGGTAGGCCGCCTCGTAGTCGCCGCCGTCGTAGGCGGCGAGCCCCGCGGCGAAGTCGGCCCTCGCCTGCCCCGCCGCAGCCAGCGCGAGAAAAAGCGCGGCGGCGCACAGAGCGCCGCGGCGCAGGACGGTTGCGAAAAAGAAGGGGCGGGCCGGGCAGTGTCCCGCCCCCCAAGGGAGACCGGTCACCGCACCCGGTATTCCTCGGGCAGCAGCATCATGCTGTCCTGGTCGTCGCCGACCGCGATGTGGCACTCGATGCAGAACCGCATGCCGGCCGCGTTCTTGCCCTTGGTCTCTCCGAACACGGAGCCGTTCGGCATGATCATCGTGTACTTCCAGTTGCCGCCGTCCGGATTGAAGCCCGCCGGCATCTTCTCCATGATGAACAGTGGTCCCGGCGCCACCTGACCGCGTCCGTTGACCGTGAAGCTGTCCTTGGCCAGCGTCGCCCCGACCGGCATTTGTCCCGCCTTTTCGAACGCGCCGTAGGCGCGGCCCTTGGCGTTGGCGTAGTTCTGCACGTAGCGGCTGCCATGGGTGGCCGACTGATAGGCGACCCGGCTGTAGCGCTGCCAACCCTGGTAGCTCGTCGCCACCCTATGCCCGGACTTGCCATAGGCGGTGCGCATCTGGCCGATCACGCAGTCATAGGCCTTGGCGGCCTCGGCATTCGTCAGCTCGACCACGGCGCCGGCGCCGCACGGGCTGCACGGATTGGCGGCGCAGGGGTTGCAGGGATTGGCTGCCGCGCAGGGATTGCACGGGTTCTTCGCGGCGCACGGATTGCACGGGTTCCGCGCCGCACACGGATTGCACGGGTTGGCGGCGACCGTCTTCGCCGCACACGGGCCACACGGGCCGCACGCGGCCTTCGCCGCACAGGGGTTGCACGGGTTCTTCGCCGCGCACGGGTTGCACGGGTT
>JBFGQV010000104.1:0-9258 GCA_041563955.1 Alphaproteobacteria bacterium | reverse complement strand
GCCGGCGCCGGCGAGCCGGCGCCGCAACGGCGGTCTCGGCATCGTCGGCCGTCTCGAGGATGCCGCGGCCGAGCCGGCGGCCCCGGGCGGTGGCGTCGATCCAGCCGACGACATAGGTGTTCCGGTCGCGCGCCGCCTCCTGCATCGCAAGGAACGCGTCCAGGTCGCGCGCCGGGGTCTCGGTCATCTCGACGGCGTTCGACGGTACCTTGCGCAGGGTCAGCCCGGCCGCCAGCATGATGCCGGTCAGGCCGATGCCGCCCACCGTGGCCGCGAACAGATCCTCGTCGGCGTCCGGGGTGATGCGCCGCACCTCGCCGTCCGGCAGCGCCAGTTCGATCCAGTCGATATGGTCGCCGAAGCTGCCGTGGCGGTCGTGGTTCTTGCCGTGCACGTCGTTGGCGATGCAGCCGCCGATGGTGGCGTACCCGGTGCCGGGGCTGACCGGCACCGCATAGCCCTGGGCAAGGGCGATCCGCATCAGGTCGCCGACCGCGACGCCGGCCTCGCAGGCGACCTGGCCGGTCTGCCAATCGGCGGCGATGATGCGGTCGAGCCGTGCGGTCAGGACGGTGTCGCCGCCATCGTTGAGCGGCGCATCGCCATAGGAGCGACCGGCGGCATAGGCGACGACGCCATCTGCGCGGTCGGCGCGCAGCACCTGCTGCACGGCGGCGGCGCGTTCCGGCCGCCAAGCGCGCACCTGTGCCGTCAGGGCCCGGCCCCACCCGCTTAGTTCCATGTTTCGCGCGCGCATCGGGACGGCCTAGCGGTAGAGAATGAGGGCGAAGGTCACGAGCCAGCCGGCGATGCTGAGCAAGAGGCCCCTGTCCTTGTAGATGAGGTCGGTCGGCGCCCCCGACCGCTCGTAGACGATGGTCAGCTGCAAATAGCGCATCAGGCCGGCGATGACGAACGGCCCTGTGAAGTACAGCTTATCGCTGCCGAGGCGGGCCATCACGGCCTGGTCGGTGGTGAAGATCAGGTACGAGACCAGCAGCGTGGCGAGCACCACCATCAGGCTGCCGTCGAGGAACTGCCGCGAGTAGCCGGCCAGACTCTTGCGATGCCCGGCATCCATGTCCCGGATGATGTCGTCGCGCCGCTTGGCGAGGGCGATGAACAGAGCCAGAAGGCCGGTGACGATGAGAATCCAGGCGCTCGGCTCGACGTCGATCAGCATCGCCCCGGCCTGCACCCTGAGCACGAAACCGAACGCCACGATCAGGACGTCGATGACGGCGATCGATTTCAGATACAGCGAGTAGGCGATGTTGACGGCGAAGTAGGTGACGAGAACGGGCAACATCACCGGCGCCCGCCACGCCGCCAGCACCATGCCCGCCGCCAGCAGACCGACCATCAGAACGAGGGCGGCGGCCGGCGACACCGCCCCCGACGCCAGGGGGCGGTTGCGCTTTTCCGGATGGTTGCGGTCGGCCTCGCGGTCGCGGAAATCGTTCAGGCAGTAAACCGCGCTGGAGACCAAGCAGAAGGCCGCGAAGCCGATCAGCACCGCCGCGATATTCTCGACCGAGGTCTTGTCGGGCGTGAAGAACAGGGGTGCCACGACGAACGTGTTCTTGACCCACTGTTTCGCCCGCAGCAGCCTCAGGATGGCCGGGACCGCCATATCCGCTCAGCGCCTCTCCACCGTTTGGTCGCACCGCCACCATGCCGCATGCATGCCGGCCTTCCCTTCACATAACCGCAAAACTCTTAGCCATGGTTAATGCACGGGGCATTCCATCTGCGGCGGGCATCCCGCGTCGCCCGGTTGACTAGCCTGAAAATACTTTTGCCATCAACCGTTTCATCTTATAGATGTTCGAGAGCGCTTTGAGCCGATGAACAGAATCTCGAAGTATATTTTCTGGCAGACGCTGCTCGTCATGTTTTTCGTGACGGTTGTGCTTAGCTTCGTCATCTGGCTGACCCAGTCGCTCAGGTTCGTCGATCTCGTCGTCAATCGCGGCCTGCCGGTGATCGAGTTCCTGTGGCTGGCGCTTCTCATCCTGCCGCGCTGGCTGACCGGAATCGTACCGCTGGCCTGCGTGGTCGCCGTGATTTACGTCTACAACCGGCTGATCGCCGATCGCGAGCTCGTGGTGCTGCGCGCCGCCGGGTTCAGCAATCTGCGTCTGGCCGGACCCGCCGTCATGCTGGCGACGGTCACCATGCTCCTCGTGTACCTCCTGAACGTCTATCTGCTGCCGGTGTCGTACCGCCAGTTCAAGGAGCTGTATCACGCGGCCAACTCCGATTACTCGGCGATCCTGCTGCAGGAGGGCGCTTTCCAGACGCTGCCGCGCCAGCGCACCATCTTTATCCGCGAGCGGCTGGGCGCCGGCCGCTTCAGCGGCATCCTCTTCCACGACGCGAGCGATCCCGACCAGCCGGTCACCTACATGGCGGAAAGCGGTGCCCTCGTGCGCACGGAGGCCGGCTCGCGCATCGTTCTGATCAACGGCAACAGCCAGCGCTACGACCGCGACCGGGGCGCCGTCTCGTTCCTCGCCTTCGAGAAGAACTCGCTGGACCTCGACCTTGCGGCCGGCGTCGCGCCGGGCGGCCGCAAGCGGGGTCCCGAAGAGCTGTTCCTGTGGGAGTTGTTCGACCGGGCGCTGGAGCGCAACGGCACGTCGGCGCCGTACGTGGCAGAGGGCCACAGCCGCATCGTTTCGCCGTTCCTCGCGCTCGGCTTCGTGGTGATGGCGCTCGCGGTTCTGCTGTCGGGCGATTTCAGCCGGCGCGGCCAGGGCAACCGGGTCGTCATGGCCATCATGCTGGTCATCGCGCTGCAGACATCGGGGATCGCCGTGCACAACCTGGCCGGCAACAATGCCAGGACGATCCCGCTGCTCTATGCCAACGCCCTGCTGCCGCTGATCATCGGCCTGTACGCCCTGACCAGGGCCGGCCGGCGGCGCGCGCGGGCGCGCCCGGGCCGTGTGGCCGCGGGCTAGGGCGCGGGGCGATGCGGATCTCGATGACCCTGTCGGGTTATGTCGCGCGCCAGGTGTTCGTGTGGCTGGCGGCGATCTTCCTGGGAATCGCCGGCATGGTCTTTCTGCTCGACATCGTCGAGCAGCTGCGCAGGGCGTCCGGCAAGCCCGACGTGACCTTCGGCATCGTCGTCCAGCTGTCGTTGCTGCAGCTGCCGTTCCTGGTGCAGAAGACGCTGCCGTTCATCGTCCTGTTCGGATCGATGATGGCGTTCTGGCGGCTCTCGCGCTCGAACGAGCTCGTGGTCGCGCGGGCCGCCGGGGTCTCGGCCTGGCAGTTCCTGCTGCCGGCGGTGCTGCTCGGCGTCGTCGTCGGCGGCATCCAGACGGCGGCGCTGAATCCGCTGGCCGCCGCGATGCTGGCCCGGTTCGAGAAGATGGAAGCGCAATACCTGAAGCGCGCCACCAGCAGCCTCTCGATCTCGCCGACCGGTGTCTGGCTGCGCCAGGGTGGCGGTGGCGGCGACACCCACACGGTCATCAATGCGCGGCGCATCACCACGGACGGCTCCGAGCTTCTGACCGTGACGTTCTACAATTTCGCGGACCCGGAACGGTTCATCAACAGGATCGACGCCGAGAGCGCACGGCTCGAAGACGGCTACTGGCTGATCCGCGACGCCGCGATCTCGGCGCCGGACGAGACCATCCGGCACGTCGCGTCGCACCGCATCGCAACGGATCTTACGCAGGACCGCATCCAGAACAGCTTCGCGTCGCCGGAGACCATGTCGTTCTGGGACATCCCGGCGTTCCTGGACACCCTGACCGCGGCCGGGTTCACCGGGCACCGCCACCTGCTGTACTGGCACACGCTGCTCGCCATGCCGCTGCTGCTGGCGGCCATGGTGCTGTTCGCCGCCGTCTTCACGCTGCGAATCGGCACGCGAACCAGCGCGACGCGGACCATCGGCGCCGGCGTCATCTGCAGTTTCCTGCTGTATTTCGCCTCCGACATCATCTATGCCATGGGCCTTTCCGGCAGCGTTCCCGCGATCCTGTCGGCCTGGAGTCCGGCCGCCATCGCGACCCTGCTGGCGCTCGCCATGGTCTTCCACCTGGAGGACGGATGATGCCGGTCGGCCGGGTCGCGCCGGACCGGCGGCTGGCGCCGCTCCTGCTGCTGGCGTTGGCGCTGGCGACGCCCCTCCGGACCGCAGCGGCACAGGACGGGGCGACCGAGGCCATCGACGCAGCGCGTCGCACCGCCGCCGTCATATCCGCCGACGAGATCACCTACGACGAGACGCGGCGCGTGGTTGTCGCCGAGGGGAACGTCGAAATCGGTCACGGCGAGCGCATCCTTCTTGCCGATTCGGTGCGCTACGATCAACGCAGCGACAGCATCGCCGCGACGGGAAACGTCGTGCTGCTGGAACCCAGCGGCGCCGTCATGTTCGCCGACCGACTCGAGCTGTCCGACGAGCTGCGCAACGGCGTGATCGAAAACATCCGGATTCTGCTGGCTGACGACAGCCGCTTCGCGGCCAACGGGGCGCGGCGGATCGACGGTCGGAAGACGATCATGAAGCGCGCCGCGTTCTCGCCGTGCCGGGTCTGCGAGGACGATCCGGAGCGGCCGCCCCTGTGGCAGCTCAAGGCGGGAACCATCATCCACGACGAGGAAAGCCAGGACATCCAGTACACCAACGCGTGGCTCGAGATGTTCGGCGTGCCGGTCGCGTTCACCCCGTATCTGACCCATCCGGACCCGAGCGTGGAACGCCGCTCCGGCCTGCTGACGCCGGAGATCGGCGCGAGCACCGTGTTCGGCGGCTACGTGCGCATGCCGATGTTCCTGGTGTTCAACGACAGCACCGACGTGACGATCGAACCCATCCTGACGGTCAAGGAGCGCCCGGTCCTCGCGGTCGAATACCGGCAACACTTCAACAGCGGCGCCATCGAGCTGAGCGGCAGCGCCACCCAGGCGGATCGGGAAACCGGAGATCCCGCGAACCCGACGATCATCGAAGACGACCAGCGCGGCCACATATACGCACTCGGGCGCTTCGACATCAGCGACGAGTGGCGTTGGGGGTTCGATTACCGGCGTGCCTCCGACCCGACTTACCTGAACCGCTACGACTTCTTCGGCGATCCCGGCGAGACCCTGGAGAGCAACCTGTTCGTCGAGGGGTTTCACCGCCGCACCTATACGGCGGCCAATGTGTTCGGCTTCCAGGATCTGGGTCTGGCCGACGCCGTGGAGGAACCGCTGGTCGCCCCGATCGTCGACCACAACTACGTCAGCGAGGCCGACTCGCTGGGCGGAAGGTGGGCGTTTGACGCCAATGCCAGAAACCACATCAGGTCCGACGGCACGGACAGCCGGCGCCTGTCGGTGAAGGCCGGCTACATGATCCCGTTCATGACCGATTTCGGCCTGCTCACGAGGGTCTCGGCGTCGATCGAGGCGGACGGGTACCACTACGACCAGCGTATCGTCGACGGCCAGCTCGAAAACAACGTGACCACCGGCCGGGTCGTGCCGAGGCTCGCCGCGGAATGGCGCTTTCCCCTGGTGCGGGGAACCCGAGGCATTCGCCAGGTCATCGAACCGGTCGCCGCCGTCATGATCGCCCCCAACAACGGCAATCCAAGGGAGATCCTGGAGGAGGACAGCGTCGTCTTCGAGCTGGACGACACCAACCTGTTCAGCGAGGACCAGATCCCCGGGCTCGACCGGGCCGATCTCGGCCAGCGCGCGGTGTGGGGACTGAAGGCCGGGCTCTACGGCGAGGGCGGCGGCCGTCTGACGACCTTCCTCGGCCAGAGCTACCGGGTGCCGAATGAAAGCAACGAGGCCCTCGCCACCGATCTGCGCGCCGGCGCATCGGATTACGTCGGCCGCCTCGAGATTGCCCCGAACAAATACCTGGATCTGCTCTATCGCTTCCGGTTTTCCGAGCACGACTTCGACCTGTTTCGCAGCGAGCTGGGGGTCACCATGGGTCCGCCCGCGTTCAGTCTCGCCGGTGACTATATCTTCATCGCCAGCGAGGTGTCCGGCGGCGCCTTCCCGGACCGCGAGGAGCTCCGGGCGACGTTCGATTCCCGGATCACCGACTACTGGTCGGTCGGCCTTGAGATGCGCCGCGACCTCACGCCCAGCGGCGGGCCTCTTGAACACATGGCGCGGATCACTTACGAAGATGAGTGTTTCATATTGGACCTGGGATATCGCCGCAATTTCACGAGCAGTATCGAACTTGAGGAGTCGACCACCATCTCGCTTCAACTGGTGTTCAAGAGCCTCGGCAACGTGACGGCGCAACAAAAACAGTCCGAGTGACGGACCTGAGAAGATTGGAGCGTAACTGCTTGATGCCGAACCATTGTTTCCGTCCTGCGGCGGTCCGGGCGTGGGTGGTCGGCGCGCTGCTTGCGGCAGCGTTTGCCGGCGCCGCTCACGTGCCCCCTGCCGCCGCGCAGGAGGCGAGCATTGCCGCTACGGTCAACGGCCAGGCCATTTCGGTCATGGATCTCGTCAACCGGACCCGGCTCGTGATGTTCGGCGCCGGCCTCGCGGCGACCGAGGAAAACATGAACCGGCTGATGCCGCAGATTCTCACCGCCTTGATCGACGAAACCCTGCAGCGACAGGAAGCCGAGGCACAGAACGTGACCGTGCGCAAGCAGGAGGTCGAGAAGGCGCTCGCCAGCATGGAGGAGCGCAACCGGCTGCCGCCCGGCGGGTTGGATGAATTCCTGAGCTCCAAGGGAATCGACAAGAGCGCCCTCGAGTACCAGGTGGAGTCGAGCATCGCCTGGGCAAAGCTCGTCGACCGGCGGCTGCGGCCGCAGGTCGAGATCGCCGACGAGGAAGTCGACGAGGCGCTCCGTCAGCTCGCCGAAAACCAGGGTCGGCCGCAGCTCCTGGTATCCGAGATCTTCCTGGCGTCCGACGATTCGTCCTCCGATGCGCGGGTGCGCGAGTCGGCGATTCGCATCGCCCAGCAGATTCGCGCAGGTGCCAGTTTCGAGGCGCTCGCCCGGGCCCTTTCCCAGAACGCGACGGCGGCATCGGGCGGCGACCTCGGCTGGCTGGTCGAGGGGCAGTTCGAGGAGGAGGTCGAGCGCGTTCTCGTCACCATGCAGCCGGGCCAGGTGGCCGGACCGATCCGCACGCCGGACGGATATCACATCGTGATGTTGCGCGACCGCCGGCTGCCCGGCGGGGCGAACGCAAACCAGGTCACCGTCGACCTGCGCCAGATCGGCATTCCGCTGTCGCCGGCCGCGAGCGAGGCCGAGGTCCTTGCGACCCTGGCCGCGGCCAACGAGATCCGCAGCCGCGCCAGCGACTGCGCCGCGCTCGAGGGGGATAGGCTGCCGGAGAATGCCGCGGTCGCCAAGGTCGGCCGGATCCGCGTCGCCGATCTCGCGCAGCCGATCCAGGCCACGGTGATGCGCCTCGATGCGAACCAGATCAGCGGCCCGCTGCGCACGCCGCAGGGTGTCGTTCTGTTCATGGTGTGCGACCGCGAGGCGGAGGCGGGGGAGCTGCCAAGCCGCGAAGAGGTCCGGCGGCGCATGGAGCTCGAAAAGCTGGACCTTCTGGCCCGACGATATCTGAGGGACCTGCGCCGCGCCGCGTTCGTGGACGTCAGGATATGACCGTGGGGCCGATCGCCGTCACCATGGGCGAGCCGGCCGGCATCGGCGCGGAAACCTGCCTCAAGGCCTGGCTGCGCCGCGAGGAGCTATCGCTCCCCGCGTTCTTCCTGCTCGACGACCCGCGGCGCCTCTCGCGTCTGGCGCAGACGCTGGAATGGCCCGTCGAGGTGGCGGAAATCGGCGCACCCGCCGACGCCACCGGGGCGTTCGACGAGCGCTTGCCGGTGGTGCCGCACCCGCTGCCCGGCGGCACCACGCCGGGAAGCCCCGACCCAGCGAACGCCGGGGCGGTCATCGCCGCCATCGAGGAGGCGGTCGATCTGGTCTGCCGGGGCGAGGCCGCGGCCATGGTCACCAACCCGATCAGCAAGAAGGTCCTGTACGAGGCGGGCTTTCGCCATCCCGGCCACACCGAATTCCTCGCCGAGCTTGCCGGCGGTAACTCGCGGCCGGTGATGATGCTGGCCTGCCCCGGGCTGCGCGTCGTGCCGGTGACGGTCCACCTCGCCCTGCGCGACGCGATCCCCGCCCTCGAACAGGGCGAGATCGAGGCCATCGCGCGGATCGTCGCGCGCGCGCTGACCCGGGATTTCGGCATCAAGAAGCCGCAGCTCGCGGTCGCGGCCCTGAATCCGCATGGCGGCGAGGCGGGCGCCCTCGGCTGCGAGGAGATCGACATCATCGCCCCGGCGATCGAAACGCTGAAACGCGAGGGGCTCCTCATCCTGGGGCCGGCGCCGGCCGATACGCTGTTCCACGAGCGCGCCCGCACGACCTACGATGCCGCGCTCTGCATGTATCACGACCAGGCGCTGATCCCGCTCAAGACCATCGACTTTTATGCCGGCGTCAACATCACGCTGGGCCTGCCCTTCGTCCGGACCTCGCCGGACCACGGCACCGCGCTCGAGATCGCCGGCACCGGCATCGCCGACGAGCGCAGCTTCGTCGCCGCCCTGCAGCAGGCGGGCGCCATCGCCGAACGTCGCGCCGCGAGCCAGGCCGGTGAGCCGGTCCCGGATCCCTGAAGCGGTCGCCGCGCTGCCGCCGCTGCGCGAGGTGATCGCCGGGCACGGGCTGCAGGCGCGCAAGGGGCTCGGCCAGCACTTTTTGCTTGACCTCAATCTGACCCGCCGGATCGCCCGCGCGGCCGGCGATATCGCCGCCGGGACGGTGATCGAGATCGGCCCGGGCCCCGGCGGGCTGACCCGGGCGCTGCTCATGGAGGGGGCGGCGCACGTCATCGCGGTCGAGCGGGACCGACGCTGCGTCGCGGCGCTGGCGCCGCTGGTCGCCGCGGCGCAGGGCCAGCTCGAGATCGTCGAGGCGGATGCGCTGGCGCTCGATATTGCCGATCTGGGCATGCCGCCGCGCCGGATCGTCGCCAACCTGCCCTACAACGTCTCGGTGCCGTTGCTGGTCGGCTGGCTCGCGCGGGCGGCGGCGTTCGCATCGCTCACGCTCATGTTCCAGAAGGAGGTGGCGGACCGCATCACCGCCGGGTCCGGCGCGCGGGCCTACGGCCGGCTCGCGGTGCTCGCCAACTGGCGCTGCCGCACGCGGCGCCTGTTCGAGGTGCCGGCGCGCGCCTTCACGCCGCCGCCGAAGGTGACCTCCGCGGTGGTCGCGCTGG
>JBFGQV010000103.1:0-9264 GCA_041563955.1 Alphaproteobacteria bacterium | reverse complement strand
CTTGAACCCCCACGGATTTCTCCACTGGATCCTAAATCCAGCGCGTCTACCAGTTCCGCCACGCCCGCGCCCGCGGCCTAGCTTCGGCAGCGCGGCGCCCCTGTATAGGTACAGCGGGTTAAGCGGTCAAGTCACGTGGGAAGGCACGTGCGCGATTGCAAGATGATGGACAGCGTCAGGGGCTCGGCGCGTCCTGCATCGCAACGCGCGCGGTGACGCGAACGGCCGGGCCGGGCCGTCGTCAAGGTCGTCAGGCGGACTCGCCGCAGTGACTGTAATTGTCGGCGAACACCGACAGGGCCAGCATGCGCGGGCCTTCGAAGCCGCGGCCCTTTTCCTGCGACCGTTCAAACCGCACCTCGTATTTGACGTGCGGAATGCCAAATGTATCTTTTGCCACCGAAAGAACTCGTACGGTCTCAATCAGATTATTTGAATGCTCGCGTTTGAAAAACGCCCCTTCATGGATTGAGTCTACGGAGGTCTTTTTGGTCTCTTTCCAAAACATAAAGGCAGGTCCCTTTTTCAGATCGGGATTAATATTGTGATTGTTTGTTCAATATTACGCCGAACCTAATTCATCCTGTCAGGTCAACTTCCGGACCCGACCCCGATTTCGGTCCGCACCCACCTAATTCAGGGGTAACTCATTGAGAATATACTGGCATTTTATTAACAAGAGATTGACCGGCCGCCCCGGGCCGGCGCGACCGCGGCGACCTCAGGTTGTCCGCTTCCGCAGGCCCGCCAGCACCGCCGGCAGCGCACCGGGCAGGTCTTCCGCGATCAGTCCCGGTCCATGGGCGGTCGCGGCTTCGCCGTGCAACCAGGCCGCGGCACAGGCGGCCTCGAAGGGCGGCATGCCCTGGGCGAGGAGCGCCACGGCGATCCCCGCGAGCACGTCGCCAGACCCTGCAGTGGCCAGATCCGGCGGCGCGTTGGCGGTGATCGCGGCGCGCCCATCCGGCGCCGCGACCACGGTATCCGGTCCCTTGA
This sequence comes from Alphaproteobacteria bacterium, assembly GCA_041563955.1. Classification (GTDB taxonomy): domain Bacteria; phylum Pseudomonadota; class Alphaproteobacteria; order UBA8366; family JADFVY01. The sequence goes on along the minus strand of JBFGQV010000103.1, from coordinate 8,268 downwards.
GCAGCACCACGGCGCCCGCCTGTTCGGCCGCCTGGCGCGCGCGCTCCAGCTTGCCAACCGCGCCGGCCGAGCCGAACAGCCTCGCGAACTCGCCCCCGTGCGGGGTCATCACGCAGGGGCCGTCGATCGCGCCGAACAGGGCGGCGGGATCGTCGGCGAACACTGTCAGCGCGTCGGCATCGAGCACCACCGGCTTGCGCGTCGCCAGCACTGCCAGGACGTTGTCCCGCGTCTCCGGCCGGACGCCGTTGCCGGGGCCCGCCAGCAGGGCGTGCGACCGCGGGCTCGCCAGCGTCTCCGCGAGGTCGTCCGCAGTCTCGAAGCGGACGACCAGGGTGCCGACCTGGCTCGTCCGATAGATCATCAGGGCCTCCGGTGGGGAGAGTACCGTGACCACGCCGGCACCGGTGCGGCGCGCCGCCGCGGCGGCGAGGCGGGCGGCCCCGGTCATCGCCGCGCCGCCGACCACCAGCGCGTGGCCGCGGCTATATTTGTGCTGGTCGAAGCGCGGCCAGGGATACATGTCGCGCCACAGTGCCGGGCCGTTCTCCGCCTGCGCCGGGCCAATGTCGGCGAGCGCCGCCTCCGGAATGCCGATGTCGGCGACGACCACCTCGCCGCACAGACCGCGGCCCGGGAACAGCAGGTGACCGGGCTTGCGGCGGAAGAACGTCACCGTCAGGCGCGCCGCGGCCGCCGTGCCGAGAACCTCGCCGGTGTCACCGTGCACGCCGCTCGGCACGTCGACGGCGACGCTGTCGAGGCCATGCGCGGCGACCGCCGCGACCACCTCGGCCGCGGCGCCGGACAGCGGCCGCGCGAGTCCGGCGCCAAACAGCGCATCGATGACGAGCTCGGCGCCCTCGAGCACGGCGGTGGACAGCGTCTCGACGGTCCCCTGCCAGCGCTCCGCATGGACGCGCGCGTCCCCCTTCAGCTTGCGCCGGTCGCCGAGCAGGGCGACGCGCACCGGCCAGCCGGTTTGCGCCAGGTGTCGCGCCACCACGAAGCCGTCACCGCCATTGTTGCCCGGCCCGCAGAGGACGACCACGGGGCGCAACTGCCAGCGTGCGGCGACCGCGTCGGCGATCGCCTTTCCGGCGTTCTCCATCAGCGTCTCGCCGGAGACGCCCGCTTCGACCGCAGCGGCGTCGGCGCTGTACATCTCGTCGACCGTCAGCAGCGCGCTGCCCGCCGGCAGGCCACGCACCTCCCGCGCCGGGACGCTCACGGCCCCGCCTCGCAGGCATCGATGGCGCGCAGCGTGCGCGACCGGAACTCGCGCCGGTACAGCACGAGGACGACGAGCAGCACCGCCGGGATCAGCGCGCCGGGATGGACGAACCAGCTGAGCGCCGCCATGCCGAAATAGTACGCCCGCATGCCGTGATTGAAGTGCTTGGCCGCCAGCGAGGCGACCATCGCGGCGGAGGTCGCATAGTCGCGGTAGCTTTCGACCGGGTCGGGGTTGTTCGGCGCCGCGCCGATCAGCAGCGAGCAGTAGTTGAACTGCCGCATCGCCCAGGCGAACTTGAAGAAGCCGTGCACGAAGATCAGCATCATCAGGATGACCTTGATCTCCCAGACGATCGGCGTCGCCTTGGCGGCGAAGGGCAGGTCGCTGACGATGGCGATGACCTCCTCGGGCGCGGCGACGACGGCGAACAGCCCGGCGAGGATGAGGATCGTCGTCGAGGCGAAGAAGGTCGCGTTGTTGAGGGCGCTGTTGACGATCTGCAGATCGACCATGCGGTTCTCGCGCTCGAGCATGCGCATCATCCAGTCGATGCGCCGCCGGTGCATGACTCCGATCAGGTTGCCGGCCGGGGCGCTGCGCTCCGAATAGAGGGTGTAGCCGACCCAGGCCACGATCAGCCAGGCGACCGCCGTGATGTCGAGGATGTTGAGGTCGGACATGAAGACTCATCCGTTGCCGGTTCGCCCGGATTATGCAGGCGGACCGGCCGCATCTCAACAACCGCGCGGACGGCGCCGTTGCACGGCCGCGGGCGCGACGCTACAACCCCCCGGTCCAGCCCCGCCACGGATGCCAGGCCATGCTGCAGCTGCCCGCCTTCGACGTCGCCTTCGCCCGCGCCCAGTTTCCGAGCCTGGAGGACTCCTGGGCGCTGTTCGAGAACGCCGGCGGCACCGTCGTCCCGAACCAGGTGCTCGACCGGCTCACCGACTACATGCGGGAGTGCCAGGTGCAGCCGGCCGGCGCCTACGGCCCGTCGCAGGACGCCGCCGAGCGGATCCGCGCGGCGCAGCGCCTGATGGAAGAGATGATGGGCGCAGAGCCCGGCGAGGTCATGGTCGGCCCGTCGACGACGATGAACGTCTACCTGCTGGCGCAGGCCGTGCGGCCGTGGTTCGCCGAGGGCGACGAGATCGTCGTCACCAACCTCGACCACGAGGCGAATTCCGGAGCCTGGCGGCGGCTCGCCGACTCCGGGATCACCATCCGCGAGTGGCGCATCGAACCGGAGACCGCGGAGCTGCAAACGGCGGCACTCGAGCCCCTGCTGTCGGACCGCACCCGGCTGGTCTGCTTCCCCCACTGCTCGAACATCGCCGGCGGTTTCAACGACGTTGCGGCGATCACGCGCCTGGTGCACGACGCCGGCGCGTTGGTGTGCGTCGACGGCGTCGCCTACGCACCGCATCGCCAGCTCGACGTCAAGGCCTGGGACGTCGATTTCTACCTGTGCTCGCCGTATAAGATTTACGGGCCGCATCTCGGCCTGCTGTACGGCAAGCGAGAGCACCTGTTGCGGGCGCGGGCCCAGAACCACTACTTCATCGGCGAGACCGACATCCCGCTGAAGCTCAACCCGGGCGGCCCGAACCACGAGCTGACCGCGGCGCTGACCGGCATCATCGACTATTTCGAGCTGCTGCACCGGCACCATTTCGGGGCATCGAACCTGACGCCGCACGAGCGGCTCGGCCAGCTCTTCGCGCTTGTCGCCGAGCACGAAGAGCACCTCGCCGAGCCGTTCGTCGCGTTCCTTCAGGCGCACCCGAAGATCCGGTTGATCGGCCGGCTGACCGCCGACCAGCAGCTGCGGGCGCCGACCTTCTCGTTCCTCGTCGACGGTCGCCCATCAGCGGACATCGCCGAGGCCGTGGCGGAGCGAGGCATCGGCATCGGCAGCGGCGACTTCTACGCCGCCCGCCTCATCGACGCGCTGGGCGCCCGCGACCAGGGCGGCATCGTGCGCGCCAGCATGGTGCACTACAACGCGGCGCATGAGGTCGCGCGGCTGATCGCGGCGCTGGACGAGGCGATCTGACGCGCCCGGGGGCGGCGCCTATTCGGCGGCGCTCTTGCGGGCGGCGAGGGCCTTCTCGACCGACGGGCGGCGCATCTCGAAGACCTCCCGGACCACCGCGTACTCCATGTAGCCGAGGCGCGCGATCGGCTTGATCTTCGCGGTGTCGACGAGCCCGTCGGTGAGCACGGAATCCGCGATGTGAATGCCGACGACCTGGCCGAACACGGCGGTGTTCTTCGACTCCCGATCGTCGCTCGGCAGGTCGACGAACTGCAGGACCTTGCATTCTAGGTTGATCGGCGACTCCTTGACCCGCGGCGGCTTGACCAGCCGGCACGGCACCGGCGTGAGGCCGGCCAGCGCCATCTCGTCGACCTCGGCCGGGAGCGAAGCGCTGGTCAGGTTCATCGCCTCGCGCAGGTTCCAGGTCGCCATGTTGGCGACGAACTCCCCGGTCTCGCGACAGTTGGTCAGCGTGTCCTTGGGCCCGTGCGGCTGCAGCCCGTTGATGCCGGCGACGACGACCGGCGGGTTCGACGCCATGCCGTTGAAGAAGCTGAACGGCGCGAGGTTGACGACGCCGGACTTGCTCACCGTGGTCAGCCAGCCGATCGGCCGCGGCACGACGCAGCTCTTGAACGGGTCGTGCGGCAGACCGTGATGGTCCTTGGTCTCGTAGAACATTTGCCCTGTGCTTCCTCTCACGCGCCCCGGCGGCGCTGCGTCCAGCCTGCCTGCCGCGGGCCGAGCGTTCAAGACCCTTGTCGGTCTGCCGGCGAAACCAGCCGTGTCTTCCCGCCGGCGGTCGCCCCGGCGACCCGGGCCCAGCCTGCGATATGCCGCGCAACTATTTGGTTTAAAGGGAAATTTGGGGTGGCTGATGGGACTTGAACCCACGACCCCCAGATCCACAATCTGGTGCTCTAACCAGCTGAGCTACAGCCACCGCAGGGGCCCGTTTCCGGGGATGCGCCTTTTAACGCCTGCCCGGCCGCCGCGTCAAGCGCAACGGCAGGCGACCCTACCGCACGACGCGCCGCACCACGTGGCCGACCGACAGGCCCTGGACGACGATCGAGAAGATCACGACGCCGTATGTAATGATCAGGATCACGTCTTTCGAGGGGCCGGGCGGCAGCGACAGGGCAAGCGCGACCGAGATGCCGCCGCGCAGCCCGCCCCAGGTCAGCACGGTGACCGCTCCTTCGGTGAACTGGCGCTTGACGCGAAGGATGCCGACCGGCGCCGCGACGGCGACGAGCCGGGCCAGCAGCACCAGGGGGATCGCCAGCAGCGCCGCAATAAGGGCCGAGGTCTCGAAGGCGAGCGCCAGCACCTCGAAGCCGATGATCAGGAACAGCACCGAGTTGAGGATCTCGTCGACCAGCGACCAGAAGGTCTGGACGTGCAGCGCGGTCTTGCCGCTCATCGCAAAGCGCGTGCCGTGGTTGCCGATCAGGAGCCCGGCGACCACCGCGGCGATCGGCGCCGAGGCGTGCACCGCATGGCTGATCGCGGTCACCAGGAACACCAGCGCCAGGGTGATCAGCACCTCGAGATTGTGCTCATCGATGGTCAGCATCGCGCGGTAGGCGATGAAGCCGCCGATCAGCCCGATGGCGGCGCCGCCGACCGTCTCGATCAGGAACAGCTCGACGATGTCGGCGACGCCGACCGCCTCGCCCGCCGCGCCGCCGGCGGCGATGGCCAGCAGGATGGTGAACACCACGACGCCGACGCCGTCGTTGAACAGGCTCTCGCCGGCGATCTTCGCCTCCAGCGACTTCGGCACCTCGATGGTCTTGAGGATGCCGAGCACGGCGACCGGGTCGGTCGGCGAGATCAGCGCCCCGAACACGAGGCACCAGGCGAACGGCAGCGGGATGCCGAGCCAGGATAGCATCAGCCAGGCGCCGGTGCCGACGATCGCGGTCGAGATCAGCACGCCGAGCGTCGCCATGCTGCCGATCGCCCAGCGCCGCGAGGCCAGCGCATCGAGGTCGACGTGCAGGGCGCCGGCGAACAGGAGGAGGCTCAGCATCCCCTTCATCAGCGTGTCCGGCAGGTCGATCTCCGACAGCACGGCGGACGCGGTCTCGCGCAGCTTCAGCGCGGGCACCGCGGCGTCGACGGCAATCGTGCCGAGGGCCGCGAACAGCGCGATGATGACGAGGCCGATGGTGTGCGGGAGCTTCAGCCAGCGGTGGTTGATATAGCCGAACAGCGCCGACAGCGTCAGCAGCGCGGCCGCGAGATGGATGACGTCGACGATGCTCATGCGGGACCCCCTCTCTCGGCCGCATCACTGCTTCGACGCATGTGCGCCACTTCAGGTCCGACAGCGCAACGCTCCGGTCGTCATTGCGAGCCGCAGGCGAAGCAATCCATTGACCCGTCCTGCTGGATTGCCGCGGCGCTTAGCGCCTCGCAATGACGGCAGGTCAGGTTGGCCACTGAGTCCTGACCGACCGCGATGCCGACCGCCGCGGGCCATGATACGGATTGCAGGGTCTGCCTGCCAGCGCCGTGCGGGGAGACGGGGCCGGTTCACCCGCCGGCCCCCGCGGCGTGGAACGAGCCCATGCGTTAGGGTTTTCCGCGGGTTTCGGGGAAGCGGTGTGCGGCCTCTGGCCGTTCAATTTGCGGCGCTGTCAGACAGCAAGTGCGCCTCGACCCACGGCCGCAGGGCAACGCTCCTGAAACTTCCGGAGGTCCAGTTCTCGCCGATCGCGAGGGTATATCCGATGACGCTATCCGGAAAGGCCGGGTCGAGGTGCAACTCGAAAACATACCGGTCGGAACCCGAAACGATCACGCGCCAAGAATGGCTGTATCGGGGATGGTTCGGGGAATGTCCGACGGCATCGGCGATGGAACGGGCAAAGGCGGCGACGGTCTCGGGATCGCTCAGCGTCATGATTTCCGGCTCGCCGCTGCGCCCGAACACGGCGACCTGCCGGGGCCCCGCCTCGGGAAGGCTGGCGATCCGCTCGAGGTTCCGCATGTCCGAGCGCATCTCGGGAATGGCGATCGCAACGGCGGCGACGAACACGAGGGCGCCGCAAAGCACCACGAGGCCGGCGATGGGCAGCGATTCGCGCGGCGCCCTGGAACGGGAAAAATGCCACGCAGCGCCTGCCGCAACGCCGAACGGGATCGAAAGCGCGCCGCCGGCCCACAGATTCATGAACCAGAAATGATGGTAGCCATATGCGACACCGATCGCGCCGCCGATGATCTGGCATACGGCGACAGCGACGAGGATGCGCCAGATGTTGAGGACGTCGCCGAATGAGAGCCGCACTTGCTGCACCGTCGTCTCCCTGGCCGGTGTCGGCCGATAGATGCGATGGGCGTTCAGGCACCCAGCATTACAGCAGGAACCGTTAAGACAACCTTTCGCGTTTCGCGGCACAACACCCTGCACGACACTGCGCCGCCATTGTGACGGCGCCGCCGCCGGGGCATATTCGGGGGGCCGGTCGAGACAGGCTACAGTGGGCCGGGCGGCGTGATTGCCCTGCCGGCGGCGCGGCCGACGGCGAAACAACAGCGGGGGGACGGAGCGGGATGGGGATCATGGTCGACGGTGTCTGGACGGACACCGAAAGCCCGGAGGTGCAGAAGGACGGCCGGTTCGTGCGGCGGGAGTCGGCGTTCCGCAACTGGATCACCGCGGACGGCAGCCCCGGGCCGAGCGGCACGGGCGGTTTTGCGGCCGAGGCTGGCCGCTATCACCTCTACGTATCCTACGCCTGCCCCTGGGCCCACCGGGCGCTGATCTACCGCAGCGTCCTCGGCCTCGAAGAGGCGATCGGCGTCTCGGTCGTCCACCCGGTGAACCGCGACAAGGGCTGGGAGTTCGCGGCCTATCGGGGCGCGACCGACGACACGGTCAACGGGACCCGCTACCTCCATGAGCTCTATGCGAAGGCGGACCCAGACTATTCCGGCAAGGTGACGGTGCCGGTGCTGTGGGATGCGGCGACCTCTGCGATCGTCAACAACGAGTCGGCCGAGATCATTCGCATGCTGGGCGACGCGTTCCGCCCCCTCGCCGCAAGCTGGGCCGAATTCTATCCGGAGGAGCTGCGAGACGAGATCGACGCTCTGAACGACTTCACCTACATGAACGTCAACAACGCCGTGTACCGCAGCGGCTTCGCCCGCACCCAGGAGGCCTACGAGCAGGCGGTCGCCGCGCTGTTCGACGCGCTCGATACGCTGGAGGCGCGCCTGGACGACCGCCGCTACCTGCTCGGCGAGCGGATCGTCGAGACCGACTGGCGCCTGTTCCCGACGCTGATCCGCTTCGATCCGGTCTACTACTTCCACTTCAAGTGCAGCCGCCGGCCGCTCCGCAGCTATCGCAACATCATGCGCTACACGCGCGACCTGCTGGATCATCCCGGCGTCCGCGAGACCGTCCACATGGACCACATCATCGACCACTACTACCGCGCCCACAAACGCATCAACCCGCTGGGGCTCATCCCCGTCGGCGCCCACGCGGCGCTGGACGGGCCGCCCTGGTCCGCGCCGGGCCCGGGGGAGCCGACGTGATGCTGACGCTCTATCACTACGACCGCTCGACGGCGGCACAGCGGGTGCGGCTCCTGCTGGAGGAAAAGCAGCTGCCGTGGGAGAGCGTCATCGTCGATACGGCGCGCGGCGACGTCGACGAGCTGCCCGAGGACTTCCACCGCCTCAATCCCAAGGGGCTGATTCCGGTGGTCGTCAACAACGGCGCAGCCATCGCGGAATCGCTGGTGATCCTGGAATACCTCGAGGACGCCTTCCCGGAGCCGCCGTTCCGCCCGCAATCTCCGCAAGACCGCGCGCGGATGCGGCTGTGGATGCGCCGGATCGAGGACGGGGTGCATGTCGCCAGCCGGACAATCGGCGTGTGCATCGTCAACCGCCACATCTACGAGGCGAAGGGCAGCGCGAAGATCGACAGGTACTACGCCGAGATGCGGGATGAGGTGCG
>JBFGQV010000102.1:0-9499 GCA_041563955.1 Alphaproteobacteria bacterium | reverse complement strand
TCGTGGAACACCATGTGCTCGATGGTATCGCAGCCCGACTTGACCGCCATGCGATGCGCTTCCGGCGTGAAGCAGTGGACCGCCGCCCGCTTGTGGAAGGCGTGCGCCTCGTCGACGATGGCGTCGAGCTCCTCCTGGGTCATGTTGCGGACGTCGGGCTCCTCCTTGTCGGTGCCGCCGCCGCCCGAGGCGCAGGTCTTGATCACGTCGCAGCCGGTCCGAAGGTTCGTGCGCGCCAGCTTGCGCAGCTCCCACGGACCGTCGGCGTTCTGGAACCCGGGCCGCAGGGACGCCCGCGGCAGGATCAGCTCGAGATGCGAGTTGGTGATGTAGGTAAACCCGCCGACCACCATGCGCGGCCCGGCGAAGATGCCCGCCTCGATCGCGTCGCGCACGGCGCACAGCTGCGGCGTCATCAGCCCGCGGCTGCTGATGAAGCCGAGGTCGCGCAGCGTCGTGAAACCCATCTCGAAACACAGCTGGGCATGGAACAGGCAGTACATCTGCTGCAGCTCCGGCGTCACCTCCCAGGTGGCGACCCGGTAATTGTTGAAGGTCCGGTTGTTGAACATGTTGAGATGGATGTGCAGGTCCATCATGCCCGGCATCACGGTCTTGCCGGTCGCGTCGATCTGTTCCGCGCCCGCCGGGATTTCGATCGAGCCCTCTGCGCCGACCGCCTTGATGTGCGCGCCCTCGATCACCACCGCCGCGTTCGCCACGACCGGGCCGCCGTTGCCGTCGATCAGAGTCCCGCCGGTGATGACCTTCGTGTTCGTCGCTGCCATTGCTGCTGGTCCGCCTCGTCGTTGGCGCTCGCCGGGCTACCGGCCGCGGGTGCGGCGGCACCTTCGAAAGCGCATTCTGGATCGGCGCACTGGGTGCACCCGAGTTTCAGAAAACGCAGATTAGTCGGCACGGGGAAAGGGCGTCAAGGGTCGAGCCCGACGGCGCCCCGATCACGCCGACGGTTCCTCGAAGCGTTTGACCAGCGACAGGAAGCGCGCGTAATCCGCAGGCTGGAGGGTGCCGGAGCCGTCCGGCGGCGCCGGCTTGAAGTCGAGCGCGTCGAGCGTCGCCTCGATGTCGGCGCGGCCGACGCCGCGGGTGATGAACACGATCCGCGAGCGGCGCTCGTCGTCCGGCCAGGCATCGAGCGTCACCGGCGGGTGGAACAGGTGCTGGACCGCATGCACGACCACCGGCTGGCCGGCGACGTTGAGCAGTCCTTTCACGCGCAAGAGGTTCGGGCCGCGATACGACGCCAGCAGATCGAGCCACAGCTCGAGTCCGGCCGGTTCGATCGGCCGCTCGCGGGTCACCGCGAATGTCTGGATGCCGTCGCGGTGGCGATGCGCCGCGTGGTCGTGATGCGCTTGGGCGCTGAGCCACGCGCCGACATCCCGGCTCTGGCCCGGCTCCGGCCCGATGCCGGATCCGAACAGCCTGTCGGGCTCGATCTCGCCCATCACCGCCTGGAAGATTGCGGCGCCCGGATTGATGCTTCGCAAGCGATCGATGAGGCCGGTCACAGCGTCCGGGTCGGCAAGGTCGGTCTTGCTGATGACGATGCGGTCGCTGACCGCGGCCTGCTTGACCGATTCGAAATGCGCGTCGAACTGGTTGCCGGCATTGACCGCGTCGACCACGGCAACCACCGAGTCGAGCCGGTAGTACGTCGTGACGTCCGGATCGGCGATCAGCGTGTGCAGGATCGGCGCCGGGTCGGCAAGGCCGGTGGTCTCGATAACCACGCGTTCGAAGGCGGGCACCGCGCCGGTGATGCGCTTGGCCAGCAGGGTCTGCAGCGTCTGGACGAGGTCGCCGAGGATGGTGCAGCACAGGCAGCCGCTGTCCATCAGCACCATGCTCTCGTCGGGCGTTTCGACAAGCAGGTGGTCGAGCCCGATCTCGCCGAACTCGTTCACGATCACGGCCGTGTTGGCCATGCCCTCATGGGTCAGCAGCCGGTTCAGCAATGTGGTCTTGCCGCTGCCGAGAAAGCCGGTCAGGATCGTCGCCGGCAGACGTTCGCTGGCCTCAGTCTGTCCCGAAATCATCTCCTCACCCATCCCCGCGGCGCCGCGGCGCCGGCGCACCCCTTACTCGCCGACCGCAAGCCTGGCGTCTTGATAGCCGAGCGCCTCTGAAATCTGCGCCGCCGTCTTCTTGACGGCCGGCGCCAGCTGCACCAGCTTCTCGCGGGTCAGCCGCACGTCGGGGCCGCGGACGACGGCGGCCGCCACCACTTCGCCGTCGCGGTCGAACACCGGGGCGGCGATCGCCGAGCTGCCCTTGTTCGGGTGGCCGATGCTGAAGGCGTAGCCCTGCTGGCGCGCCGCCTTCCAGTCCTTGTGCAGGCGCCGGACCTCGGCACTGTCGGGCGCGGCGGGCAAACCGCTTCTGCGCAGGATGTGCTCGACCTCGGCCTCGGCGGCATGCGCCATCATCACCGCACCCGCGGCGCCGACATGGATCGGGTAGGCGCGGCCGATTGCCGGCACGTCGGACAGCTCGTGCATCGACGGAAAGATCTCGACGTAGACGCGCTCCAGCCCGCGCGGACAGGCCAGGCACACGGTCTCGTTGGTGTCGCGCCACAGCGCCTTGAGATACGGACGGCTGACCTGCCGCAGGTCGTTGCGCCATGCGCCCGACAGCTGGTTCACGGCGCCGCCCAGCAGATACCGGCGCGTCGCGGTGTCCTGCTGGATCAGGTTCGATCCCTCGAGCGTCGTCAGCAGGCGCAGCGTCGTTGCCTTGTCGAGCCCGACGCTGCGGCTGATCTCGGACAGGCCGAGCGGCCGATCGTTCTGCGCCACGAGAAACAGGATCGATATGGCTCGTTCGACGGACCGCACGGTCTTCATGGGTTGACAGGATCCCCCGCACTATCGCCCGGCGCGGACTCGGCCACAACCGCGCTGTTGGTGATTTCGAACATCATTGTATCACAGGGTGCACCGATTTTCCGCATAATGATCTTTGCCGAGTTGATGTCAAGGCGCTATGGATAGTCCCGCCGCGGGCTGAGCGACGGCCGGGGACGGACCGAGCAAAGGTGGCCGGTCGCAGGGCCGCGGCTGCGGCACAGGAGAGTGGCGATGGCGCAGGGCGCAGTATTGATCACCGGGGCGAGCCGCGGCATCGGCCGGGCGACGGCCGCGCTGCTGGCCCGCGACGGGATCCCTGTCATCGGCATCGCCCGCACCCCGCCAGAGGACAATTTCCCGGGCGACTTCGTTGCGGCCGACCTCGCCGACCGCGGCGCCACGGCGGCCGCGCTGGAGCGGATCGTCCCGCAGCACGAAGTCGCCGGCCTCGTCAACAATGTCGGCCTCAACCGCGTGCAGATGCTCGGCGCGGTCGAGCTCGACAAGTTCGACGAGGTTCTCGACATCAACCTGCGCGTCGCCGTGCAATGTGCCCAGGCGGTGCTGCCGGGCATGCGGGAGCGGGGATACGGCCGCATCGTCAACATCTCCAGCCGCGGCGCCCTGGGGCGCGAGGGACGCACCGCCTATGCCGCGGCCAAGGCGGGCATCATCGGCATGACCCGCACCTGGGCGCTGGAGCTGGCCGAGCACGGCATCACGGTCAACGCGGTCGCGCCCGGGCCGACCGCGACCGAGATGTTCAGGCGCAACAATATCGACGGCGCGCCGCCCGAATTCGTCGAGGCGTTCCTTGCCGGCAACCCGATGAAACGGTTTGCCGAGCCCGGGGAGATCGCGGCCGCGATCGCGTTCTTCCTGTCGCCCGACGCATCCTACGTCACCGGCCAGGTGCTGCATGTCTGCGGCGGCATGACCGTCGGATTCGCGCCGGTCTAGAACTCCCCCGCATTTCAGGAAGGAAGTGTCGAGCATGTCCAGCAAGCTGTTTTCGCCGATCGAGCTGCGCGGGCTCAAGCTGCCGAACCGCATCGTCGTCTCGCCGATGTGCCAGTACTGCGTCGAGGACGGGGTCGTCGGCGACTGGCACCGGGTCCATCTCGGGATGCTGGCCAACTCCGGTGCCGGCCTCCTGATTGTCGAGGCCACGGCGGTGACCGCGCAGGGGCGGATCTCGCCGGGCTGCACGGGCCTATACGACGACGAGACCGAGGCCGGCTTCGCGAAGGTGCTGGAAACCGTCCGCGCGGTCGGCAGCGCCCGTCTCGGCATCCAGCTGGGCCATTCCGGGCGCAAGGGGTCGACCGCGGCGCCCTGGGTCGGCCGCGGCCCCGTCGCCAGGGCCGATGGCGGCTGGGACGTCGTCGGCCCCTCCTCCCTGCCCTTCACCGAAGGCTGGCTTGTGCCGCAGCAACTCGACCGCGCCGGCATGGACGATATCCGCGAGGCCTTCGTGTCCACAACGCAGCGGGCGGCGCGGCTCGGCTTCGAGTTCCTCGAGCTGCATTCGGCGCACGGCTACCTGTTGAGCAGCTTCGTCTCGCCGTTGTCGAACCGGCGCGAGGACGCGTATGGCGGCTCGCGCGAGAACCGCATGCGATTCCCGCTCGAGGTCGCCGCGGCGGTCCGCGACGCCTGGCCGTCCGACCGGCCGATGAGCGTGCGCATCAACGGCACCGACTGGGTCGACGGCGGCTGGACGCCGGACGACGCGGTCGCCTACGCCGCGGCGCTCAAGGATTGCGGCGCCGACATCGTCACCGTGTCGAGCGGCGGCATCGATCCCGATCAGAAGGTGCCCGTCAAGCTCGGCTATCAGGTCCCGATCGCGGCGAAGGTACGCAAGGAGGCCGACATCCCGACCATCGCGGTCGGCATGATCACGCAGCCGCGCCAGGCCGAATCGATCATCGCGCAGGGCGATGCGGATCTGGTGGCGCTGGCCCGTGGCATGCTGTTCAACCCGCGCTGGGGCCTGCACGCGGCGGCGGCGCTGGGCGTGCAAGTCGATTACCCGCCGCAGTACCAGCGCGCCACCCCTGAGACCTGGCCGCCGGCGAAGGACAGCATCGCCGGGTGATCCGGTGCTCTTCTCCAGGCGCCGGAAGGGATCCTAGTCCGGCTCGAAGCCGGGGTCGAAATGGGCGCCGCTCATGCTACCGTCCGCGGCCTTGCCGACGATGCCGTGCGACAGGTCCTTGACGACGTAGAAGATCACGTCCTCCTCCTGCGTTGCGACCATGGAGTGGACCATGTTCGGCGGCACGTAGACGACGGTGCCGGCGGGGGCGAGGAACTCCTGGCCGTCCATCTCCACCTTCAACGTGCCCTGGAGCACGTAGTTGAACTGCTCGTTCGGATGCGAGTGCGGCCGCGAGCCGGTGCCCCGCGCCTTGTGGATCAGGCCCACCTGCATGCGCTCGCCCTCCAGCACGCCGCCGCGCGAGGTCGAATAGCCGGTGCCGGCCTCGATCGCGTCGAGCTCGGCGATCATGAAACCGTACTTCCCGTTGCCGGCCTTCACGGCCCCCTTGTTCCTGGTTGCGGTGGCATCCGCCATCTTTCGGTCCCCCTTGCTGTTGCTGCGTTGCGTCGATGCTTGCGGTTAAGACTAGTCAGGTCCCCCGGCGTTTCAATCCGGCCGGTCAGCCGATCAGACCGAGAAGCCGCCACCACAGGTAATTCAGCGGCGCCAGGACCACGAGCGTGGCCGCGGTGCTGGCGAGAATGACCCGCACGGCATCGCGGATCCGCACGCCGCCGAGCCCGATCGCGACCACGAGCGGCGGCGACTGATAGGGCAGCAGCATCGCCGACAGGCCGACGATCTGCGTCATCAGTACCGTCATCAGCGGCATGCCGCTGGCGGTGCTGAGATCCTGCGCCAGCGGTACCAGGAAGGTCGGCGCGCCCGGCACGGTGGCGGCGGTGCCGAACACCATCGAGATTCCGATCAGCGAAAAGTAATTGAGGAACGGTCGGGCCGGATCGAAGCTCACCCAGCGGCCGAGGAATGCGGCGATTTCGGTGCCGAGGCCGCTGTCGGCGACCAGCGCACCGACACCCAGGACCCCGGCGACGAAGAAGAACGGACGCAAATTGGTCTTGTCCGCGAGCGCCGTCGGCGGCGCCAGGCCGAACGCCGGCACGAGGATCACGATGGCGGCGAACAGCGCCACCCAGGCCGGCGAGACGTGATGGATGAAATCGGTCGCCCACAGGCCGAGGGTCAGGCACAGCACGATGAGCAGGTTGCGCTGGCGCGCGGACATTGGAGTCGGCTCCGGCTCGGCGTCCGGGGCGCGGGCCGTGTCCGGGAACATCGCCAGGATGATCAGGACCAGCGCCGCGGCCCGCAGCACCCCCATCACCGGCAGGTGCCAGAGCAGGTACTCCGCATAGGTCGGGATTACGCCGTAGACCGTTTCGGCGGCGCCGAACAGCACGACGTTGGGCAGGTTCGCGGGCAGGATCGCAAAGGTCGGGATGAAGCTGCCGCAGCCGACCGTCAGCGCGAAACCGGTGCGCCCGCGGCTGCCGGGGGCGAAGCCCATGTGGTCCGCCAGTGCCAGCGCGATCGGCATCAGGATCACGATGCGGCCGATGCTCGCCGGCATCAGGAAGGCGAGCAGCAGGCACGCCGCCATCAAGCCCCAGACCGCGCGGGCGTAGGAACGGGTGAGGCCGCGCAGCGCCGACCGCGCGATGCGCTGGCCCAGCCCCGAATCGGATACCGCGAGCCCGATGATGATGCCGCCGAATAAGAGCCACACCGCCCCGCCGGCGAAGCCGGAGAACGCAACGCCCGGCGCCGCAATCCCCAGGACCACCGCCAGGGTCATGAAGCCGAGGGAGGTGATGTGCTCGGGGATCGCGTGCGTCGCCCACAGGCCGACGGTGGCGACGACCAGGCCGCCGGCGCGGACCGGCAGCGCCGCCGCGCCGTCCGGCAGCGGCCAGAACAGCAGCAGCAGTCCGCCGGCCACTGCTGCGAGCGCGATCCAATTGGCCGGCCGCGCCAGGGGCGACCCCAGGCCGTTTCCGGTTTCCACGCTCACCGCGCCGGCGCCGGCTCAGGCAGGCGGTCCCGCACGCGCGGCCCGCCTTCATCCGTTCGGTTGCCGACAACGCCGCGACGGGGTGACAGCGGGGCGCGCCCGGCGTATTCTGTGAAAAATCGGTTCATCAGGGCAACCTCTGGCGCGGACCGTAGCAGATGCGCCGCGCCGGGGGAAGATTCCGGGACGACACGGAGCGCCGCACGATCCGCGGCGGCACGCGGCGTGATGAGGGAGCAGAAAGGCATGCCCTTCCACAGGTTCGAAAACCTCGACAGCACCTATCTGACGCCGCACCTGTCGACGGGCAAGGCCCCGATCATCGAGGGACGGTACATGTATTTCTGCCGCATCTTCAAGGAGGCGGGCACCGGCTCGGAACTGCATTACCACCCGAACGAGCTGCTGATCTTCCCGCTGGCCGGCAAGATCAACGCGGTGGTCGGCGAGGACCGGCGCATCGTCTCGCCCGGCACTTTCGTCCATGTCCCGGCCTATGCGCGCCATTCGATGAAGGCGACCGAAGATGGCGACCTCAGCTATCTCTACATCAAGGATCAGACCTGGACGGTCGTCGGCATCGCCGCCGACGAGGCGCCGCCGGACCAGGCGATGTCGGTCGAGGAGGTGAACCGGATCCATGCGACCGGAAAATGGGCCGGCCGGAAGAAGGAGCCGGAGAAATCGCAGGCGGTCGTCCACGGGCTCGGCGCGTGCTACTACCCGATCCTCGACTCGCTGGATGCGCCGGCCGCCTCGGGTAACCGCGTCTGCTGGATCGAGGGCGAGCGCCTGGCCTTCGGGTTCTTCGAATACCCGGCCGGCTACGAGCGGCCGGCTGCAAACGCGGCGCATGAGGAGTTCATGTACGTGCTGTCGGGCGGGCTCGACGTCCGGGTCGCCAACGAAAGCCGCGCGGCGGAGCCCGGTGACGTGATCGAGATCCCGAGGGGCGCCGAATGCGGCTTTACGGTGAGCGGCGAGGCGCCGGTGCGCTACGTCGTCGTCCGCTCGATGCCCTATCTCGAGGCGCGGATCGACGAATGACCGACAGCACCGATCCCAGCCGGAGACGCAACGAGGCGGCCCTCCCCGTCTCGGTGCTGACCGGGTTCCTGGGCAGCGGCAAGACGACGCTGCTGAACCGGCTGCTGCAGCATCCCGGCCTCGCCGACACCGCCGTGATCGTCAACGAATTCGGCGAGATCGGCATCGACCACCTGCTGGTCGAGACGGCGCTCGAGGACGCGGTGCTGCTGAAGAGCGGCTGCGTGTGCTGCAGCATCCGCGGCGACCTCGTGGACACGCTCTTGCAGCTGGCGAGCCGGCGCGACCACGGGGAGATCCCCGAATTCGCCCGCGTCGTGGTGGAGACCACCGGCCTTGCCGACCCGGCGCCGGTGCTGCAGACCCTGTTGGGCGAGCCCAGCGTGACCGAGCGGTTCCGGCTCGGCAACGTGATCGCGACCGTCGATGCGGTGAACGGGCTCGGCCAGCTGGCGACCTATGGCGAGCCGGAACGGCAGGCCGCCGCCGCGGACCGCCTGGTCATCACCAAGACCGATCTCGCCGCGGCCGGCCAGGTGGCCGCCCTGGTCACGCATCTCAAGCAGCTTAACCCGCTGAGCCCGGTCTACGAGATCGCCAACGGCGAGATCGATCCGGACCTCCTGATCGGCGACGACGGGCCGGGCGAGCGCCGGCTCGATCCCGGCTGGGCGGAGGACGCCGGCGCGCACAATCATCACGTCCACGGCGCCGAGGGCGACGTCGAATCCTTCTGCATCGTGCGCGACGCGCCGATCGAGGCGCCCGCCCTGCGCCGATGGCTGGGCTCGCTGATGTCGCTGCGCGGGGCCGATCTCTTGCGCATCAAGGGCATCGTCAACGTCGCCGGCAGCGACCGGCCGGTCGTCATCCAGGGTGTCCAGCACCTGTTCCACCCGCCGGCCATGCTCGATGCGTGGCCCGGCGGCGACCGCCGCACGAAGATCGTGTTCATTACCCGCAACATCCCGCGTGACGGCGTCGAACGGGCGCTCGACGCCGTGATCCGCCAGGCCGCTTGAGACCGAGACCAGGAGCGAAAGAGGACAGCATGAGCAAAGACGACGCATGGAACATGAAACTGATCGGCCACGATACGCTGACCGGCTATGGCGGCATCGGCGAGGGCATGTCGATCCAGCTCGCCAGGGACGGGCGGCGGATCATGTGGCTGGCGCATGAGGGGCCGCCGAAGAACTTCACCGGCGTCGACGTCAGCGACCCGCGCAATCCCAAGGTCGTCATCCAGACCGACCTGCCGCACAAGCGCATGCGCTCCAACTCGCTCGAGGTCGTCGGCGACATCATGGCCGTCGCCTACCAGACCCGCGAGCGGCCCGAGAGCAACGCCGCCGGGTTCGACATCGACAATGCCGGCCTGGAACTGTTCGACATCAGCACGCCGGAAACGCCGAAATCGATTTCCTTCTTCGACTGCAAGGGGCCGGGCTCGATGGGCGTGCACCAGCTCTGGTTCGTCGACGGCGAGTACATCCACTG
>JBFGQV010000101.1:0-9501 GCA_041563955.1 Alphaproteobacteria bacterium | reverse complement strand
GACCTCGAATTTCTGCCGCTCCTCGACCGGCGGCGCCGCGAACCACGCGCCCTGCAGCGCCCGCTCGGCGACCACCTCGGGCGTGCCGTCCCAGGCGCGCAGGCCGAGGAACCGCACGGTCGGCTGCTCGACGTCGTAGAAGTTCATCAGCGCCGCCAGGGTGCGGAGGTTCTGGCCGGCATCCGGCAGCAGCACCGCGTCGAAGGGCGGATCGCCGATGGTGTCCAGCACCTCCAGCTTGGCCAGCGCCTGCTTCGAGACCTCGTCGGTCTTGCCTTCGAGGGCGGCCATCTGCTGCAGCAGCTCCTCGCGGCGCAGGTCGTAGTCCGTCAGCGCGCGCGCCGCTTCCGAGAAATCGGCGGCGGCCGGATCGTAGTAACCGGTCTTGGTGACCACGGTGCCGCGCCGTTCGGTCGAAGCGTACAGCGCCTCGACGACGACCTCGCCGTAGTCGTTGGACGGGGCCAGCACGCCGTAGCTGCTGAAGCCCTGCGATGCCGCGTAATCGACGATCGCGTCGACCTGCTGGTCCGGCGCGAAACCAAGGATGTAGACGCCGTTGCCGGCGACCCGCCTCGAGTTGGAGAAGGCGACCACGTTGACGTCGGAGATCCGGGTCTGCGCCGCGACCGCCGCGACCGAATCGGCCAGCAGCGGCCCGAGCACGAGCTTGGCGCCGCGGCCGAGCGCGCGGGCCACCGCGTCCTCGGCCCCTTCCGGCGTCCCTCTCGTATCGTAGGGCAACAGCACGAAGTTCTGGCCGGCGACCTCGAACACGGCCAGCTGCGCGGCGTCCAGCATCGCTTTGCCGAGCTCGGCGCGCGGCCCGCTGAGCGGCAGCAGAATCGCCACCGGCACGCCCGCCGTCGCGGCCAGCTGCTCCGGCGGGAACTGCGCACGGCCGCGCGGCGTGATCTCCATTTCCAGGTCCGCGAGCGGCGGCAGCGAAGGCGCGGCCGGCCAGGGCGGGCTGGTCTGGCGCGCGGCCGACACTTGCCTGAGGTCCCTCGGCGACCCTACAGTTCCGTCCTGCGGGCCGGCACAACCCGACACCGCGAGCACGAGGCCGGCGGCGCCGATGAGAAACGATCGTGTCAAAGAAAAACGACGAAAACAGGACAACATCTACTGACGGCTCCGGCCGAATCATTGCCAGTGGTCGATCGCGGTGGCAGCCTAGCCCTGTGTCCGAGCGAAGTAAACTGTCGCCGGGGCTGTACCTGGTCGCCACACCGATCGGCAATATTCGCGACGTAACACTGCGCGCCCTCGATGTCCTCGCGTCCGCCGACAGTCTTGCCTGCGAAGATACCAGGGTTACCGCAAAGTTACTTCGCGCCTATGGCATTACTGCGGCACAAACCTTTCCATATCATGAACACAATGCGGAAAAGATGCGCCCGAAGCTGCTCGCGCGGCTACGCGACGGCGCCGCAGTGGCGCTGGTCAGCGATGCCGGCACGCCGCTGGTCTCAGATCCCGGCTACAAGCTGGTCCGCGCCGCGCTGGCCGAGGGGATCGCCGTACACGCGATTCCCGGGCCGTCCGCCGGGCTCGCCGCGCTGGTCTCCGCGGGCCTGCCGACCGACCGGTTCCTGTTCGCGGGCTTTCCGCCGCCGCGCCACGCGGCGCGCCTGGCCGCCTTGCGGGACCTGATGCACGTGCCGGCCAGCCTCGTCTTCTTCGAATCGGCGCGACGGCTCGCCGCGTCCCTCGCCGACATGGCCGAGGCGTTCGGGCCGCGCCCGGCCGCGGTCGCGCGGGAGCTCACGAAACTGCACGAGGAGGTGCGCCGTGACACGCTGCCGGCGCTGGCGCAGCATTACGCGGCGGCCGGCCCGCCGAAGGGCGAGGTCGTCGTCGTGGTGGCGCCGCCCGCCGCGGACGCCGCCCCGCCCGACATCGACTCGCTGCTGCGCGACGCCCTGGCCCGTATGAGCCTGCGCGATGCCGCCGCCGCGGTCAGCGAGGCCACCGGGGCGCCGCGGCGCGACGTCTATGCGCGCGCCCTCGCGCTCGCCGCATCGCGTGACGCGGACGGGGACGCGTGAGCCGGGCGGCACGCCACCGCGCCTACCGGCGCGGCCGCTGGGCCGAGGCGGCGTGCACCGCCAGCCTGCTGCTGCGCGGCTACCGGATCCTCGGCCGGCGCCTGCGCAGCCCGGTCGGCGAGATCGATATCGTCGCAAGGCGCGGTCCGGTGCTGGCGATCATCGAGGTCAAGGCGCGGCCCGATGCCGGAACGGCGGCGGAGGCGGTGACACCGCGGCAACGCGAGCGGCTGGTACGGGCGGCGGGCTGGGTGGTGGCGGCGCGCCCGGATCTCGCCGCCCTCGACATCCGTTTCGACGTCATGCTGGTCACACCCTGGCGCTGGCCGCACCACATGGTTGACGCTTGGCGGGCCGACCCGCAATCGCTAAGTTCGTCCGGGAAGAACGCTATCTGGTGAACGACGAGACAGGTTGAGAGATGCCACTGAACCGCCTTCGCCGCATCCGCTCGCGCACGGTCCTCCTGCTGCTGTGCGCGGCAATTGTGCCGACGGGCGGCTGCGCGCCGCTGGTCGTCGGGGGCGCCGCCGTCGGTGCGACGGTCGTCGCCCAGGACCGGCCGGTCAAGACGGCCATTTCCGACAGCGCCATCCAGGCGAGCGTCAACCGCAAGCTGCTCGAATTCGACGTCAAGGTGTATCAGCGCGTCGATATCGAGGTCGTCGAGGGCCGCGTGCTGCTGACCGGGATCGTGCCGAATCCCGAGAACCGGATCGACGCGGCGCGGCTGGCGTGGCAGGCGGACGGCGTCGCCGAGGTGATCAACGAGATCGAGGTGAAGGATACCAGCACCCTGTCCGACGCCGCGCGGGATTCGTGGATCACCACCAAACTGCGCAGCGCCATTCTGTTCGACGGCGAAATCAGCAGCATCAACTACACCATCGATACCGTGAACCGGACGATCTACCTGATGGGCATCGCGCAAAGCCAGAAGGAGCTCGACCGCGTTGTCGCGCATGCGCGGCGGATTGACTATGTGCGCCGCGTCGTGCCCTATGTGCGGATCAGATCTCCTGATGCGGGAGCGTGACGCGTGACTTCGGGCGACGAGGCCGATACCTTCTTGCGCCGGCTCGGCGAGGATCCGGCCGACAGCATCGACATCGCCGAGGCGGCGCTGGTGCTGGCCGGGCTCGACCGTCCGGGCGTGCCGCTGGCGCGGTACCGGGATCACCTCGGCCTGCTCGCCGAGGATCTGCGCAAGGCGGCGGCGGGGGCCGACTCGCTCGACACCCGCATCCGGGCGCTGCGCGAGGTGGTGTTCGCCGCTTACGGCTACCAGGGCGACCGGCGCACCTATGACGACCTGCAGAACGCCAACCTGATGCGGGTGATCGATCGCCGGCGCGGCCTGCCGGTGGCGCTCGGCATTCTGTGCATCCATGCGGTCCGCGCGCAGGGGTGGGAGATCGTCGGGCTCAGCTTTCCGGGCCATTTCCTGTTGCGCATGGAACATCTCGGCCGGCGCGCCATTCTCGACCCCTTCGCCCGGTGCGCGCCGCAGTCGGCCCACGACCTGCGTGAGCTGCTCAAGGCGCAGGGCGACGAGGCGGCCGAGCTGCGGCCGGCGCATCACGTCGCGGTGCCGGATCGCGAGATCCTGGTGCGGCTGCAGAACAACATCCGCCTGCGCCAGTCGCGCAGCGGCGATTACCAGGCTGCCGCCGGCACGCTGGAGCGCATGCTGTGGATCGCGCCCGACGACAAGACGCTGTGGCGCGAGAAGGCGCTGCTCGACGCGCGGCTCGGGCGCATCGACAACGCGGTCGCCGCGCTCGAGGAGTACATCTCGCGCGAGACCCTGGACGGGCCGCGGCACGACGCCGCCCTCCTGCTGCAGCGGCTGAGCGGTCAATCCGGCTGAACGCGGGCGCGCCGGGCATGAACCGATCCTGACGGAGATGCCGAAATGAGTCTGGCCGTCGCCATCCAGATGGACGCCATCGAGTCGATCGACATCGATGCCGACAGCACCTTCGCCCTGGCCCTGGAGGCGCAGCGGCGGGGCCACGCCGTCTTCTACTACCTGCCGCATGCGCTGACCTTCGAGGACGGGCGGCTGTACGCCCAGGCCAACGGGCTCACCGTGCGCCGCGAGCGCGGCAACCATTTTGCGCTGAGCGCCGCGGAGCGCGTCGACCTGGCCACGATGGACGTGGTTCTGATGCGCCAGGATCCGCCGTTCGACATGGCCTACATCACGGCGACCCACCTGCTCGAGCACATCCACCCGGAAACCCTGGTGGTCAACGATCCGGTGTCGGTGCGCAACGCGCCCGAGAAGCTGTTCGTCACCCATTTCGGCGAGCTGATGCCGCCGACGCTGATCACCAGCTCGCGCGACGAGGTCATGGCCTTCCGGCGCGAGCACCGCGACATCATCGTCAAGCCGCTGTTCGGCAACGGCGGCGCGGGCGTGTTCCACGTGCCGCCGGAGGACGAGAACCTCAACGCGCTGCTCGAGCTGTTCACCCAGCTCTACCGCGAGCCCGCGATCGTGCAGCGCTACCTGCCGGAGGTGCGCAAGGGCGACAAGCGGATCATCCTGGTCGACGGGGTGCCGGCCGGCGCCATCAACCGCATCCCGGCCGCCGGCGAGGCGCGCTCCAACATGCATGCCGGCGGCAGGCCGGTGAAGGCGACCCTGACCAGCCGCGAGAAGGAGATCTGCGAGGCGATCGGCCCGACGCTGGTGGACAAGGGGCTGGTGTTCGTCGGCATCGACGTGATCGGCGGCTGGCTGACCGAGATCAACGTGACCTCGCCGACCGGGATCCAGGAGATCGACCGCTTCGACAACGTCTCGGTCGCGGCGCTGATCTGGGATGCCATCGAGCGCCGCCTGTCGGACGGCGTCGTCCACCGCCTGCCGGCTTAGGGTTCAGTGCGTCACAGCCCGAGCGCCGTTCGCTGCAGCGCCGTCAGCTCGCCGATGCCCTTGCGCGCCAGCTCGATCATCGCGTCCAGCTGCTCGCGCGAGAACGGATCGGTCTCGGCGGTGCCCTGCACCTCGACGATGCCGCCGGCGCCGGTGAACACGAAATTCGCGTCCGCCTCGGCCATCGAATCCTCGGCGTAGTCGAGATCGAGCACCGGTGTTCCCTGCCACAGGCCGCACGAGACCGCCGCCACCTGGTCGCCGAGCGGAATTTCCGCGATCGCGCCGATGCGCTGCATGTGCGCGAAAGCCTGGTGCAGTGCGACCCAGGCGCCGGTGATTGCCGCCGTGCGCGTACCGCCGTCGGCCTGGATGACATCGCAATCGACGGTGATCTGGCGCTCCCCGAACCCCTCGAGCCGCGTGACCGCGCGCAGGCTTCGCCCGATCAGCCGCTGGATCTCCTGGGTGCGCCCGCTCTGCTTGCCGCGCGCCGCCTCGCGGTCGGTGCGCGAGCCGGTAGACCGCGGCAGCATGCCGTATTCGGCCGTCACCCAGCCCTTTCCGGAGTTGCGCAGGAACGGCGGCACGCGCTCGATGACGCTGGCGGTGCACAGCACGTGGGTATCGCCGAAGCGCGCCAGGCAGGAGCCCTCGGCGTGCTTCGAGATGCCGGGCTCGAGAGTCACTTCACGCAGTTCGTCGGTTGCGCGGTTCGAGGGCCGCATGGGCTGATCTCCGGGGTCTGCATCGGGGTTGCGGGCGGGCGGACCGTAGCCGCTGCGGCGTCCCGCGTCCAGCCCCCGCCGCGCATTGACGCTCCCCATGCCGCTCACTACATTCGCGGCACCATGATCACCGAACTCAATGAGCGCTCCCGCGAGATTCTACGGCACGTCGTCGAGGCCTATGTCGAGACCGGCGAGCCGGTCGGCTCGCGCACCCTGTCGCGCCGTCTCGGCATGGCACTGTCGCCGGCGACCATCCGCAACGTCATGGCGGACCTCGAGGAGTTCGGGCTGCTGTTCGCGCCGCACACCTCGGCCGGCCGCCTGCCGACCGAGCAGGGGCTGCGGCTGTTCGTCGACGGCATCCTGCAGGTCGGCGCGCTGACCAAGGACGAGCGCAGCAGCATCGAGAGCCAGTGCCAGGTTTCCGGGCGCAGCGTGCCGCAGGTGCTGGAGGAGGCGACGACGCTGCTGTCCGGCCTGTCGCACTGCGCCGGGCTGGTGATGGCGCCCAAGCGCAACCTGCGGCTCAAGCATATCGAGTTCGTCAATCTCGGCCCCGGACGGGCCCTCGTGGTGATGGTCGACGAGAACGGCGGCGTCGAGAACCGGGTCATCGACCTGCCGCTCGGCATGCCGGCCTCCAGCCTCGTCGAAGCGAGCAATTTCATGGCCGCCAAGCTGGTCGGCCGCACCCTCAAGGAGGCGCGCGACGAGATCCTCGCCGAGATCAAGAGCCATCGCGGCCAGATCGACGAGCTGACGACGCAGGTCGTCGAGACCGGCCTGGCCACCTGGTCCGAGGATTCGGGCGCCGGCGTGCTCATCGTGCGCGGCCAGGCGAACCTGCTGGACGACGTCGCGGGCGCCGCCCAGCTGGAGCAGATCCGGGCCCTGTTCGAGGCGCTGGAGACCAAGGAGGCGCTGATCAAGCTGCTGGACGCCGCCGATGTCGCCGACGGGGTGCAGATCTTCATCGGTGCCGAGAACGAGCTGTTCACGCTGGCCGGCGCCTCGATGATCATCGCCCCCTACACCAACCGCGAGGAACGGCTGGTCGGCGCGATCGGCGTGATCGGGCCGATGCGGATGAACTACGGCCGCATCATTCCGATGGTCGACTACACCGCCAAGCTGATCAGCAAGGTGATCGGATAGCCATCAGCCTGAGACGAGAAGGATCGCCATGACCGACAAGAAGAAGGCTGCCGAAAAGACGCAGGCCGAACGGACCGAAGAGGCGGCGCGCGCCGCCGCCGAGGCCGAAGCCGCCGAAGAGGCGCTGGCCGACGCCAACCAGACCAGCGAGGTCGCCGCCGGCGCCGGCATGGAGCCCGCGCCGGATGACCGCATCGCCGCGCTGGAGGCGGAGGTCGCGTCGCTCAAGGACCAGCTCCTGCGCGCTCTGGCCGACGCCGAGAACACCCGCCGCCGGGCCGAGCGCGACCGCCAGGAGGCGGCGAAATACGGCGCCGTCGGGCTGGCCCGCGACCTGTTGAGCGTGGCCGACAATTTGCGCCGCGCGCTCGAGGCGCTGCCCGAGGAGGCGCGCGCGGACGGCGTTGGCTGGGCGAAGGATCTGGTCACCGGCGTCGAGCTGATCGAGAAGGACTTCCTCGACGCCTTCGCGCGCCACGGCATCGAGAAGCTGGAGCCGATCGGCCAGCCCTTCGACCACAATTTCCACCAGGCGATGTTCGAGCTCGAGGACCCGGACAAGCCGGCCGGCACCGTGGTGCAACTGATGCAGCCCGGCTACCGCCTGCACGACCGCCTGCTGCGCGCCGCCATGGTCGGCCTCTCGAAGGGCGGCCCGAAGCCGGAAAAGCCGGCCGCGACCGAGGCCGCGGCAGAAAAAGGCGCCGGGAACGGGGCAGGCCAGGACACATCCGAATAGCGCGATGGCGGGGCTTATACACGTCAAAACATTCAACGATTTCACCGAAGCGCAGATTGCGAAGTCGGCGCTCGAGGCCCACGACATCCCCGCCTTTCTGTTCGACGAGCATCTGGGCGGGAACCAGTTCCCGCCCGCCGTCCTGACGGGATTTCGCCTGATGGTTCCGGAGGATTGCCTCGAAGAGGCGGCCCGGCTCCTCGAGACGGCGCCCGAGGCGCCGGAATAGTCGAACCCTGCCGGCTGCCAGCGCATGATCGCGACAGGCCGCCGATGCTCATGACCCTGACGACACATTACGGTTCGGCGCCGCGCGCAGGCTCTCGCCCGCCGGATCGTGCGCCGCGAGGAACCGCTTGGCCGCCGCCCGGCTCGAGACCGCATAGCAGTAGACGCAGCCCTGCGGGCACGAATCGTAGGCGCCGATGTCGCGCGACTCGTGGCACAGGCAGCCCGGCCGGTTGCCCTTGACGCGTGCCGTGATCGCGCGCCCGGCGACGTCGGACAGCCGGTCCGCGTCGATGCAGCGCGCCGCCGCCGCCCCGGCGACGACCAAGGCGGGCTGGGTGCAGACGGTCAGCCGCATGCCGTGCCCTGCGGCGATGGCCGCGAGCTCGCCGATCAATCCGCGCTTCTCGTCGTCTTCCGGGTCGCGCCAGGCAAAGCCGTGCCTTCGCGAAGCGGCGTCAAGGTTGCGCCGCGTCTTGGCATAGATCTGCGCGAACGAGACCACCACCTCGTCGGTCGCGCCGGCCAGCGCCGCCGCCAGGGCGGCGAAATTCTCGCGGTGCCAACCCGCCGGGGTGAGGTCGGTGTCGATGATCGGATCGTAGCGCCAGACCGCCGCGCGCCGGCCCCAGACCCGTGCGAGTTCGCGGATCTGGGCGATGGCGGCGGCGGTGTCGATGACCCCCGCCTCGAGCGCCCGCGGATAGGAGGTGACGGTGAACTGCACCGTGAACGGGGCGACCGCGGCAATCTCGGCGAGCCGGCCGGCCAGCGGCCCGATGTTGCGGGTCCACAGCACGAAGCCGTCGACGTCCCCGCGCCGCAACGACACCCGGTAGGGCGCCCCGCCATAGGGATTGGCGACACGCGCGTCGCCGGCTGCCAGCCGGCTCAGGAACCAGTCGCCGTAGAGCGCCGGGATGTCGGTGCGGTAGCTTGCCGAGACGATCATGGCGCGGCCAAGAATAGTGCGATCCGGCCGGTCGCGCAGCCCCCGACGCCGCGGCCCGCGATTTCGCCGCGCCGACGGTTGCACGGCCCGAAACCCCACCCTATATAGCCCAAAGACCCGCCCCGTTACGGGGCGCGAAGATGAAATGACAGGTTTTTCAATTGCCACCGGGGGCACCGGACGGCGCCGATCGATCGGGTCGCTGGCGCCCGCTGAAAGGGAAGTGAGACGATGAGCAAGGTTATCGGCATCGACCTTGGGACCACGAACTCCTGCGTCGCGGTCATGGAGGGCTCAAACGCCCGGGTTATCGAGAACGAGGAGGGCGCGCGCACGACGCCCTCGATGGTCGCCTTCAGCGAGGACGGCGAGCGACTCGTCGGCCAGTCGGCCAAGCGCCAGGCCGTCACCAACCCCGAGAACACGCTGTTCGCGATCAAACGCCTGATCGGCCGCCGCTACGGCGACAAGGAGGTCGAGAAGGACAAGGGCCTGGTGTCATACCGCATCGTCGAGGGTGAAAACGGCGATGCCTGGGTCGAGGCGCACGGCAAGAAGTACAGCCCCAGCCAGATCAGCGCCTTCATCCTGCAGAAGATGAAGGAGACCGCCGAGCGCTTTCTCGGCGAGACCGTCACCCAGGCGGTGATCACGGTGCCCGCCTATTTCAACGACTCCCAGCGCCAGGCGACCAAGGACGCCGGCAAGATCGCCGGCCTCGAGGTGCTGCGCATCATCAACGAGCCGACCGCCGCCGCCCT
>JBFGQV010000100.1:0-9643 GCA_041563955.1 Alphaproteobacteria bacterium | reverse complement strand
GGGCGGCTCATATAGCCGCCCGGCATCACCTTGACGGCGCCGTGGCGCCACGCGGCGCGGGTCGCCGCCTCGCCGTCGCCGACATCTAGCCACAGGAAGAAGCCGCCCGGCGCATCATGGTAGCCGGCGCGGTTCCCGAGAATCCGGTGTGCCATGTCGAACAGCGCCGCATAATGCGCCCGGCTCCGCTCGACATGCGCCTCGTCGCGCCACAGGGCGGCGGCCGCTTCCTGCACCGGGCCGGGCACCTGGGCGCCGCCATAGCTGCGCACGCGCAGCAGCCGCGCCAGCGCGGCGGCATCCCCGGCGACGAAGCCGGCGCGCAGGCCCGGCGCGCTGGAGCGCTTGGACAGGGAATGGAAGACCAGCACCCCGTCCATGTCGCCGCCCATCGCGGCGCAGGCTTCCAGCCCGCCCGGCGGCGCCGCGCCGCGCCAGATCTCCGAGTAGCATTCGTCGAGCGCCAGCAGGAACCCGTACTCGCGCGCGAGGCCGATCAGCGACTGCAGCCGCGCCAGCGAGGCGACCGCGCCCTGCGGGTTTCCCGGCGTGCACAGATAGGCCAGCGCGGTGCGCCGCAGCACCGCCGGGTCGAGCGCCTCGTAATCGGGCAGGAACCCGGTCTCCGCCGTCGCCGAGACGAGCACCGGCTCGGCCCCGGCCAGCAGCGCGGCGCCGTAATAGACGTGATACATCGGGTTGGGCATCAGCACCGCAGGCCGGCCGTCGCCGTTGCCGGCGCCGCGCGGAACTGCGGCCAGCGCCGCCTGGAACAGCACCTCGCGGGTGCCGCAGGCGGCGATCACGTTGCGCTCCGGGTCGACCATGCCGTCCGGCAGGCGATAGCGGCGGCTCAGCCAGTCGCCGGCGGCGCAGCGGAACGCCGCCGATCCCTCGACCGGCGGGTAGCGATTCCACAGATGCGCCGCCGCCGCGACCGCCTCGGCCACCAGCGCCGGCTGCGGCAGCTGCGGCTCGCCGACATGCATCAGCACCGGCGCCAGCCCGGGCGCGGCCGGCAGGTCGTTCAGGAGGGCCGAAAGCCGCTGGAACGGGTAGTCGCCGAGCTGGTCCAGTGCAGGGTTGTCGCGCATTTGCAATCCAACAAAGGCGCGTCGCCGGGAGGTCCGCGCGGCGACGCGTACAAAACGTAAACTCGCGGTCCCGGATACTACGCGCCCCGGCCCGCGATCTCAAGCTATCCGACGAGGGCGGCGGAATTGTGACGGCGGCCCGGGCGGCGACGAATCCCCGGCATCGCGGCAAAAGGAAGGGGGCGCGGACGCCCCCTCCCCGAAGGTCTGCGACGAAACGCTGCCGGTCACTGCACCGTTTCGCCGTGGATGGCGAGGTCGAGGCCCTCGATCTCCGCCTCGGTATCGACCCTGAGGCCCATGACGGCCTTGAGGATAAAGAGGATCACCGCGGTGGCGAAGCCCGACCAGAGGATGGTGGCGACGATGCCTTCCAGCTGGATGATGATCTGCCCCCAGTTGCCCTCGAGGGCGCCGGCGGTGCCGCCGATCGCCTCGATGGCGAACACGCCCGTCAGCACCGCGCCGACGATGCCGCCGATACCGTGCACGCCGAAGCAGTCGAGCGAGTCGTCATAGCCCAGCTTGTTCTTCAGCCAGGTCGCGCCCCAGAAGCACAGGGCGCCGGCCGCGAGGCCGATGACCAGGGCGCCGCCCGGAGCAACGAAGCCGGCCGCCGGGGTAATCGCGACGAGGCCGCCGACGACGCCGGAGACGATGCCGAGAACGCTCGGCTTGCCGCGCAGGGTCCATTCCAGGATCATCCAGCTCAGCCCCGCCGCGGCCGCCGAGATCTGGGTCACCGCCATCGCCATGCCGGCGGCGTTGTCGGCCGCCACCGCCGAGCCGGCGTTGAAACCGAACCAGCCGACCCACAGCAGCGAGGCGCCGATGATGCTGTACACGAGGTTATGCGGCGCCATGTACTCGCGGCCGTAGCCGTGCCGCTTGCCGACGATCAGCGCGGCGACAAGGCCGGCGACGCCGGCATTGATGTGCACGACGGTGCCGCCCGCGAAATCGAGCACGCCGTCCTCGCCGAGGAAGCCGCCGCCCCACACCCAGTGGGTGATCGGCGCGTAGACGACGACGATCCACACCGCGACGAACACCAGGAGGGTGGAGAACTTCATGCGGTCGGCGAGCGAGCCGGTGATCAGTGCCGGGGTGATGATCGCGAAGGTCATCTGGAAGGTCATGAAGACGGTCTCGGGAATGCTGCCCGACATCGCATCGGCGGTCAGGCCGGCAAGGAACAGGTTGCTCAGCCCGCCCACAACGGCATTGGCGCCGCCGCCGTCGGAAAACGCCAGCGAGTAGCCGATGATCATCCACACCACGGTGGCCAGACAGGCGATGGCGAAGCTCTGCATCACCATCGACAGGGTGTGCTTCTTGCGGACCATGCCGCCGTAGAACAGCGCCAGCCCCGGAATGGTCATCATCAGGACGAGCACGGTCGAGGTGAGCATCCACGCGGTATCGCCCTTGTCGAGGGCGTCCTGAGCGAGGGCCGGCGTCGCCAACATCAAGAGTGGCGCGCCCGCGACGAGGCCGGCAAGGCGTGTGCGCCCGGAAGTTGCTGTCTTCATTAGATTTCCTCCTAGATCGCGTTTTCGCCGGTCTCGCCGGTGCGGATTCGGACGGATTGGGCGACGTCGATGACGAAGATCTTGCCGTCGCCGATCTTGCCGGTGCTGGCGGTGGCCTGGATGGTCTCGACCACCCGGTCGAGCATATCGTCCGTCACCACCACCTCGATCTTCACCTTGGGCAGGAAATTCACGGCGTATTCGGCGCCGCGGTAGATCTCGGTCTGGCCCTTCTGCCGGCCAAACCCCTTGACCTCGCTGACGGTCAGGCCCTGGACACCGAGTTCGGTGAGGGCTTCGCGAACGCCGTCGAGCTTGAATGGCTTGATGATCGCCATCACGAGTTTCATAGCGGGGCTCCCCCTATGCCATTTTCACGATCGGCCCGTTCGGGGCCGCGCGCCGCGATCCGGGCGGCGCATGATGGCGACCCCTTCTCAAGTTCCGTGCCAACCGGGCGGCGAAAGGAAAAACATCTATTTTTCAGTTCGTTATTCGATTGATTGTGCGGCGCAGCGCGGGGCGTTTCGATGATGATTGCACAAAAAACCGGCAATCTGTCATCTGTGCCCATTTCGTATGCAAACACGTGCTGCCATCGTTTTTGGCTGGACGCCGGCTTCGGCGCCGTGGATTCTGCCGCCATGGTCGAAGCAGCGAAATCCGCCGCGGGCGGGGCGCCGGACATCGACACCGAGGTGCTGATCCTGGGCGGCGGCATGGTCGGGATGACCCTGGCCAACGCCTTGGCGGGGGCCGGGATCGCCACCGTCGTGATCGACAGCGCGCTGCCCGACGCCCAGCTCGACAGCGGCTTCGACGGGCGCGCCTCGGCGATCGCCCACGGCTCGGCCCAGGTGTTCCGCGGCATCGGCCTGTGGCCGTATCTCGCGGACGACGCCGGCCCGATCATCGACATCCGCGTCGCCGACGGCACCGTCGACGGCGGCCCCTCGACGCTGTTCCTGCATTACGACCACCGCGCCGTCGGCGACCAGCCGTTCGGCTACATGATCGAGAACCGGGTGATCCGGCGGGCCCTGTTCGAGCAGGCGGCGACGCTGCCCGCGCTCGACCGCATCGCGCCGGCCCGCGTCGCCACGCTGGAGCGCACGATCGGCGGCGCCGCGGCGGTGCTGGAGGACGGGCGGCGGATCCGGTGCCGCCTGGTGGTCGGTGCCGAGGGCCGCAACTCGCCGTCCCGCGAGGGCGCAGGGATCGCCGTGACGCGCCTGCCCTACGACCAGACGGCGATCGTCTGCACCGTCGGCCACGCGCGCGACCACCGCGGCGTCGCGGTGGAATACTTCCTGCCGTCGGGGCCGTTCGCGATGCTGCCGATGACCGGCCGCCGCATGAACATCGTGTGGACCGAGCGGCCGGACCTCGCGGCGCGCTACATGGCGCTGGACGACGCCGCGTTCCTCGCCGAGCTCGGCCGCCGCTTCGGCGACTGGCTGGGCGCGATCGAACTGCTCGGGCCGCGCTTCACCTATCCCCTGTCGCTGCAGCATGCGGCGCGCTACACCGACCGCCGGCTGGCCCTGGTCGGCGACGCGGCGCATGCGATCCACCCGATCGCGGGACAGGGGCTGAATCTCGGCCTGCGCGACGTCGCGGCGCTGGCCGAATCGGTCATCGACACCCGTCGGCTCGGCCTCGACATCGGCGGGGCCGACGTGCTGCGCCGCTACGAGCGCTGGCGGCGCTTCGATTCGGTGCTGCTGACCTCCGTCACCGACATCCTGAACCGCCTGTTTTCCAACGATTTTCCGCCGCTGCGCCTGGCCCGCGACCTCGGCCTTGCGGCGGTCGACCACCTGCCGCCCGTAAAACGCTTCTTCATGCGTCACGCCATGGGCGTGGTCGGCGACCTGCCGCGGCTGGTCAGGGGCGAGGCGCTGTAGCCGAGCGTCGCCCGGCGGCTAATGCGGGTCGCGGCTGAGGCCCTTCTGCTCCAGCTCGGCGAGATAAGCCTGCCAGACCTCGTCCTTGGTCTGGCCCAGCTTGTACAGGAAGTCCCAGGTGTAGATGCCGGTGTCGTGCAGGTCGTCGAACTTGATGCAGATCGCATAGTTGCCGACCGGCTCGATCTCCATGATGCCGACATGCCGGCGTCCCGACACCGTCTGCCGCTGGCCCGGCCCGTGTCCCTGCACTTCCGCCGACGGGCTCTCGACCCGCAGCAGCTCGGCCGGGAAGCTGAAGCTGCTGCCGTCGTCGAAATCGACCTCGAGCGCCTTGTCCTTCTTCTTGAGCCGGATCTCGGTCGGCCAGCGGGTCACGCCGAAACCGCTTGCGGGTGCGTTCATGTCAGTCACCTTCATCTTCCAGGCTGCGGGCCGCGTCGCGCAGCATGATCGGCACGCCGTCCCGGATCGGGTAGGCCAGCCGCGCTTCGTCGCTGATCAGCTCGCCGGTCTGCGCATCGTAGCGCAGCGGCGTCTTGGTGAGCGGGCACACGAGGTTCTCGAGCAGCTTGGGATCCACGCCGTGTTTGTCCTGCGCCATCGTCGTCGGTCCCGTGCGGACTATTGGCACATCGGGCCGCAGGAGGCGGCCCCCATCTCGACAAGGGCGGTCAGCACCTTGGTGCGCGCCGGCAGGTCGGGCGCCTCGAGCAGCGCCTGCTTCTCCGAGGCGCCGAACGGGCAGATCATCGCAAGGCAGGTGACCAGGCGTTCGTCGGGGGCTTCGTGCAGCGCCTCCCAGTCCGCCTCGATGCCGTGCACGCCGAAATAGGCCCGCAGCGCCGATAACAGGCGCCCGCGATCGAGCCCCGCCTCCGTCGCCGGATCGAGGTCGCGCCGGAACTCGGTCCAGTTTGCCGCGACGCGGCGGTATCCGGAGACGGGCTCCAGCTCCTCGCGCACGGCAAAGCGGCAAACCCCGGCCAGTGCGATCAGGTAACGGCCGTCCGTGGTCTCCTCGAAGCGGCAGATGCGGCCGGCGCAGCCGGTATTGTACAGCTCCAGCGTGCCGTTTCCGCCGCCCGATTCGAGGGGCTGGATCATCCCGATCATGCGGTCAGCCGCCAGCGCGTCCTCGACCATTGCAAGGTAGCGCGGCTCGAAGATGTTGAGCGGCAGCCGGCCGCGCGGCAGCAGCAGCACCTCGGGCAGCGGGAAGACCGGAATCGTCCGCGGCAGCTGCTCGTATGTCGGGTCGAAGGCGCTCATGAAAACAGGATCGACGATAGCTTGCGTCGCGACTCGACGGTCACGGGATCGGTCGGGCCAAGGGCGTCGAAGATCTTCAGCAGCCGCTTGCGCGCCGCCTCCTCGTTCCACTCGCGATCGCGCCGGATGATCTCCAGCAGCTCGTCGATCGCGCCGTTGACGTCGCCGCCGGCGTACAGCGCCAGCGCGAGGTCGTAGCGCGCCTGGTGGTCGGTCGGGGTGGCGGCGACCCTGGCTTGCAGCTCCGCCACGTCCCCGGCGACGCCTTCGGTATCCGCCGCCAGCTCGATGGCCGAGCGCACGGCGGCGACATCGGCATCGTTCTGCTTGTCCGCCGGGACCGCGGCCAGCACCGCCCGGGCCTCGTCCAGGCGGCCGGCCTTGAGGTGGCAATTCGCCGCACCCGCCATGGCGCGGACCTCGTCCGGGACGTGCTGCAGGATCTGCTGGTAGATGGCGCCGGCGGTCGCCGCGTCGCCCGACTCCAGCGCCGCCGCCGCCTGCTCGAGCGCCTGTTCGACCGGAGACGGGCCGGTCTCGCCGCCGCCGGCCTGGATCAGCCGGTCGACGAACGCCTTGACCTGAGATTCCGGCAGCGCGCCCATGAACGCATCGACCGGGCGCCCGCCGGCAAAGCCGAACACCGAGGGAATCGACTGCACCCGGAGCTGCTGCGCGACGGCGGGGTTCTCGTCGGTGTTGACCTTGACCAGCCGCACCTTGCCCGCCGCCGCCTTGACGACCTTCTCGAGCACCGGGGTCAGCTGCTTGCACGGCCCGCACCACGGGGCCCAGAAATCGACGATGACGGGGACGGTGTTGCTGGCCTCGATGACGTCGGCGACGAAGTCCGCGTCGGTGGTGTCCGAGACCAGGGTGCCGGCGTCGACCGGTTGGCTGATCAGTTGATCCATTGTTCTGTTCCGGCTTCGTTATTCGTTGCCTTCCGGCGGCCTGCCACGTTCGGCCCGCGTCCCTGTGCGGCGTGGCAGCGCGTCAGCGACATAAATGGACGCTTGCACCGCCGCTGGCAAGGCCCCGCCGGGACTAATCTTCACCTTGCGAATCGAAATCGAGGATCATCGGGGGGTGGCGCTCGGCTTCGAGGAAGCGCACGAGGTCTTCGGCGGCGAGCGCCGAGGTCCTGTCGTTGCGCAGGGGATGGGCGTTCACCATCGTGCCGCCTTCGAGCGCCTTGTCCAGCACCATGGTCACCTCGCCGGCGCGGTCGTTGATCACGGCGAACGGCGTGACCGCGCCCGGAATGACCCCGAGATGCGCCATCAGCAGCTCCGCGCTGCCGAACGAGAGGTTGCCCTGGGCGCCGAGCCGCCGGCGCAGCGCCTTCAGGTCGATCTCGCGGGACTCCAGCACGGTGACCAGCCACATGCGGCGCTTCTTGTCGCGCAGGAACAGGTTCTTGATGTGCGCTCCCGGCAGGTCGCCGCGCAGCGCGCGCGACTGCTCGACGGTGAACAGCGGCGGATGCGCATGCGTCCTGCACGCGATGCCGAGCTCGTCCAGCCGGGCCAACAGGCCCGCATCGTCGTATGCCGCCGCCCTGTCCATGGTGCCGGTTTTTTAGCGCCGCGGCGGCCGCCCCGCAACCCCGCCTCCGGCGCCGGCGGCGGGCGCACAGGCCGCTTGCAATGCGCGGCGCAATGCGTATGATGCGCGCCGCATTGGACAGCCGCCGCCGGCGGCCCTATATTTGGCGTCGCGACGCGGGCGTAGCTCAGGGGTAGAGCGCAACCTTGCCAAGGTTGAAGTCGTGGGTTCGAATCCCATCGCCCGCTCCAGCTTTTTCCGGACACCCGCCGACCGCCCCCGAGGGGCGGTTTACTGGGCCCGATGCGGTGGCCCCGTTTCCGCCCCAATTCGCCGATACGCTCGGATCAGGGTATGAAAGCGCTGGGAAGCGGTGAGCGAAACTCCCACCCGATACGCGCCCGTCCCGTTCCTCTGCGGGCTGTTTCTGCTGGTCGCCGGCGGACTGGTCTATGCGCTCGACCGCCCGGCCGGCTCCGTCATGTTCCTGCCGCCCGTGCTGGTTCACGACAGCGGGCTGCTCGGTCCGCTTGCGGGATCGCTGCCCAGCCTTCTCCACGCCATGGCATTCTCGTTGATGACGGCCGCGCTGCTTGCCCCGACCCTGCGCATGCGGGCGATCGCCTGCGGCGTCTGGCTTGCCCTCGGCTGGATGTTCGAGATCGCCCAGGCCGCGGCCTTCAGGCAGACCGTCGGTCTCGGAATGGCCGGCACCTTCGATCCGCAGGACATGCTGGCGGCCCTCTTGGGGTCGATTTGTGCGTTTCTTGCCCTGCAGATCCCGGCTCCGAGGGGAGGGTTTCGGACATGACCCGATGGGCGTTTCGGCGATTGGCTCTGTGGCTGCTCTTCGCCGCCGGCATCGCCGCGATCCTGGCGACTTCGCGTCCAGGCCACTATTTCCGGGACGTGGCAATCGAGCCTGCGGTCCGCTGTCCCAACACGGATCTTCACGTCCGCTGGACCCTCAATCAACCGGCGCCGGTGGCTGTATCCGTCGGTGCTACCGAGTTTCCGCCCGTGCTCGCAACCAGTTTCGTCATTCCCGCCACCGAAATAGACGATGACGCACCGGCACCCGCTGTCGTTCTGTCGATCGACGCGAGATATGCCGGTGATCCGAGAACCCTACCGATCCGGACAATACGAGGCTCCGATACGATCGAAGTTGCGGGCGTTTCCGACCACCGGGCGCGGCACGAATTTCGGGTCGACGTGTGGCCTGGATCCCCCGCTGTGATCGACGGGGTCAACGTCTACTGGCCCTGGGACACCCGTTGCGTCAAGGACGAAGAGCGGGAGATCAGCTGGAAGGTGACCAAGGACGGGAAAACCCTCACGGTATTGCGTCCCGAAACAGGATACGAAAGCGCCCTGCCCGCGGTGAGGGCGGCGCCCGGGCCCTGGACGTTCAGCTATACCGAGGAGCCGACCGGCCGGCAGTGCAAGCCGGGCTACTGGGATGAGAACTGCCCCGCCTGTCTCTCGTTCGCGTTGCGGCCGCCGCTCCGGGTGTGGCTCAAGATCCGGTGCACCGGATGAGCGGGCACGAACGGGCGCTCGCAGCGCGCACCGTCGCCCCGATGTTATCCGCCGTTCCGGACACGCCGCTGAAACCCGCGGAAAACCCTAACGCATGGGCTCGTTTCGCGCATCCGCGCGCCCGCCGCGGCCCGGGCCGGGTCACAACCGCGTCAATTCGCCGCCGCGGCCCGTGAACCCCCCTTGCCCCGGCCTCTAAGGTGGGTATTAATGGAATTGCGGATTTCCGGCGCCGGCCCGCGGGGTCCGGCCCGGTCCCGCGGCATTGGCAAGGTGCCCTGCGGACGGTCGATGGTGGCGCGCCCGCTGGTGCGGGCGGAAAGGACGGGATGACGGAACGGACCACGGCGCTGAAGCAGGAGACGATCGCTGCGATCGTCACCAAGGTCGAGGGCCGCTTTTCCGGTGAGCGGGCGCAGGCGGCGGCGCAGTTCATCCGCCATTACTACGACGACATCGCGCCCGAGGACATCGTCGGCGCCGACCCGGAGGATCTGTACGGCGCGGCGCTGTCGCTGTGGCAGTTCGGGGCCCAGCGGCGACCCGGCGAGGTCAAGATCCGGGTCTTCAATCCGCGGGTCGAGAAGCACGGCTGGCACTCGCCGCACACGGTCGTCGAGATCGTCCACGACGACATGCCGTTCCTCGTCGACTCGATCACCATGGCGCTCACCAGCCGCGGCCTGACGGTGCACCTGTTCGTCCACCCGCTGTTCGCGGCGCAGCGCGATGCCGGTGGCGGCATCGT
>JBFGQV010000099.1:0-9832 GCA_041563955.1 Alphaproteobacteria bacterium | reverse complement strand
TCCGCCGACAGGATCGGCAGTCCCGATTCGCGCAATATCTTCTTGCCCAGGTCCACATTCGTGCCTTCGAGGCGCACAACGAGCGGTACCTGCAGGCTGACTTCGCGCGCCGCCGCGACGACGCCCTCGGCGATCACGTCGCAGCGCATGATGCCGCCGAAGATGTTCACCAGGATGCCCTCGACATGCGGGTCGGAGAGGATGATCTTGAAGGCCTTGGTCACCCGCTCCTTGGTCGCGCCGCCGCCGACGTCGAGGAAGTTCGCCGGCTCGCCGCCGTGCAGCTTGATGATGTCCATGGTCGCCATGGCGAGGCCGGCGCCGTTCACCATGCAGCCGATATTGCCGTCGAGCTTGATGTAGTTGAGCTCGTGCCGCGCCGCCTCGAGCTCGGCCGGATCCTCCTCGTCCTCGTCGCGCAGCTCGGCGACGTCCGCATGGCGGAACAGCGCGTTGTCGTCGAAATTCATCTTGGCGTCGAGGGCGATCACCTCTCCGGCGCCCGTGACCACCAGCGGGTTGACCTCGACGAGGCTCGCATCGAGGTCGGTGAAGGCGTCGTAGAGGCCGGCCAGCAGCGTTTCCGCGGACCTGACCTGGCCGCCCTCGAGGCCGAGCGCGAAGGCGACGGTGCGCCCGTGATGCGGCATGAAGCCGGTGGCGGGATCGATGGTGACGGTGACGATCTTCTCGGGCGTCCTCGCGGCGACCTCCTCGATGTCCATGCCGCCCTCGGTCGAGGCCATGACGGTGATGCGGCTGCTCGCGCGGTCGACCAGCATGCCGAGATAGAGCTCGCGCTTGATGTCGCAGCCCTCCTCGATGAACA
The DNA here is from genome assembly GCA_041563955.1 of Alphaproteobacteria bacterium. GTDB lineage: Bacteria > Pseudomonadota > Alphaproteobacteria > UBA8366 > JADFVY01. Next base: position 9,003 of record JBFGQV010000099.1, on the reverse strand, counting down.
GGCGCTTGACCTCCTTGCCCTGCGGGCCGGTCTGCTTGGTGACCAGCACCGCCCCGAGCATTTCAACGGCGTTCGCGCTGACCTCTTCGACCGACTTGACGACGCGCACGCCGCCCTTGCCCTGCTCGTTGCCCTTGAAGCGCCCCGCGCCGCGGCCGCCGGCGTGGATCTGGCTCTTGACGACCCAGACCGGACCGCCGAGCGCAGTGGCGGCCTCCTCGGCCTCCTTGGCGGTGTAGGCGACCTGGCCGCGGGGCACGGCGACCCCGTATTTGGCCAGCAGGGCCTTGGCCTGGTATTCGTGAATGTTCATCCCGACACTCCCGCCTGTTTGCGTAGGGTTGCCGAAGTCCCGCCCGTCCGCAACCGGGACTCCCGCAGTTGTGATCGCTGACGGATCAGCCGGCGTCGGCCGCCATGCTGGCGACGACCTCGTTGAGGGTGCGCACGGCGTTGACCGAGTTGTCGAACATCGCCTTCTCGTCGGCGTTCAGTTCGATCTCGACGACGCGCTCGACGCCGTCGGCGCCGATCACCGCCGGCACCCCGACATAGAGCCCGTCGAGCCCGTAGACGCCGTCGCACCAGGCGGCGCAGGGCAGCACCCGCTTCTTGTCCCGCAAGTATGCCTCGGCCATCTGGATCGCGGCGGAGGCCGGCGCATAGAACGCCGAGCCGGTCTTCAGCAGGGCGACGATCTCGCCGCCGCCGCCGCGCACCCGCTGGACGATGGCGTCGATCTTCTCCTGCGTCGACCAGCCCATGGCGACGAGGTCCGGCACCGGGATACCGGCCACCGTCGAATAGCGGATCAGCGGCACCATGGTGTCGCCGTGGCCGCCGAGCACGAAGGCGGTGACGTCCTCGACCGAGACCCCGAACTCCTGCGCCAGGAAGTAGCGGAAGCGGGCGCTGTCGAGCACGCCGGCCATGCCGACGACGCGGTTGTGCGGCAGGCCGCAGGCATCGCGCAGCACGCCGACCATGACGTCGAGCGGGTTGGTGATGCAGATGACGAAGGCGTCCGGCGCGTGCGCCTTGATGCCGGCGCCGACCTGCTGCATGACGCCGGTGTTGATGCCGATCAGATCGTCGCGGCTCATCCCCGGCTTGCGGGCGACGCCGGCGGTGACGATGATCACGTCGGCGCCCTTGAGCGCCGCGTAGTCGCTGCCGCCGGTGACCACGGCGTCGTAGTCCTCGACCGACGAGCCCTGGGCGATGTCCAGCGCCTTGCCCTCGGGGATGCCTTCCATGATGTCGATGAGCGCGATGTCGCCGAGCTCCTTGAGCCCGGCGAGCAGAGCGAGCGTGCCGCCGATATTGCCGGCGCCGACCAGTCCGATCTTGCTGCGTGCCATGGGATTCCCTGTCCTGCGAGCCGTGGGGTTGCGAACGGCAGCGCGCCCGGCCGGACGGCGCGTCCGGCGGCCATGCTGCACTGCCGAAAAGACAGCCGGTTCCTAGCGCGAATCGGCGGTCAAGGGCAAGGAGAAATGCTTCGGAGCGGTGCCTTGCCGGATGAAGGCGGCCCTATCCGGCAGGAGGTCGCACGGCGTGCCCGCCTTACCTCTGTCGACGCGCCTCGACCTTTCTGGCCAGGACGTTCCAGTGGCCTTCGGTGGCGTAGGTCATGAGGTAATCCCGGCGACGGCCCGCAGCACGATAGCGCCACAGCCGCAGGGCAAGCCGGGCCAGCGGCCGCGGCCACCGGCGCAATCGGCGCCGTATCCGCTGCCGGCGATGGCGGGACAATCTGTCCCGGCGATCGAGCGATTCGACGATCGCGGCATGCAGCCATGCCCGATCGAATCCTGCCCACTCGCCGGCCACGCACAGCAGGTTTCGATAGACCACTGGGGCAACGTCGAAGAGATAGATCCGGCGCAACTGCGCCAGGGAATAACCGCTTTCGTCCATGATCTCAGCGATCCGGGAAAGATCGTCATCCTGCAACTCGGTATCGAGCCACAGTTCCGAGAGCGCGGACCAGACCGGCTTGCGGCGGGCGACTTCCTCATCCGTCAGCGTCATCTCGGTCCCCACGCGGCGGACCGCCTCTCTGCGAGGCGGCTGGCGGTGCGGCGGTACTCGGCAGCGTGCCTGTCGGCGGTCACCACATTCTCCGGCACATGTGCAGCGGCTCGCTAGGCGGCCGGCCGCCGCGCGGCACGCCCGCCCGGCCTGCGGTGCTGCTCCAGGACCGCGAGGATTTCGGATGCCGCGATATCGTAGACGTCCTCGATCACGACCCGGGGCTGGAGGCCGCCGATGCGGTACGCCCAGCGCATGTAGCGGGAAATCCGGTCGTCGCGGGGCGCGGCAAAGAGAATTATCGACCGCTGTGTGCTGCTCCAGCGCAGCCGCGCCGAGTGGAGTTCGAAGGGCGCGAGTTCGTGCCAGCCATAGCGCTGAAGCCAGCCGAGCCGCCGGTAGACGAGGCCGGCGGGCCCGATCTCCAGGTAATTGAAGCTGCCGCCGACGGCAAGGAAGAGAATCACGATGCTGCCGATCAGCAGCAGGAACACAACACCCAGTCCCGCGAAGAGCAGGGCCGGATCGTAGACGCCGTCACGAATCAGCAGGAAGAACGCCAGCAGCGCGGCCAACCCGCCCAACTGAACCAGCCAGAAGATGAGGATTGCGGGAGTCCGCAGGGCGCCCGAGTGGCGCGCGGCCTGCCGCTCGTAACGCATCGCGGAGGCTGCGGGCCGCGCCGCCGCCGTGGCCTCGACAAACGCGTCATCGGTGACCGGCCCGGCATGCGCCCGACCCCACTCCGCCCAGGTTTCGAGACGCCGTGCGATCTCGCGGGGCGGCGCGTCATAGGCATCATCGAACGCATTGGCAAGCGCGCCGGCCTCCCCGTCGGCGGGGGGTTTGCCCGGCTTCGTGCCATCGTGTGCCGCGGTAAAACTGACGGTCTCGCTCGACTCCCCGTCCTTCCCGGCGGGCGCCGCCTTGACCCCGATATCGGCGATCTCGTCCCAGCGCCAGAGCTTGCGTTGGAGTCCATTGCTGCTGAACAGGCCGCCGGCCGCCGCCAGGATCAGGTTGGCAGCCGGGGAAGACTGCCAGAAATGCTGGGACAGGCTCTGCATCAAGATCAGGAACGCCGGAAGCACGATCGCGAATATGCGGTCGCTGTCGACGAACTCCTCAACCGATTCCGGCAGCGCGCGATCCGACCACATTATGATCCCGGCCAAGAGAGCGGCGCTCGCCAGCGTTGTCCCAGCCAGGATCAACACCGCTTTCGAACGCTTGCCCGCGTCCAGCGACTCCCGGGCGATAAACAGGACCGGCTCTGGCGGCTGCGGCTGCTGGCCTGTGGCTGGCCTTGGCGCCGCGCCCGTCGCCACGTCGCGATACCGGTTGAGCCGGTCGGCAAGTTCCTCGGACACGACCAGATAGTTGTTGCCGAACGCGATGTTGCGCCCGCCGAACATGATCCTGTTCACGAGGGCGGCCAGCGGGGACCGCCGGGCGGGGCGCGGCCCGCGAAAGCTGATGCTGCGCCCGATGAACAGGCGCATCGGGTGCAGCCGGCTGTGCAGCCGGAAGTCCGATACGTCGCTCCAGCTCCAGGACTCCGGACGACCGGCGACCGTTCTGGAGAGCCCGTTTTCGTCGATCCTGAGGCCATCCTCGATGCGCTGGCGCACGAACAACGGCAACGCAATGTCCCAGATCAACAACAACAGCATTGGTGGTATTGTGAGGCCGCCTACGATCTTGTGCGGCACGCCCAGGTTTATCGTGAGGACCAGGACGCCGGTCAGAACCGCCAAACCGCCCAGCATGGACGTGATGCCGAGCCGCCGCCAGAACGCCGCGGCATCGAACGGATAGAAGAGCCTTGGCATGTCACTCCCCACAGCCGTCTGCCGACCGAGGCAATGCTGGGCCGGACAGCGTCCATCAGGTTGACGGACGCGACCTAAAACTCCGTTAAACGCGCAATTTGAGGCGAATTCAGTCTTTCGCGGCGCGCTCCGCGGTCACCCAGGCGTGCGAGCGCATCTCGGCGAGGCGGCTGGCGGTGCGGCGGTACTCGGCGGCGTGGCTGTCGGCAGTCACCAGCGCTTCGGGCGCCGCCACGGCCGAGGCGGCGAGGCGCACCCGGTTCTCGTACAGCACGTCGATGAGGGTGATGAAGCGGCGCGCCTCGTTGCGCATCGCCTGGTCCATCGCCGGCACGCCGTCCAGCACCAGGGTGTGATAGCGCCCGGCGATGGCGAGGTAGTCCTCGGCCCCCAGCGCGGCGCGGCACAGCTGGTCGAAATGGAAGCGCGCGACGCCGCGCGCGGCCAGCGGCACGGTCACCGTGCGGCCCTTGACGGTCAGCTCTTCGGGCGCCGCCCCGGCGCCGTCGGCGAGGTCGTCGAAGATGTGGTCGAGCGCCGCCGTCGCGGCGTCGTCCAGCGGCGTCAGCCAGACCTCGCGGCCGGCCAGCCGGGCCTGCCGGTAGTCCTTGCGCGCGGTCAACTCGAGGATGTCGAGGCGGCGCTTGATGATCTCGATGAAGGGCAGGAACAGCTCGCGCTGCAGGCCGCCCTTGTACAACTCGTCGGGCGGCGTGTTGGTGGTGCAGACCATGACGACGCCGCGCGCGAACAGCGCCTCGAACAGGCGGCCGAGGATCATCGCGTCGGCGATGTCGCGCACCTCCAGCTCGTCGAAGCAGAGCAGCCAGACGTCCCCGGCGATCGCCGCGGCCACGAGGTCGATCGGATCCTCGCGCTCGCCCGACGCCTTCTGCTTCTTGCGCCAGCGGTGCAACGCCTCGTGCACCTCGATCATGAACTTATGGAAGTGCACCCGGCGCTTGCGGGCGAGCGGCGCGCCGGCGACGAACAGATCCATCAGCATCGACTTGCCGCGCCCGACCGGACCGTAGAGATACAGCCCCTGCGGCGGGTCCTCGCGCCGCCGCGCCAGGCCCAGCACCGCCTTCCAGGCGAACAGGCCGGCGCCGGGCTCGTAGGATTTCAGCGCCCGGCACAGCGACTGCAGCTTTTCCGCCGCGAGCTCCTGCATCGGGTCCGGCTCGAGCCTGCCGTCGGCCACCAGGGCCCGGTATGCGAAGAGCGGCCCCTCGGTCACGCCGCTGTCGCCTAGTGCGCCCCCGAAACGGGGAGGATGGCGCCGGACAGGTAATCCGGCGCGTCGCACACCACCCACGCCACGGTCTGCGCCACCTCCTGCACCAGGGCGACGCGTTTGAGCGGCATGGCGGCGGCGAGGCGCCCGACACGCCCGGGCAGGCCGGCATCCGCGTGCAGGTCGGTATCGACGACGCCGGGCGCGACGGCATTGACGCGCAGCCCCTCGGCCGCGACCTCCTTGGCGAGGCCGATGGTGAACACGTCGATCGCGCCCTTGCTCGCCGCGTAGTGGATCCACTCGCCGGGGCGGCCGTCCCTGGTGGCGACGGAGGAGATGTTGACGATGCGCCCGCCGCGGCCGCCATAGGCGGTCGACATGCGGCGCACCGCCTCGCGGGAACACAACATCGCCCCGACGATATTCACGGCAAAGACACGGCTGACGATGTCGCCGCTCACCGCCTCAAGCCGGCTGGCTTCACCGACGATGCCCGCATTGTTGATGAGAACCGTCGGCCGGCCGAGGACCTGGTCGACCGTTTCGAACAGCCGCACGATATCGGACTCCACGCCGTTGTCGGCGCGCACCGCAAGGCCGCGATGACCGCTCGCCACGATGTCCTTTACGACCCCGGCTGCCGCCTCTTCGTTGCGCAGGTAGGAGATGGCAACGTCGTATCCGCGCTGCGCCAGCTTGCGCGCGATGCCCGCGCCGATGCCGCGTCCGCCGCCGGTGACGATGGCAATGCCGGTCATTCCGCCGCCCGGGCCTTCGGCGCGAAGGCTACCTCCATGTCGCGGCGAAACGTTACGGCAGCGTCGGCCGCGTCGATCTCGACGTCCTGCCAGCGCACCGGTTCGCCGGTCTTGATCGGGGCCTTGAGCCGGACGTCGTGCGCCAGGCCGATCGGCAGGCCGCCGAGGGCCAGGCTGTCGGCGGCCGGCATCAGGCGGCCCCACACGGTCGAGCCGCCCTCGCCGTCCAGGGTCTCGCCGGCGGCGAGGTCCCGCTTGGCTACCGCGACGACGTCGCCGCTCCAGGCCTTCGGTGCGCCCGTCGGCTCGCCGCGCAGCGCGGCGCTGGCGACCGAGACCGCGAGTTCGAGGCCGATCAGGTGCCACGGCTTGTACATCGCGGTGTAGACGCCGGAGTTGTCGGTGATCAGGCCGTACTCCGCGAAACAGCGCGCGGCGTAGTCGTCGCGCGCTGCAAAGGTGACGTAGACGCCCCAGCGCAGGTCGCGCTCGACCGGCGTGCCGTCGCGGTTGAGGCACGAGATCACCTCGACCATGCCGCGATGGGCGAGAACGCCGCCATCGGCCTCGGGCTTGAGCACCGCCGCGAGGCGATCCGTGCCGACCGGCGGAAACGACAGGCCGTCGGTCGGGCAGTCCAGACCGCAGGCGTTGGCGACGGCCGCCATCTCGATGCCGGACTTGGTGCCGTCCAGGAACGAGTTGAACATCTTGGCGTTCATGCCGCCGAGCGCCGCCCGCTCGGCGGTAAGGCCGTAATAATCCCACACCGTCTTGTCGGTCGAGGCGTGGTATTCCGGCAGGTACTTGGTGCCCTTGCCGGCGGCGACGACCTCGAATCCGCAGGTCCGCGCCCAGTCCACCTGCTCGGCGATCAGCGCCGGCTGGTCGCCATAGGCCAGCGAATAGACGATCCCGGCCTCGCGCGCCTTGCGCGCCAGCAGCGGGCCAGCCAGCGCGTCCGCCTCGACGTTGACCATGACGATGTGGCGTGTGTGCCGGCAGGCGAGGCCGACATGGCGGATGCCGGCGGCGGGATCGCCGGTGGCGTCGATGACGACATCCAGCCCGTCGGCGGCGACCAGCGCCTCGGCGTCGTCAGCGATGAAGGTCGTGCCGTCCTTCAGCGCCGCTTTGAACGACTCCGCATCGCAGCGCGACGCCTCCCAGCCGATGCGCTCGAGATTGGCGCGCGCCCGGTCCGGCGCGAGGTCGGCGATGCCGAGCACGTGCAGCCCTTCGACCCGGCGCGCCTGCGACAGGAACATCGATCCGAACTTGCCGCCGCCGATCAGCCCAACCCGCACCGGCCGGCCGGCATCGGCGCGTTCGGCGAGCATGGAATGGAAATTCATCGGTCTCGTTCCTCTCTTCCCTCTTGTGGCGTCATGGCAGTCGGAGCAGCACGGGCAGGACGCCGGCGTCCTGCAGCCAGGCGATCAGCGCGAACAGCGGCAGGACCACGAAGAAAGCCGAGCTTTCGCGGATCGTGATCAGGACGTTGCGCGGCAGTCCCATCGGCTCGTCGGCCTCGCGGTAGAGCGCCGGTCGCGGGATCCAGCGCGGCACCCGCTTCACGTATTCGCCGAATTCCTCTGCATGGCGGTCGGCGAGGAACCGTTCTTCGCCGGCCACGACGCCGCGGTAATAGACGGCGAAGGCCAGCGCGAGAACCGCTGTGACCGTCAGCATTCCGGACACCAGCCCGATTCCGGCAAGCCCGACGAAGCTGAACACGTAGAGGGGATTACGGGTCACCGAGTAGGGGCCGACATCGACGATGACCCGGCCCTTGCGGCCGCCGATATAGGCGGCACACCAGACCCGCCCCATGACGCCGACGATCAGGGCCAGATATCCGCTCCAGCGCAGCACTTCGGCGACCACGCCGTGACGCCCCCAGACCGGGGCGAGGAACAGGAGCCCGAGGAACACGACGGCCGCCGCCACCCGCGTGGTGCGGATGCGCGTCTTGACGCGGGGATCGCCCCGCTCGCTTGCCGTGTCGCTCATCCCTGCCCCGCCGTTGCCCGGAAAATGCGGGCGGACCGTAGCCCCTGCCGCATGCCGGCGCAACATCAATCACCGCCGGAAAACTCCACCATAAGCTGCATCAGCCGCCGCTCCGCGGCTTCCCCCGATGCCGCGAATTCGCCCGCAACCCGGCGGCGATCTTCCGCCGGCCGGTTCTGGCTCAGCTTGAATTTGCCTTCGATCCGCGAGATTGGCAACTCGAATGCTACGATTCCGCGAATCATGCGGTCGACGAAGTCGGCATCCTGTCCGTCGAGGGTCCAGGCGCCCGCCTCGTATTCGGCCACCAGCGCGTCGAGCAGCGCGCGCACGCGGGCACTGTCGGCTATCGGACGGGGCACGCCGTAGACATGCACGGCGACGTAGTTCCAGGTCGGCACCGCGGGACCGCCGGCATACCAGCGCGGCGAGACGTAGCCGTGCGGGCCGGAAAACACCGCCAGCATTTCCGCCGCGCCATCGAACGATTCTCCGTGCGGATTGCCGCGCGCGACATGGCCGAGCAGCCGGTCGCCGTCGAGCAGGAACGGCAGATGCGTTGCGAACGGCGCGCCATCGACCGTGCCGACCAGCAGGCCGAACGGGTTCTCGCGGATCACCCGGTCGAGCGCATCGCGCTGCGCAACAACGAAGTGCTTCGGGACATACATCGGCATGGCTCCAGGCGGCGGTGCGGCTCAGTCAGCCGGGCACGGCGCGGCCGTGATCTCTCAGGACGGCCGCGCGCACAGGCTGCGGACAATATCGCCCGCAGGCAGGATCGAGTCGATGCTCCCGACGCCCTGGCCGGCATACGCCTTTATCCCGCGGGCCCAGGCCTCCGGATCCACCTGCCGCGGCCCGCCGGCGACGAGTCCGCGGGGGCTCCAGCGGGATTGCGGCGGCAGGACTCGGTACGGCGCCCCGATGCCCCAGCCGTAGGAATAGAATCGTTCGTGTCGTGTATCGTCCGGGCCTGCCGCCACCAGGCGGTCCTTGTAGATGTCGTGGGCCAGGGATTCGGTGCTCGCCACGAAGCGGGTGCCGACCCAGGCGCCGGCCGCCGCGAGCCCCATCGCCGCCGCCACGGACCCGGCGTCCGCCAGGCCGCCCGCGGCCAGCACCG